>JAVBJY010000112.1:0-15559 GCA_031546735.1 Eubacteriales bacterium
ACGCCGAACGACTTGATGCAACTACAAACGGCCGACGTATTTATATACAACGGCTTGGGCATGGAAGGATTCATCGACAAGCTGGAACAGTCCATCGACAACGAAAAGATTGTATTTGTCAAGACAACAGAGTTTGTAGACGCGTCCAAATATAACGCCGAAGATTTAAGCCACATCGCCAAAGATGACTCCGACGACGTATTTGATGCCCATGTCTGGCTATCGCCTGAAAATGCCTTGATACAGTTTAAAGCGATTAAGGATGCCTTTGTTTCTGTTGATTCGAAAAACAAAGACTACTACGAAGAAAACTTTGCCGCTGTGTCCGAACAACTTGCCAAACTAAGCGAAGCATACCGTACAACCCTCGCCCCTTATGCTGGCAAAAATGTCATCGTCTCCCACAATGCCTTTTATTATTTGTGCCACGAATACGGCATCAATCAAATTTCTATCGAGGGCGCTGTTAAAGATTCAGAACCGTCACCTTCGAAAATGGTGGACATCATTCGGATCATGAAAACTAACAATATCCATTATATACTGACGGATGCGTTTTCGAGCACGAAGGTAGCAACGGCCATCGCCGACGAAGTGGGCGCGACCCTGTTGCCCCTTAGCCCCTTTGAGGCACTGTCGGAACAACAGCAAGAGCAGAACGCAGATTACTTTTCTGTTATGTATCAAAATTTGGAAACGCTGAAAACGGTGTTACAATGACATTGCAATCTGATGGAGTACAAGAGATGAATGTAGTCGATGTGAAAAATGTATCCTTTGGGTACAATGAAGATAAACGCGGAAATGTTTTACAAAATATAAGCTTTGTTGCTTATAAAGGAGATTTTTTGTGCATCATAGGCTCCAACGGAACGGGTAAAAGCACGTTGCTAAAACTAATGCTAAACATCTTGACCCCCACCGAAGGCGAAATCACCGTTTTGGAGCAGAACACAAAATCGTTTCGTGGGTTTCACCAAATCTCATACGTATCACAAAAAGCAACTAGCTTCAATTTGAATTTTCCTGCGACGGTGTATGAAATTGTATCACTCGGCTTATACGCGGAGCACGGCTTGTTTAAATTTCATACCAAAAAAGATAAACAGCGTATCCTACATGCACTTGACATCGTTGGCATGAAGGATCACGCCAAGCATATGATCGGCGCACTGTCTGGCGGTCAGCAGCAGCGGGTTTTTATCGCCAAGGCGCTTGTGAGCGACCCCTCTATTATATTTTTGGACGAGCCAACCGTGGGAATCGACACCAAGGCTGTCGATTCGATCTGTTGCCTTTTGGGCGACTTAAACAAGATACATGGCAAAACCATCATCATGGTGACCCATGATGTATCGTCGATCCTCTATCATGCCAACAAAATTTTGACACTCCACGACGACGGCTCCTCTGAAATGACAGATGCAGAAATTTTTCAGCATCAAATGACCGTGCCGCATCCGACTTGCCGTGGATGTTCTACCTGCAAGGTAGACAAGCCATAAAAATTTATAGATTCAGAAAGAGGTGGTTTTATTTTAGATGTTTTTGCCTTTGGGTTTATGCAACGGGCACTACTCGTCGCCGTATTAATCTCCATCATTACGCCATTAATTGGAAACGTCATCGTCTTGAAAAGGCTTTCGAATATCGGGGATGCCCTATCCCATGCTAGCCTTGCCGGCGTCGCAATCGGCCTATGCCTGTCTGTCAACCCTGTGTTGATGGCGGTTGTGCTTGCCATTATTGCCGCTTTTATTATCGAATATATTCGCCGTGCGTTTCCAAGCTACTCGGAAATCGCTACGGCTCTTGTTCTGTCCCTTGGGGTTGCGCTGGCGGCCATTGCCTCAGGCTTCGTTAAAAATCCGGCTAGTTTTAACAGCTTTCTGTTTGGTAGCATCGTCGCCATTAACCAAACCGAGCTATACGCTGTCGTTTTATTAAGTGTCGTCGTCATTGTCACCGTGTTCATTTTATACCGTGAACTTTTTTATATTACATTTGACGAAGAGAGCGCCGCATTATCTGGTGTGCCTGTCAAAACCGTCAACACCATCTTTACGCTTTTGACCGCTATCGTTGTGTCGGTTTCGGCTCGTACAGTGGGGGCACTTGTCATTTCCTCCCTCATGATTATTCCGGTGGCCGCCGCCATGCTTGTATCCAAAAGCTACAAGCAAAATGTACTCATCTCGATTGTACTTGCTGTTTTGTTCACGATTGTCGGGCTGTTTGCCTCTGTGTTATATGATTTAAAGCCGGGTGGCGCCATCGTCTTAACCGGTATTCTCGTTCTCGCGTTGCTCTGTTTTGTCCGCGCCATGCGACGACGATAAAAACGTAGAGCGGTTTAACAAAAATTGTTAAACCGCTCTACGTTTTTATGAAGTACTGCCACCTTCCCTACTCCACGGTTGGAGGCGCTTCGGGTGACTCTTCTTTATTCAGTTCTGGTCTTTCCTCAGGTTTGCCTTTCATTTGGCGGCTGAAATCCTCTTTCGTCAAAACATCATATACGTGAACGTTCACTTCTACGACATCAAGCCCTGTCATTTCTTTAATCACACCGCTTACTTTATCCACGATGGCTTGAAAAATTTCTGGTATGTTTCGACCATACTCACACACAACTTTCATGTCGATTGCCACTTGCTTTTTGCCCACTGCAACGGTGATTCCCTTCGTTGGGTCGTCTGCATTGAGTATCTTGTCTGTAAGACCACTGATAAAATTCCCACTCATCGCAAGAATACCGGGAATTTCGGTTGCCGCCATCCCTGCCATCTTTTTGATCACCTTGTCGTCAAACGTTAGCGAACTGACGTGTTCACTTGCTTCATCAATGCTCACCTTCGTAGACGTGTCCTTTGCTTTTACATCAGCCATCATAAGCGCCACCTTTCAAAATGAACCATCTGCTTATCACCTATCTCGCCAAAACCAAATCCATTCGGGCAAGCGCACCTCTTTATCCTTCGGCATTCCAATCACATATCCGACGCTACAGCATAGAAGGATAACAACTGTCCTCCAAAAGCCAAGCGTTAAAAATGAAATCGCTGTTATTAACCCCACACCTGTAAACACGATCCGCCAAAAATACGGCTTCCAAAAGTCCATACGCGATCTCCCTCCTATATAACGCGGCTCTCATTTATAACGACATTGCTTTGATTAGAGGTAACAACTCTAATGCTTATCGATTTAATCGCAAGCCCTAAAGAACGTTGCAAAGAAGCTTCGGCGTTATTTTGAATGGTTTCTGTTAGGGTAACGATATCACTTGTATCGCTGAGAGATAAGCGAATCAAAATCTTTGTTTTGTCCGGATTTTTATTAATTTTCACTTTTATACGTGAAGAGTGAACCGCCTCCATATTTTTAAAACTATAGCGCACGGTTGACTCAATGGTCTTTTTCGAAATCTGAATCTTGCCTTTGCTTCTTGCAAGGATTAAAAAATTAGAGTCGCTTGGGTAAAACAAGGCAACAAGCAACAGTATCAAAAAGCATAAACCGAGAAATGCGCTACAGGCGGCAAAAAGATAATTTACGCCCGCATATAACGCAAACGTCTCTTTGACTCTCGTTGCAATGAATGGCAACGGATACAATAAGGCAAAGGCACAGACCGAAAATTCGATGCCAATTAATGAAATGCAAAAAATAAGAACTTTATGTATTTTTCTCATACGATTTCCCCCGTCTGCCTAAATGAGGCAGTTCTAACTGCCCTTCATCAACGCCCACTATTCATACTCTACGTGTGGCGTATCAGTCACGCCGTATACTTTAACAGTATAATCGTATTTTCGATTTTTTTCAAGTACGGATTCATAATGACGATGAAAGCGGTGCGTCTAACTGTGGTGCGAACTCTTTATGCCCATCTCACTTAAAAAGAAAAATTTGCCTCATAAAAAACAGGATAAAAAGAAACAGTTAGCAACAAAATAACTTAAATTGAGACAAACCATTTACGTTAAAGTTTGCTTTGCAAACTTTTTTATCTGTTAGGAAAGTGCTTCGCACTATTCCTAGCCGCGACCAGTCGCGGTGCTTCACGAATAGAGGTTAAAAGTTTGCTTTGCAAACTTTTTTATCTGTTAGGAAAGTGCTTCGCACTGTTCCTAGCCGCGACCAGTCGCGGTGCTTCACGAATAGAGGTTAAAAGTTTGCTTTGCAAACTTTTTTATAGGAGAAAATAATATGAAACCTAAATCATTACTATATACGGCTCTTGTTTTTGTAATGATAAATACAAAAATGTTAATGGCAGATGACATTACCATAAATGAAAACATCAACACCACGCCACAAGAAGCCGAGACAACCGATGCAACCGACACAACTGAAACAACTGACACAACCGACACAACTGACCCAACCGACACAACTGACACAACTGACCCAACCGACACAACTGACACAACTGACACAACCGACACAACCGACACAACTGAAACGACTACACCAGAAGAAGCAACCATCACACCAGAAACAAGCACCGCCACTGATAAAAATTTGCTACTCCCCTTTCAAGCACCAATAACGCCAGAATTTACAAAGGCCAGTTTTGACAATCAAAAATGGCTCACTGACGAAATCAAAAGGGTTACAGGAAAAGATGAGCCTTGGACACAAGATGACTTGAACAAAGTCGTTACCCTAAACTTTGTTGTTACAAATTTTTCTGGTCAACATATACCAGAAGGAATATTAAATTTAAGGCAATTAAAAGAGTTAAGGTTAGACCGGTGTAAGCTAGAGGGAACCATTCCAAACTTAGATATGCCTACCTTAGAAACACTTTATCTTTATACCAACAATTTTATAGGCGAAATTCCAAATTTTAATCTGCCTAATTTAAAGATACTAAACCTATATTACAACAAACTAAGCGGAGAGATCCCAAATTTGAATTTGCCCAATTTAGAGACATTAGATATTGGTTATAACAATTTAACGGGTGCAGTTCCAGATTTTCAGTTTCCTAAACTAACAACACTAAACATATTTAAAAATAAGCTTGATAGATTGCCTAGCCAGTTTACAGGTATAGAGTATGTAACCTTCATCACTGCGTATTCAAATTCATTTGAACAACCGTTGCCAGATTTTAATAACCTAAAAGAGCTGACCGCATTAAGACTTGATAGCAATAAGTTCTATGGCACAATCCCTGCTTTCCAGCTACCTAAATTGGCCGACCTTCGATTGGACAGAAATCATCTCACAGGCAACTTGCCTCTATTTGACGGTTGCCCTCTGTTAGCCCGAATGGGCGTGTACTATAATGGGCTTTCAGGCAGTATCCCTGAATCGTATCGGGGAAAATCCAATTTTTGGGTTCAAGGCAATTATTTTGACGATACCGCAGAACTAAACCCGCCTGTTGGCGGAGTTGTAGTGTCAGCACAATATGACATTAGCAAAAAAATCATTTATCCTGAAATATTTAACTTAAATCGTACGCTAGATCGCGATGCGCTGCTTGCCTCGTCGGCTTCTGCACCCTACACCGGTGCACTAAAAAGTGGCTACATTCGGTTTGAAAGTGATACCACCATCGGAAAATACTTTGACTATGCTATTTTTGACGACCCAAAACCACAGGACGAAACGATTATCGCATATGATGTGACAACAAACAAGCTAAAGGCATTAAAACGCGGAACAACCTTGGTAACCTATGCCGTTAAGGGTGCCTCTGATCATAACGACAACGCAAAAATTAGTTTTGAAATGACGGTTGACGTGTTTCCAATCATTGACGCAACCGATCAAACCGTTTTAGTCGGACGCGATGTGAACTTTATCGAAAATGTAACAGCACATGACGATTTAGACGGCAATATCAGCAATCAAGTTACTGTCGAGACAGATTTGGATATCCATAAAACAGGCGTGTATGATGTGACCTATCACGTGACAAACGCCAGTGGCAACGCATGCACAAAAACAGTAAAATACACAGTAAGAGAAGCGTCGGTGCCCGTTATTACAGCATATGATTTGACGATAGAAGCCGGAAGCAATCCCAATTTAGCCGAAAACGTATTTGCAACCGATAGCAGAGACGGCACCATCAGTTCCATTTCTGTGGATGATACTGGCTTAAATCGAAATGCCGCAGGCGTATATCCGTTGACATATTCTGTTACCAATCATGACAATGTTACGACAACAAAAACAATTTCGGTAAACGTCGTACCCTCTATTCCAGAAATACATGGTTATAGCACGGTTTTAAAAGTGGGTCAACCATTTGAACCAATGGAAGACGTAAGGGCTTTTGATAAGATTGATGGTGATATTACGAGTCGGGTGACGGTTGACCAAAGTCTATTGGATATCAACACCCCGGGTGAGTATGACGTAACATATTCAGTAAAAAACAATGCCAACGTGGTAACCAACAAACAAATAAAAGTAGTGGTAACAAATTTGTCGGTACCCAAGATAACGTCAAGTCACAGGACGACGACAGTTGGTGAAGCACTAGACTTGTTAGACGGTGTGCAAGCGCACGACGAAAAAGACGGTGATATTACCGCCCTGCTACAAATTGAAAACGGAGATATCGATTTTGATACGGCGGGTGTGTACACGGTAAAATATAATGTGACCAATAGCGATCTTGTGACCATGACGAAATCGATCCTCGTCACTGTAAAGGAAAAAGCCAGTGCGCCTACAGAAACCATACCGCCAACACCAACGATGCCGACACCAAATCCAGAACCTTCTATAACGATTGACCCCGAAAATACGCCATCGCCTTCTACGCCACCTTCTACATCTCACTCTACATCTACATCTACATCTACGTCTATATCGACATCGCCATCGCCTTCTCCCTCTCCGCCTATAACGGCAGAGATATCCGAAACCAGTACACCGACTGCGCATACAAACGTAGTAAATGAGACAACTCTAGGTGAACAGAAAGCGTATTCTACAGGCGCGTCAAATGCACAACAGCCTCAACCAGCCACCGTGAAAACAACGACACCCGAAGAGACCGCCATACCTAAAACGATAGCCCAAAGTGCGCCAGAAAAAGACAAACCGATGGATAACAAAAATGAACCGATACCCACAAAGACAACAGAAACCGCTGTGCCCACCATAACCGCCACGCCCTCCGTTCAGGTAACCGCAGGCATCGTAGCCGATCGCTTTCAGGCACCCAACAAAGTGATTCAAGTTTCAGATAACGAAGAGGTTCAATTTCCCTCTTATGGATCAGATCATCAGGAGCCCGACTCGAACAAAAACACAACAAATTATGCCCTTATTGGATTTATTGTCGTATTGTGTGGTTGCATTGGCACGATTGCAGTAAGAAGAAACACCAAAAGAAAACGCTCGTGATGAACACATTCGCGCGCGAGTAATAGTTTAAATATCTTCAATCTTGATTTGCGCCTCTAGTATAGATATGTTTTTTCTCATATCTTTAGAGGTCTCTCTGGAAATGCGTCCATTCTCGAACATCTCTTGAATGTTATCGCGTTCGATCTGGAAGGCGACAGCGGCCATATCTGCGAGGCTCGTTTCGGATATATTGGTTTCAGCGGGTTTGCCCCTTTCGTGCAGCCCGCTTTGCATCGCCGCAAGGGATAATTCATAATTGCCTATCATTTTGTTGATAACCGGGGTGTCTCGCATTGTCTTTAACTCTTTTAGTTTTTCTAAAACAAACACATGGTTCGCACTTCTAATGTCGACCATTTTTTCTCGGTCGACGCTCTTGCTTGATTTCATCATGCCAAAGCGAAGTAAATGCTTCATCCACATGGCATATCGTCTCAATCGATTAACGGATATAAACTTATGATTTGAATGCAAGCCAAAGTGTATATCGATGATGTCTAAATAATGCTGTGCAGAAACTTCATCAACCTGCCCGCGCAGAAGCAGTTCGTTTGTGTTTTGCCGCTCCCAAGCCAAGGCCATCAGCTTTAGCCTGTGTTCTTCCTCTTCCTCCGCTGCATTTTTGCTGTGCTTTTGTTGCATGGCTGTGCTACGGCTATTGTATTCCCATATGATTTGGGTAGCGGCAAGCCTATTTTCATCGTCGATCAGGTGATTCAATTCCATTATGACATTATGAAAGATTTCAACACAGGCATCGCTTTCGCTCTCAAAGACGCTTTCGTTCCTGTTGCTTTTAAACAGTAGCGGCAACACAAAGTTAGACAACAGCAATGTACAAAGAATGACACCCGAAGCGATAAAAATAATTAAGTCGCGCTCTGGAAACGGGCTATGATCGCTTAACAGAAACGGGATAGACATAGCAGTAGCAAGCGTGACGGTGCCTCTGACGCCGCATAGGCAAATGATAACGCTCGCTCTGATTTTGGTTAGTGTTTGTTCTTCACTTGCATAATGTTTTTTGTCAATGGTAAGAAGTGACCATAAAAATCGAATCAGCAGGAGCGCTGTTGTGAACGCAACAATGCATCCGACGATCTTCATATTGTCCACAGACGATTTGTCCCACACGACTTTCATGACGCTTGGGAGTTGCGTGCCCAAGATCAAAAACACAAGTCCGTTTAATGTAAACGAGAGCACCGACCAAATGCTGTTGGAAGCCAAATTGAATCGAACCATTTCGGGATTAAGCTTTTTCATTGTGCTGGGTTGCGCGATCCCGCATGCCACAACCGCCAATATGCCGCTTACCTCCATTAATTCTGCAACCATATAAACGAAAAACGGTGTCAACACGCCGATCAGAATATGTAGGGTGATGTTTTCCATCCCCAGTGAGCGAATCCACGTCACAAATTTATATTTGCATAGCGCAAAAAGCAAGCCAAGCAAAATGCCGCCTATGGCCACGACGACAAGCCGCGTTCCGGCATGCACGAGCGAAAAACCACCTGTAACCATTGCGACCACCGCAAATTGAAAGCTTACAATGCCAGATGAATCGTTGATTAACGATTCGCCCTCAAGTATGTCCATGATGGGATGGGGAATGTCTATTCTGGTTGCAAGGGAGCTGACGGCTACGGCGTCTGTCGGCGCTAATGATGCCGCTAGCGCAAACGCGGCGGCAAGCGGTATCGATGGGATAAGCAGGTTGACCAAATATCCAACACCCACCACGGTAATAAACACCAAGCCAAACGCGATCATTGTGATTGGCTTTCTATATGCCCACAGTGATTTTTTATCCGATAGCATACTATCGTTGTACAGCAAGGGAGCAATAAACAAGATTAAAAACAGTTCTGGATTTAACTGCAATGTAAAATCCAGCGGGATAAGCGCCACGCATATGCCCAATGCAATTTGTATAATTGGAATGGATATGGACGGCACAAATCGATTGATCAAATTTGAAATCAATATGGCGACCAGCATGATGATGATATAGTAAAACAGCGACATGATACAAAATCCTTTCTATATATATTGTAATAAATGGTACTGAACGTTAGGCAGTTCCAAAAAAATAACAAGCCAAATATGACTTGTTATTTTCTCGCAGAGCAAGCTGTTTACAACAGATCCAGTATATTAATGTCTTTTCGTTCTGACAGGTTAAAATACTGGTTTTTTGTCGTACGCACAATCGGCCTGGACAGATTGTTGCTATTAATATAAATAATTTTCGCGTCGTCGCCGTTCGAAAGCTTCACCCACGAGTTAATGAGGGAGTTGCTTATTTTGCTCAGAAACACAAACAAAAATCGGGTGTCCAACACGCCAAGGGAATCTCTCTCTAAATAATGAATGACTTCAAAGGGCGAATGTTTTTTGCGGTATGGTCGTTCGCCTGTCATCGCATCATAAATATCACAAATCGCCACGATCTTTGCGTAGTTGCTCACGTTGTTATACGAAACGCCAAAGGGATAGCTGTCGTCGTCGTCTGGGCGCTTGTGGTGCATCAAGATTGCATTCTTTATATTTCGGCTCAGTGGTTTATATTCCACCATGTTATAGCCGAAAATCGTATGCTTTTTAATCATCTCAAACTCGTCCGCTGTCAGTTTGGTTGGCTTGTTCAAAATTTTCTCGTCAATTTTTAGTTTACCGATATCATGTAAAATACCAGCCAACGTGATCTCTACAACCTCTTCTTCTTTGTAGCCAAGCCAATAGGCAAAAAGATTGCACAAAATCGCTACATTCACACTATGCGAAAACGTATGGTCTGCCCGCATTTGAAGACCGTTTAAATAGGCAAATAAATCACCTTTTATATCCATATCGGTCACAATGGAGTTTGGCATATCATATAGTTCATCCACCACAATCTCGCCCCCTTGGCTGATTGCAATGATATGTTTTTTTATTTTTGCTTCAATGGCAGAATGTTTTCTTGAAAACTCGATAAATTTGGGATCGTTCTCGACTTTTAACGCTTCGAATTCAGACGGTGTTTTTTTGCCTTCAAACGCCCTAGAAATTGTCTCAATGATTTCGGGTTCTTTTTCTTCGTTCACCTCGATATCAAATTCGACACCATCCGACGTCACAATTTTTTTTGTGCTGACCGCCCTGTCTTGATCCTCCGCGACGACATGATGCTTGGCTATATTGATATATTCGGCATTGTACGATCGTATTTTTTGAATGTCTTCCTTCGTCAAGAGTGTACCTTCTTTAATTAGCACCCGTCCATCATCAAACACCATATCCTTGGCTAGGATCATGTCCGGTTCCAATTGATCTTTTCTCACTCTTACTTCTCTCATCGCAATCGCCATGCGTACACCTCCTGACGTAAACTTTCCTTATTTCCTAGTATACTATTATTATGACGTTCTAACAAGTGCTATCTATACATTCGACTAAACATTTTGCATGTTATTCTTTAGAACCTGTTTAATATGCCCGAAAAAAATAGTCGATTTTAGAAAACCCACGCTCAATTTCTTCCTCTGTCACGTTTGAGAACCCAACCCTAAGGTGGGGCTTGGCGGGATGGTTTCGATAGAACAAGTGCGATGGCTGTAGAATGATGCCTTGTCGTAACAGCCCGTCACATACTGTGTCAATGGCAATCGTCTCGTCAAACAGCTTAAACCAAAACGCGAGACCCCCACCCGGCGCGCTTGGCGCACACCATGCCGCGAGGTATTGATTGGCATAGGCGAGAACCGTTTTGTACTTTTGGCCATAGTATGCTTGTAGGCGGCGCTTATGCTCTTCGTACTGGTTACGGATAAAGAGATCCATTCCCTTTTGTATGAAGCCATCCACTTGCGGCAACGATTTGCTTTTTCTGTCGGCTAGTTTTTTCATCAATGCATCGTTGTATACGATAAATCCGATATTCATATCCGGCAAAAAAAATTTTGAGAAACACCTGATGTAGACCACTACCTCTTGCCGATCCAACGACCGAAGCGAGGCAATGTCTTCCTCGCCATAATGAAGATGGCTCAAACAATCTTCTTCTATTATTAGTATGTGTTCCTTCGCCGCCACGTCTAACAGCGCCAACTTTGTCTCCATAGAATAGGTGCAGTTTGTGGGCACTTGGTGATGGGGCGATGCGTAGATGAGTTTTGGTTTGTGCAGTTTGATCATCGCATACAGCACCTCCATGTCCATCCCGTTGTCGTTTAAAGGAATTTCGACAACCTTTATCCCCCGTGATAAAAACAGATGGGTCGTGAGCAGTGTGGACGGCGACTCCACAAACACCACATCCCCTGCACTAAGATACAGCGCCGCTATCATCTCTACCCCGTCTAGCACCGATGGAATGATCTGGAGGTTGTCAACCTTTGCCGTGATATGATCGTTTGCCACAATGCGTACCAACCCCTCTCGAAGAGACGCCTCCCCCAACGGGTCCCGATTCGAAAACGCCGTGCCCCTGTCTCTATCCAAGACCTCTGCAAAGATTTTTTTAAAGCTCTCGCATGGAAACAGCTCTGCTGAGATCGACGTGTGGGCAAAATTAATGCTGTGCGTCATATCGACGCCGCCACCGAACCCTACGCCCCCCGACCATGGCTCGACGGCACCGCTTACATACGTGCCACTGCCCTCTCGGGTATACACCATCGTCTGGCTTTCTAAATATTTATACGCGCTCACAACGGTCACCACGTTGACGTTTAACAGTTTTGACATTCTTCGAATGGGCGGTAATTTTGTGTGTGGTTTTAATGTGCCGTCTTTGATAAACCCCGAAAGTATGTCGCCCAATTGCAAATAAAGTGGCTTGGCACTGCTTTTCTTTAATTGAACAGAAAAAAAGTCAACCATATTTTGATTCCCCCTATGGTCTGCCATTTGAAACAGCATATTGACCTATAAATTAATCATATGCTATAGTTTGTCTCATATGATAGCCAACGAATGGCACACATAGTTCCACAAGGGGGAAGAAAGGGGATATATATTTATGATTTATTGGTACGAACGAACAAAAATGCTTTTGGGGGAGGCCGCAATTGAGACCTTATGCGCGCGACGCGTCGTTATCTTTGGCATCGGGGGCGTCGGCTCTTACGTAGCCGAAAGCCTTGCTAGGTGCAACATAAACCATCTTACGCTGGTTGACAGTGACGACATCGCCCTGACCAATATCAACAGACAAATCCACGCCAATCATAAAACAATTGGGCAAGCAAAAGTGGATGCCATGAAAGAACGGATACTAGACATTAACCCCGATGCAAACGTGACGGCGGTCAAGGCGTTTGTGACAGCTGACAACCTATCTGAATGGATCACAGATGAAACCGATTTTGTGGTAGATGCCATTGATACCGTTACAAGCAAATTGGCCATCATCGAATACGCAAAGCACCACCATATACAAATCATCAGCAGCATGGGCGCAGGCAATAAGATCTATCCCGAGCGGCTAGAGCTCGCCGACATCAGCCAAACATCGATATGCCCTCTCGCGAAGGTGATGCGAAAAGAGTTAAAAAAACGGAACATCACAGATTTGACTGTTTGCTTCTCGAAGGAGCCACCGCGCACCCCTGAGAGTAGCGAAGAAATCACGTCAAAAAGGCGGACACCCGCCAGTATAAGCTTCGTGCCTTCTGCGGCTGGGCTTATCATATCCGGCTTTGTCATTCGTACGCTTTTGTCGCTGGAATAAACATGTAAACTCATGCGCTTGATTTTCATTTCACATTTCGAGCGCCTTGTGCTATACTCTACTATGTTGCACGCAAGATAGAACCATCAATCTGAACATTAAGAGGAGAACTGTGCTATGAATCAAAACAACCAGAAGACGTACAAGAATTTTCATCCCATTGTAAACATGAAATTAAAGTACAAATTTATTCTTTCCTTCGCCATTCTAATTTTTATATCCATCGCATTGGTTACCGTCGCCCTTGTCAACATGGATAGACTTTCAAATTATAGCGATGAAATGGATCAATACGCCACCAAGCCCAACGGTGATTTGGCAGAAATGGCCAATGCCTTTGGCAAGATCACATCCATCCATCGAGACATCGTAATGGCAAAATCAAAAAGCAACCTAAACGATTCTGCGACCGAATTGACTACATATGAAAAAACATTTTTTACTTCCCTCGACGCTTATGACAAATCTACCGAATACCACGTTGCAACCCAAGACGAAGCCCAAGCTTGTCTGGACGGCATAAGAACAAACGCTAACACCATCGTGAATGACCAGCAACAACTCATTCAACTGATGTCTGACGGCAAAGATGCCCAAGCGCTCGCTTACTTTTTAAAAGAAATCGACCCTATTTCCGATCAAATTTCCACGAGCCTGCATACGCTTCTTGAAATTTCTAACAAAAATGCAGAGCTTACGAGCGGCAAGATCGAGGCACTCCGTGAAGATACGACCATTATCATGCTGATTGCCTTGTTGGTTGCGATTGGGTTTTCGATCTTCATCGCGTTTACGTTAGAGCACCTCATTGTCAGGCCGATTAACCTTGTTAACAAGCGCGCGTCTCTCGTCGCCGCCGGTTATTTTGAGACAGAGGTCAAGCTATATGGCGGGGACGAAATCGGTGCTCTTTCACGAAGTGTCAATGACGTTTCCAAAACGTACGCCCGTTTGATCACTGAAATGACGAAAATGGCGTCCGAGCACGAAGCCGGCGATATCGACTATCGCATCGATGCGCAAACCTTTGAAGCATCCTACCAAGACGCCGTCAATCATATCAATGGCATGGTAGACAGTTACATCGGCAGTACCATCGAGATTTTAAATTGTGTCGGTGGTTTCGGCAAAGGCGATTTTAATGCACCTATTAAGAACTATCCTGGCAAAAAACACCTTGCGACCCAAGTCGTAGAAGACCTTCGTGCCGAACTGAAAAAAACCGACCAAGTGATGACAAGCATGGTGAATGCTGCGAAGCGCGGCGACTTGTCCGTTCGTGCCGACGTATCAGGGTTTGGCGGCAACTGGAAATCGATTATCGAACAACTAAACGGCATGATGGCATCAATCCATGCGCCGATACAAGAAGCCGCCGCCGTTTTGGAAGATTTTTCAAAGGGCAAACTGGATGTCAGTGTCAACGGCAACTATGAAGGCAGTTTCCTCACCATAAAAGCCTCCATCAATGATACGCTCCAAACGGTGTCTTCCTACATACAAGAGGTGTCTTCCGTATTGCAAGCGGTTTCGAACAACAAACTAAATGTTATGATTACAAGAGACTACGTAGGCGACTTTGTGCAGATGAAAGACTCGATTAACGCCATCGTCTCAAACTTTAACAAAGTGCTATCCGAAATTACAAACGCAACCGAAAGCGTGACGGAAGGCGCAAGACAAATCTCTGCCTCTTCAAAAATGTTGGCGGATGGTGCCAATACGCAAACCGCCTCAATTGAAGATTTGACCAATGCCATTTATGGCATCAGCCAGAAAACCGATAAAAACGCAGAAAGCTCTAAGACAGCCAATACGTTGTCTGACGCCTCTATGCGCAATGCGACAGAAGGCAACGACGAGATGCGAAAGATGTTATCCTCTATGGACGGCATTAAACAGTCTTCTAATAACATTTCCAAAATCATCAAGGTGATTGAAGACATTGCGTTTCAGACCAATCTTCTCGCACTAAATGCCGCTGTTGAGGCGGCAAGAGCGGGTGCCCACGGCAAAGGTTTTGCTGTCGTTGCAGAAGAGGTGCGAAACTTAGCCGGACGAAGCCAAAAAGCCGCACAAGAAACAACTGCACTCATCGAAGATTCTATCTCGAAGGTAGATGAAGGCATGAAAATCGCGGATACCACGGCTGAATCGCTTGATAAAATTGTTGCCGAAGTTTCCAAAGTTTCTGCGATTGTGTATGATATCTCTACTGCGTCTAGTGAACAACAGCAAGAGATTCATAACATCAGTACCACGATTAACGAAATCCGCGGCGTCGTTATCAGCAACTCGGCTACCTCTGAAGAGAGCGCCGCTTCTGCCGAAGAATTGTCTGCCCAGTCTGAATCGCTTCGCACGATGACAGGCATTTTCGAGTTAAATCATCGCCGCTAAAATAGTGCGAAGCACGTTCCTAACAGATCAAAAAGAGGATGTTACAAGACTGAATTT
>JAVBJY010000051.1:0-2716 GCA_031546735.1 Eubacteriales bacterium
AACAACGATTTTACCGAGACAAAGACGGATGTAGCGTATAGACAAGAACTACAGCAAATAGCGGACTCTAAGGGTTCGCTTTATTTGCATGAAATGCTAAAAAAAATCGATGCCGCCTCTGCAGACACGATGCACCCTAACAATGTAAAACGGGTCATACGCGCCTTAGAATATTACAAACAGACAGGCACCGCCATATCCGAACACAACGCCAACGAAAAAAGTAGGACGCCTTATTATGATGTCAACCTCATCGTTTTAAATATGCCACGGGCATGTTTATACGAGAGGATCAACCAACGGGTAGACGGCATGATGAAACAGGGGTTGCTACACGAAGTAGAATCGTTGTATAAAAAGTACGACGCGAGCCTCGTTTCCATGCAAGGGCTCGGGTACAAAGAGTTTATCCCCTACCTGAAAGGGGAGGGAACATTAGAAGACGCCGTTGAAATTTTAAAGCGCGACACGAGACATTTTGCGAAGCGACAGTTGACATGGTTTACGCACCAATGTGACGGCACGTGGATAGACAGGCTGGCTTACGAAAGCGCAGACGCCGTAAGTGATGCCATCATCAAAGAATCGGAGGAAAAACAGATTGGATTTTATTGAAACATACGTAAAGGAGCATTTTGGGATTCAGCAATCGGTGTTGGATTTTGCAAGGGAGGCCGAGAAAGAAATTCGACCAATTTTTGCGCATATTGAAGCCGTAGCCGAACTGAACCAGTACAAGGTGCTGGCCGCCATGCAAAAAAATAAACTGTCGGATGTTCATTTTAGTGCCACAACAGGCTATGGCTACAACGATTTGGGTCGTGATACACTCGAGCAAATCTATGCAGATGTATTCCAAACGGAGTCAGCACTCGTAAGACCGCAGATCATATCGGGCACACACGCCCTGACCGTTGCATTGTTTGGGAACTTGCGGCATGGTGATGAACTGCTGTCACCGGTGGGAAAGCCCTACGATACCCTTGTCGGCGTCATCGGGCATGACAGAAAAACAAAGGGATCTTTGGCAGAACACGGCATCTCATACAAACAAGTCGATTTGAAACCCGATGGTGGCATCGACTATGATAAAATTGCCCAGGCAATAACAAGCAAAACAAAACTTGTCACAATCCAACGCTCGAAAGGATATTCATTTAGACGGAGTTTCACAGTAGAGGAGATCAAAGCGTTAATTTCTTTTGTCAAACAAGTGAAGCCTGATGTCATTTGTATGGTTGACAATTGTTATGGCGAATTTGTCGATACGATGGAGCCAAGCGAAGTCGGTGCTGATTTAGTGGTCGGCTCGCTAATTAAAAATCCGGGCGGGGGGCTGGCACCTGTGGGCGGCTATATCGCAGGCAAAGCCGAATATGTTGAAAATGCGGCGTACCGATTGTCTGCCCCCGGGCTTGGCAAAGAGGTGGGGCCGTCGTTGGGCATTACACCGTCCTTTCTGCAAGGTTTTTTCTTATCCCCGCAGGTTGTCAGTGGAAGTGTCAAAGGGGCTGTTTTTGCCTCACAAATTTTTAAAACACTTGGTTTTGCTGTTTCCCCTGAGCCAACCGACAAACGTTCAGACATTGTACAGGCCATTCAGATGCAAACGGCGCAAAATGTCATTGCGTTTTGCCAGGGCATCCAGAAAGGTGCCGCTGTCGATAGTTATGTTGTGCCCGAACCATGGGATATGCCGGGCTATGATTGCCCTGTGATTATGGCGGCAGGTGCATTTGTACAAGGGTCTTCGATTGAGTTAAGCGCGGATGCACCCATCAAGCCGCCGTATCACGTCTATTTTCAAGGTGGGCTTACATGGTATCATGCGAAGATTGGCGTGATGATTGCGCTCAACACAATGGTACAACAAGGATTGATTCAATTATAAAACAGAACAGGCAAGGGGCTTCCAACGGATTTTTCATTTATCCCATCAGAAGCTCCTTGCCTATTTTTTATGCATGTCTATCGTTATAAAATTTTTACAAACTGTTGTCAGATTTCGTTGGTGCCGTGCCATCAGTTTTTGAACCGTCTTTGTCTTTCATTCCTCTGTGTCCCATGCCTGCTGATTTTTCTGGCATTGCCGCTTTCATCTTGTCATATTGTGCCTGTGTGATCACTTTATTTTCAAGCAAAGTCGAAAGCATGTCAACGCGTGCTGGCTTTTCGCCATTCGTCGTTGCTGTGTCTGGCTTAGATGGTTTATTGGCTTCTAGAAATGTATGGATGTTGTCATAGGTTGCTTGGTCGATCGTACCATCTGTTAAAAATTTGTCCATCATGTTGCCCTTTTTGGCACTGTTTGTGCCGTCTGCTTTTTTCGCCTCTACTGCCGCTTTAATGGCGTCATATTGTGCCTGTGTGATGACGTTGTTTGTAAGCAAGGTTGTAAGCATGTCAACGCGTTCTGGTTTTTGACCATCTACAGCTGTTTTGTCTGCTTCTGTCGGCTTGTTTGCGTCCATAAATGCTTGGATTTTGTCAAATGTGGCTTGGTCAATTGTGCCGTCTGCAAGCAAAGAGTCCATCATATGAAAGCCGCCCCCAAAACCACCGCGACCATGTCCGTCGCCCTCCGGCGTGTGTTTTTTTTCAAATTCTTTGATTGCATCGTATTGTGTTTGCGTGATGATTTTGTTTTCGAGCAGTGCGGCCAACATATCAGGGCGCTCTGCTTTTACACCGTCGGTTTTTGCTTTTTCAATCATGG
>JAVBJY010000203.1:0-6512 GCA_031546735.1 Eubacteriales bacterium
ATAAGAGCAGAGTAAAAAACATATTCATATCGGTAGATGTCGATTGTGGTGTGTCATTTAATGGCGGTGATTTCGTCAAAATTAAAAGTGGATGTGACCGCAGCTTTGAAGAATTTTGTACATCCGTTGTATTTAATGCAGATGGAGTGGGGTATGATTTTAGCGGAGAGGTTGCATACTGCCCTATGAGCGCCGGAGGAACTGGTCACGATGGGAAATCAGCCTATGAATTGGCTGTTGAGCACGGTTTTATAGGTACAGAAGAAGAATGGTTGGAAGACATAAAGGGTGACAAAGGTGATAAGGGCGATCCTGGTCTTACGAGCGACGAATTGGATGTGTTCAGAGCCCAAGTGGCATGGGGCAATGCGAAAGTCGGCGTAGAATACTGGACGGGCAAAACAGTGGGAGACACGGGCAAAAAGATTTACGGAAAAGTAGTAACTTGCAATAAAATTACCAACAACGGTAGAACCAATATATCTCATGGTATTTTGAACTTGAAGGTTGACAGCAATATTAAAGTGGCATTTATGAGTTCAAATCCATCTTTAGGTCAAACAATAGCGTTTAATTATACTTTTGGAAGTACCAGTAGTACCGTTTATACGGTAGATGCAGACAATATTATAGTGAGCACAAATACTACATGGGACACATGGACGGATACAAAAATCATAATGGAGTATACGTGTTCAGACCGATAATATAAAACTTATAAGAAAGAGGTGGCCTGTACATAAGGCTGCCTTTTTGATTACAGAAAAGGAGGTGATAATTTGAATCCAATGGAATCAGAAATTTTAAGTCAAGTAACACAGAAGACAAATAGCGAGTTGATTTTGTTCTTCATTATCTTTGCTATTATACTCGTGGTTTTTCTACTGCCCTTGTACGGGCTTCTTCTAAAAGACAAAAAGGAGAAGCATAAAGCGGAAAAAGAAAAACGCGACGACTACATGCAACGTGAAAAGCAGATTATCGAAGTCATCAAGGAAAACAGCGAAGTCATTGCGAGCCTAAAGGTGACATTAGAGAACAACAGCGTCAACACCAATAGTTCGTTAAACCGACTTCATGACAAAATGGACGCTATGTCTATCGAGCTAGGCGTAATCAAGGCGAAGCAAGAACAAGTCGCAAGCGACCAAATCAGGATACTAAACGATATTCAAACGGTATTGATGATTGTCGACAGCCTGCCGCACAAGAGCAATTTTCATGCCGGAAAGGAACCAGACTATGGGAAAAGTGTTTGCTAAAATATTTCTAAATATCGCGGAACTGTTCAAGGTAAAGACGATTGTGACATTGGCGATCGTCTTTACTGTATGCAAATTGACAATAGCAGGGACGGTTGCCACGGATGCATTTATGGGCATCGCAGGCGCAATCGTCACCTATTACTTTAACAAATCGGATTCGAATAAGGAATATGAAAGTGAGGTTAGAAAATGAAAATAGAACAACATGTATCACCTAATATCAACAAAGGGCGTAATGGCTTCAAGCCCGACATAATTGTGTGCCATATAACGCAGGGTGCGTTCGACGGAGCAGTAAGTTGGCTCTGCAACAAGAAATCAGAGGCATCAACAAATTTTGTCGTTGCCAAGGATGGCAGAGTGGCACAGCTCGTCAGCCTGGAAGATACGGCATGGGGCAACGGTACCACGACAGACCCTTCCGACAAACGATTTTATGGCAACGCTAACGTGAAATTGGTTCGAGAAAGAAAAACAAGTGCCAACTATTTCTCCGTAAGTATTGAACACGAAGGATTTTACGAAGATGGCAAAGGCGCATTGACATCGGCACAACTTGCGGCAACGATTGAGTTGATCAAGTACATACGAAGTGAAGTAAAACGGATCTACGGTGTAGATATACCCGTAGATAGAGAACACATTGTAGGGCATTGCGATGTCGCGCCGAAATGGAAACCAAACTGCCCGGGTCAGGCGTTTCCATTTGATGCAATTATACAAGCACTCACTACACAAAAGGAGGAGAAAAAGTTGGATGACACAAAAGTAAGATTTAATTTGTTTGGTACAAAAAACGTAGAGATAGACGGGTTTATAGAAGGCGGCAAGACCTATGTCGCGGCAAGAGAGTTGCTTGAAAGCATGGAATTTAATGTTGGATGGAACCCAGACAGCAAAACGATTCTAGTCGGTGTAAAAAGCGTCAACGACGACGCAAGAATCCTTGAACGAATTGTACAAGCTGAAGCTGGAGGGGAAGATGAAAAAGGCAAAATGCTTGTCGCCAGTGTGATTTTAAACAGGGTTCGCGACAGTAGATTTCCCAACAATATAAAAGACGTTGTCTTTCAAGAGAATCAATTCGAGCCAACCAGAAACGGAGCATATGACAAAGTCACCGTATCCGAAGCAACCAAAACGGCAGTGGCAAGGGTTTTAGCGGGGATGGATTATTCACAAGGCGCGCTGTATTTCAGAACTGAAAAAGGTGTGGAAGGCAGTTGGCACGAGAAGGCATTGACAAAACTGTTTGCTCACGGTGGGCATGTTTTTTATAAATGATAGCTTGCTCGCAAGGGTAAATAAGTGAAGTGTGAAAAGAAGGGATATCGCCCGTTGGTTGGGCGGTGTTCCTTTTTTAATTGAGGATAAAAGAGGAGAATATATGTCAAAAAGTCCGATCAGTTGGGTGGGTGGCAAGTTCTATCTAGCCAACAAAATCATAAAGTATTTTCCAGAACATGAACGATACATCGAACCATTTGGTGGTGCTTGCCATATCTTATTCCGCAAGGAACCTTCCAAAATGGAAGTATTCAACGACTTAGATGCTCGCCTTGTTAATTTTTTTGATGTGGTCAAGCGCAAGCCCGAAGAATTGTACAAAGAACTGGACTTTTCGTTGTATGCACGAGATGCGTTCAATTACGCATTGTCGCACATGAACGAAGGCACAGACGTGCAGAGAGCGGCTAGATTCTATACGGTCAATCGGCAATGCTTTGGCGGCAAGATGAAAACATGGGCGATAATGGCAGGCGGGTTCGATAATTATGAAGAGCGAATCAGAGAAGCACACGAGAGGATCAAGGGCGTGTATATTGAGAACCGCGACTTTAGGCAGTTGATCCCACAGTTCGATTCGAAGGACGCGTTATTCCTCTGCGACCCGCCATACATGTTTAATGAGGCCAGAAGCAACACCAGGGCATATGCCCATGAGATGACCACGACGGATCACGCCGCGCTTGTAGATATTCTGAAAAATATAAAGGGTAAGTTTATTCTGTGTGGCTACGAAAATGAGTTGTACGCTTGTTTTAACAAAATCAATATCGGAATCTCTAACATGATGGTCAAAAAGACTATTGGTGAGCCGCGTATGAAGAAGCAAGAATATATCTGGACAAATTTTTGAAATGAAAAAAGATTCACTATTGCATGTAAAAAAACGATTTGTTGATCATCAATTCAATTCAAATCGAACCGTTTTTTTAATTCTCACAAAAACGGCTGCCGAAGTTTATAACTACTTCTCGCAGTGACTTGGTAACTACTGTATGAACTGTTAGAATAAACGTAACAACAAACCGGTGTGTTGAATATAATTCAAAGGTGGCATATATATATGAGGCTAAAGAAAACGATTCAATACGATTTTGAATTTTCGCAAGAGATTGGCTTAGACGATATTATTAAAATATTGAAGGTGCCGAGGGTATCAGCGGAAGAGCTTCTGGATGGGACAATTGCATTTCAAGAGGATGAACTGGCCAAGATTGCCAAGCGAAAAGATATCACAATGGATGATCTTGTACAGCATATGAAAGTACAGAAATAGCGCAAAAGCCACCCCAAGTAGACTGAATATCTACGAAGGGCGGCTCTTTTTTTATTATGTTGAGTTCTGAAAATCTTATCATCTTTTTTATAGTGTTTTAACTATACCATCTGACGCAGCAGCAGTAACGATTGACAGACTAAAAGTAAAGAAAATTATCGTTGTTGAAAAAGAGCCTAGCCCATTCAGACAAGGATTCTGGGACATCGATCTTAAATATGTATTCTCATACAGATTGACTTTCAGAGAAGCCAACGGCAACGTAATCGGTTCGATCAAAGCGAACAGCATCTTTAACAAGAGAGTCACATTATTCGGCTCGATTGGTTCAGACCTCGTAATCGCAACTGACTTGTTACAACATTCTTGCGATGACTCGACCACGCTTGACGCAGATCCATTCGTTTTAGTTGAAGCAAAAGCCGTTGCTTTATCAGCTGAATTGAGATATCAACGACTAAGAAACAGTGGACCAGAAGACTTTGCACCAGAGCCAAATCATGTTAACGTTACCATCGGCTTGTTTACAATCATCAAATTGTTTAGAATCGTCAATCTATCTGTTGAATCAAGAGGATTCTGTATTCCTGACGAATGTGAAGACCTTTCACCACTCAATCCTTGCGACTTCTTCGATAACCTTGACTTCCCTATGGACATTTTCGCGCCTCCTCAGAGACCAGAGTTCGTAGCTGGCATCAGCGGAAATATTCCTGCAAGACAAAGAGACACAAGAAACGATTGCCACTGTGGATGCGGTTGCAGTTGCGGATGTGGATGCAACAACGAAGCATAGTTTGTTCAAAAAAAGCGGATAGCGTGTCTATCCGCTTTTTTTGTGATTTTTGGCATATATATGTAACAATTTTGATCGCGGTTGTGCTTGTTTGTGAATTCGATATGGAATAAAATGTAAAGAGAGGTGATTCGTATGAAATTAAAAATAAAGTTGTTCCTTGTCCTTCTGTTGATTGCCTTTCCCCAGACAGCACACGCTGATACAACGCACAACGTCTATTATTTAGAGTCAGATGTTTTGGGCAATGACATCATGACGTGTAAGCCTTATGAATTTGAAGGAGATTTTTCAGATAGAGACATTGCCTACATACTGTTCTACAATCTCTTTGACAAAAGCCCCAATTATATACCAGAGGGAACGCATCTCTTGGATGTGAGCCTTCTTGATCATCAGCTGGTTCTCAATGTGAGCCATGAGATGTTGTCTTATGGCGGTGGTTGTTATTACGAGACATGTCTCATCAAGCAAATCTTGTGTACAGCATTTGACATAGAGGGGGTAAACGATGTAACATTGCTAGTGGACGGTTCGCTATGCTACTTCCCAGAGGGTAGCCTCATCTATAAGGTAACAGATATTTGAAAGGGGTCAACACATGAGAACAGACAACAGAACAAATGAACAACTTCGCCCAATTAAAATGAGCAAAGACTATATTATGCATCCAGAAGGCTCGGTGCTCATCGAGTTTGGCAATACAAAAGTAATTTGTAACGCGACGATTGAAGACTCTGTTCCGCCGTTTAAGCGCGGAAGTGGATCGGGCTGGATTACGGCTGAATATTCGATGCTCCCCCGGGCCACTGGCACGAGAGTGCCTAGAGATATACAAAAGCTGAGGCTGAACAATCGATCGGTTGAAATACAACGTCTGATCGGGCGCTCTTTGCGTGCCGCCATCGATTTGGATTTGCTCGGCGAACGTGCCATTATGATTGACTGCGATGTGATTCAAGCAGATGGTGGCACGAGAACCGCATCGATTACCGGCGGGTTTGTCGCCCTCTATTTGGCGTGTGACAGGTTGGTGAAGAACAAGGTACTCAAAAAATCTCCGATTGTTAATTTTGTCTCGGCTGTTAGCGTCGGAATTGTACAAGGTGTCGGTATGCTTGACTTGTGCTATGAAGAAGACTCGCGGGCAGATGTCGACATGAATTTGGTCATGACCGATAAAAATGAATTTGTCGAAATCCAAGGAACCGGCGAAAACAACACATTTAATGTGGCGCAACTAAACGAACTCCTTGCACTCGGCATGATCGGAAATAAAAAGTTGATCGAAGCACAAAAACAGTTGCTAGGGATTGACTAATTGCGAAAAAGTTGTATTATTTTATTATACTGCTCAAGGTGTACATTTTTGTGCGTTGCTCCCTTAGGCGGTATGTGATAATATGACTTTTTTTATTTAAATCGCCTATCGATGGAATGGAGACCATATGAACACAATTATTTTTGCTACAAAAAATGCAGGCAAGTTAAAAGAAATAAAAGAAATTATGAAAGACACAGGGTACACCATACAATCGATGGAAGAGGCTGGCATCGACATCGATGTCGTTGAAGATGGTGATACCTTTGAAGCCAATGCCATCAAAAAGGCGGTCGAGATCATGCAGGTGAGTGGCACGATCGTTTTGGCGGATGACTCAGGCATCGAAATTGACTACCTAGACAAAAAACCAGGCGTTTTATCGGCGCGATATCTTGGTGAAGACACGCCCTATGATGTGAAAAACAATAAAATCTTAGAATTGTTACAGGACGTGCCAAAAGAAAAAAGAACGGCTCGCTTTGTTAGTGTAATCGCCGCCGCCTTCCCAGACCGTGACCCCATCACAACACGGGGTGTAATCGAAGGCACCATTGCCTACAAGCC
>JAVBJY010000168.1:0-14855 GCA_031546735.1 Eubacteriales bacterium
AAAACGTCCGTTTGGAACATCTGCCGTCAAATCAGGGATCGTAAGCGTACAGCGAACCGTCACCGACCCACCTGCCGAGACTGTGACAACATCACCTTGGTCAAACGAAAGCGTTGCCCCTGCCAGTGGCGTCGAATCGGGTAGAATCACCTTCGGCACATGTTGAAAACGGATTTTGATCTGCGTAGAAACGGCGTCCGCATCGGCAAGTTTATCAGTAAGCACGTTACTCGCTAAATGATACGTGATGCGCTGGTTGCTATAATTTTTGATGTTAAACGTAAATTGTGTACTTTGTTTCAACTTGTCGCCCAGTTCAATTTTGGTTCTGCCGTTGTAATTATTGTAGACGACAGCCATTGTTTTTGTCGCCTTGTCTAGATCCATTGCGCCTGCCCCTTGTTTTCGCGGGGAGGCAATGACACCATTTTCATCTACGATAACATGGGCTGTGCTGGTCAAAATTTGTTCTGCAAGCTCTGCTTTTGTTTCTACCGATGCAAATATCGCTGTGCTGTCTATGTACTGCTTGATGAGCGCCAAGCCACCGGCAACCATGGGTGTCGACATGGAGGTGCCGCTTTTTTGAACGTATTGGTTTGGCGCAGAATAGGACGCGGATAAAATATTTTCCCCCGGAGCACTGATATCTGGTTTTAAGGTTAAATCAGGCACAGGCCCGATCGCTGTAGAGATTGACATACGCCCTGTTTGAATGCTTTTGTCTACAAGGCGACCATAAGAGGCCACTGAGACTGTGCCGAAACGAGCAGACGGCGCGCCCACCTCTGCCGTATCTGGATTTGTCGCGTAAGGAAAGCTAAGCTTTGATGCATCAATTGCACCCGTATACATGCCGCCGCCATATAGCCCAACCTGACCGCTATTACCAGCAGATACAGCCACGTTTAAGCCCGCTCGTCTGGCAACCTCAAATTTTTGAATGTAATTCAGTGATGGGCCATCATCATCCGAAAATCCTGCTGGGCTGCCTGCACTGATATTGATTACATCTGCACCAAGAGAAATGGCATCATCAATAGCCGCCAAAATAATCGAATCGTACGCGTTTGGAAATATCTTCATGGCCAAGAGCATCGCATCTGGTGCGATGCTTTTCATGGTCGCGTTTGTCGTAGCCGCCACGATACCCGCAACGTGGGTGCCATGCCCGTTACGTTCTGGGTCATCCATCGGGTCGTCGTCACCTACAACCTTTGCCGATGAATCCATACGGTCTTTGCCCGAATAATCATACCCGAACGGCACTTTTGCATTGATGTATCCTCTGCTTGCGGAAAGGTTTTTGGCGGACAAGCGCCCCGCTTTTTCGCCTACTTTGTTGTAAAAATCTGTCTTGATGGCTTGCTGTTCGGATGCTGTATAGTTGTCGTTTGACCGAAGCGTAATATGGTTATAGTTCACGCCAGTGTCTATGACGGCAACAATTCGATTTTTGCCGGTGTAGCCACGGCTACTCACCATTTCGCCACCAGAATAGGTATACCCCCATGTGTTGACAGCACCCGAGGCCACCGTATCGTCTAGTTGGTTTAATTGGTCGATATAGACGCCGCTTACCCCTTTTATGTCTGCGATTTGTTGCATCTTATCAAGGGATATCGTCGCCGCAAATCCATTGATGATGTTGGTATACGAATATGAAAATTTCGCCTGTGGGTCGATTTGTTGCATTTTATGTTGCACCGATTGCTGTTCAGATACTATGTCCTCGGTGCATTCTATGGCTTCGTCCGTTTCCAAAAAGGTGTCAAGGTCTACCACCTTTGACGCCTTCAAACGCGTCTTCACCTTCGGATCAGTATAGGTTTCTAGTGTCGTATTGCCTGCAAGCTCTACGATAACCGACACACGCTGTTCTGTCTCCTCGCCAAACACGGAGAAGGGTCGCCCCACATCAAAAACATTGAAAAGTATTGCCACTGTTACGGTTACCGAAAGTAATTTTCTCATCCACATTTGGTTTGTTCCCTCTCCTCTGCACGTATGCGCTCGCACGTTTTCAACTGCTACTATTATAGAATGAATGGATATGCTTTGCAACATATTCACACACCATTTGCACAGGCGCATGCGACGATTTTATTTTTAACAAATGTGTGGAAATATCTTGTAATTTGGGCAGTGATAACGATATAATAGACTGTCTCTCCTCGACATTTTGCGGAGGGCAGAACACAATGCATCGTGTGCCATTAATAACAAGGAGGTTCCTATGAGTAAAAACAAAAGAATAACGTTTGGTATACTGGTTATTGCCGCCATGCTGTCTGTGCTGTCGGCTTGTAGCGGAAGTAACGTCAATCTAGGCGCAAACGGCACGCTGGATGAAAGCGATTTGGGGTTCGATTTGAACAAGGCGCTTAAATCGGTATACACCACCATGTCGGGGTTTCAAATGGATTTCTTTAACGTGGACTTCACAACGTATGACATGACCAATCCAGACAACGTAAACATTCTTCAACTAGCCAAAGAATATTTGCCCATCGAGAGCAATGGAAGTGGCACAGAGAGCGTGAACGCCTCGGATTTGCAAACGCTCATGAAAGAAGCATTTGGCATCAAATTGCCTCTGGCATCGACAGGCATGTACAGCTATGACGCAAACAGCGGCAAGTTTTCATGGCCCGGCTCAGACCCGGGGTTTAGTGTGGATGTATTTAAGGCGGTCGACTTTGCCGTTAATAAAGGCGGCACCATTACAGCCCATACAGATTTTTACACATTTGACATGGATCAGTCTGACCCAGATTTTTTAACAGAAAACATAAAGAAACCGGCCGAACAGTGGGATGCAGGCATCGTTTATGCCAAAGTTGCAAGCCCGGCCATCACGTTTAAGGTAAACAAAGACTATAAGTTTTTCCCGATGCGACTTGTTAAAATCGAGAGCAAGCTAAACGACTGGACAGCGGTACAAGGCACCTATACGTCTGCGACTGGCACCGCCAAGCTTTCTTTTGCCCAAAATACAGACGGGCAAGCCGCACAACATGGGCTTAGTTTGACCGTAACAAGCAATGGACAAAGCTATACCATGAACGGTTTGATCACTGGCAACTACGCCTATATCGGGGCGAGCGATTTTTTTAGCACGATTTTCTTGACACTGAATGATGACGGCACGGTTACCGTTTCGGGCGCTTCTGGTGCATCGTCAGACGACAAAATCGCCGGTGTATATACAAAAAAACAAGGGGACGCCTAGATGAAGTATGTCTGTAGCGGCATTGCCCTGATCGTAATTGGCATTTGCCTATTGGTTCGGAATGAAGGAACAAGCATCAATCCTATCAAAGCATTGAAAGAAGCAAGTGCCGTGTTGGTGCAAGTGGACAGTGGCACGGTTGACGCCGCCAACGAGGGGAAGCTTGTGGCGACGAATGGCAAAATCAATGTAGTGGACGAAAGTGTGGGGGATACTTTATTTGGCGTTGCTGTAAAAACGGCAAAACTACAGAGGATCGTCGAAGTATACCAATGGGAAGAGACTGTGGGCAAGGATAGCAAAAACAAAAAAACCTACTCATACAAAAATGTATGGTCGGACAACATCCTCTCCTCAAACGGTTTTCATGACAAGGCCAAAATCAACCCCCGGTCTATGCCGCTTACATCCGAAATATTTGTGGCCAAACAGGTCACATTGGGTGCGTTTGCTTTATCCGATGTGCAAAAGCAAGCACTCCCGACCGACGCGACAGTAGCCGCACCCCATGCAAACGACTTTGGGCAGATGGGCTTCGTCTTGTCTGGTGAATATTTGACAAATTCGGCTACCCCAACCGATCCGCAGATCGGTGACATACGGGTAAAATATGTGTACCAACACAAGGCAGACGTAAGCTTGGCGGCACAGCAATCGGGCAATACGTTCACCGATTATGTAACGAAAAGCGGCGTGAAACTCAATGCCGTCGTAGACGGGTTAAAGCCCGGCACCGCTATCGACATCGTGCCCTCTGCTCCAAGTGCAGGAGGGATCGGCCAATGGATGCGGCGTCTGCTTGGCATGCTACTTCTAACCGCTGGCATGTGGTTGGTGTTGAAACCGCCGGTTGCAGCGGGCGTATCTCTTCCCCTTATCGGCACGCGGATTGGCGTCATGTCTGGCGTTTTCGTAACAGTGCTCGGCGTGAGCATGGGCTTGGCTGTTATCGCGCTGTCGTGGATTGTGGTCAAACCGCTCTTGGCGACTGGGTTGCTTGCCATCGCAGTCGTATTGTTGGTTCTATCGTTTACAAAAGGCAAAAAAATTGCATCTTGGCACTTCCAAAAAAATAAGAAGGAGACCACCAAATGATTCTTGTAGATATGATTTTACATTTGGATGAATACATTGCATTGTTTATCCAAAACTATGGCGCACTGACGTACTTTATTTTATTCTTTGTTGTTTTTATTGAGACGGGTTGCGTTGTCACCCCGTTCTTGCCCGGCGATTCGCTTATCTTTGCCGCCGCCACGTTTGCCGCGGCGGGTTCCCTACATATTGGCGTATTGGTCGTTGTGTTTATAGTGGCTGCCATTGCCGGAGACAGCGTTAACTACTGGATCGGTCAAAAATTAGGAAGGCAGTTGTCCCGCAGTCGGTTTGTGAAAAAAGAACATATCCAGACGACCGAAGAGTTTTATGAAAAGTATGGCGGGCGCGCTGTCATTATTGCACGGTTTATCCCGATTGTTCGGACGTTTGCCCCTTTCGTCGCCGGTATCGGCACGATGGATTATCCAAAATTCATGAAATACAACGTGACCGGAAGCATCTTGTGGGTGGGCATCATTGCCACGATCGGCTATGTGTTTGGCAACATCCCCCTCGTGCGCGACCATTTTTCACTGGTGACGATTGCGATTATTTTTATTTCCATTCTTCCCGCAATTGTCACGGTTGTGGTTGAAAAGCGGAAGAAGAAATAGTGGATGGGGCTATACTGAAGAATAAGACAGGGCCAACAACGCCTTGTCTTATTTTTTTTCTGTTACGAGTTGGAAGGAGTGTTGGAAGGAATTAATCATGAATTTCTGCGTAATGTGTGCTATAATGACAACAATGTGTCCAAGGGGCTTCGCGCCACACTTGGCTTAGCTTGGTTACCATCACGAGAATAAAAAATGAGGGGTGAGTGATTATGGGCAAGCTCGAAAAGTTTATAATTGCTGTTCTCGTTTTAACGCTAATCGCCGTTAACTATTTTGTGTTTTTTGTTTTTATGCATATCGTAAAATTCGACCCGGCGGCAGGCAAAGATCCATCTAAAACGGCCACTACCGACGAACGTTTTTCACACGAAGTCATCCGCGACACAACCGACGAAGGGTATCAAGTGTACCAAAACGATGTGCTCATCAAATATTTTGAAAACTACGATGATGCGGTTGCCTATGCCAAGGGCTATGAAAATTCCTCCATTAAATTAAGCGGCGGCAATCGTTGGCTGTGGGACAGTATCCCTCCATATAACGTATACATCGGGGATAGCGAAGACTTCACGCCTTTTACCACCTTTGTCGAGGCGGTTCAATTTGCGAAGCAACACCCAAACGCGTGTATCTACTATCGAAAAAATAGCGGCTTCATCTGGAATAATTTTGAACAGTTGAAACACCACGCGCAGATCGATGGGGTTCCGTCTATTGTGCAATATCCTGAGCTTTACCGTGGTTGTGAAGTGACGAGCCTTGCCATGCTTCTCAAGTACAAGGGCATCGCGGTCGATAAAATGACCCTCGCCGACAAAATTTTTAAAGATCCAACGCCTTATGAGCGCAAAGATGGAAAAATATATTATGGGCACCCGAACCAAGGCTTTATCGGCGATATCTACAAGGCGCAAAACAAAGGGCTAGGCGTGTATCATCAGCCGATTTACAACTTACTCTGCGAGTATTTGCCTAACGAGGCGATTGATCTCACGGGTTGCGAATTCGATGATTTGTATTATTTGCTTGAGAAGAAAGTGCCCGTATGGATCATTATCAATTCGACGTACAGAACGTTGCCATCTAGTAGCTTCGAACAGTGGGAGACGCCCATTGGCAAAATCGGCATTACATATAAAGAACATTCTGTGGTGATCACAGGCTATGATGACCAGTACATTTACATTAACGACCCGATGTTGTCCGGCACAAACTTTAAAAAACCACGAAGCAGTTTTATTGCCGCGTGGGAGCAGATGGGGCGGCAAGCGGTGACCTACACGCCATAATGAGGAGACCAACATGAGAGACATTCAAACAAAAGAGATTATCCAAGCGCTAAAACAACTGTGCATCACATCTACTTGTATTTTGAACGACGACATCTATACGTGCCTCCAACAGGCGTGTGGCACCGAATGCTCCGAGATCGGTGTGTCCATTTTAAACCAACTGCTCGACAACGCCGATATCGCAAAGAGAGAAATGATGCCCATTTGCCAAGATACCGGCATGGCGGTTGTGTTTGTCGAGATGGGGCAAGACGTGCATATCGTGGGCGGCACGCTGAAAGACGCCATCAACGAAGGCGTGCGCCAAGGCTACAAAGACGGGTTCCTTCGAAACTCTGTCGTAAAAGACCCGCTCCTTCGAACGAATACAAAAGACAACACCCCCGCCATTATCCACTTTGACATTGTCGCGGGTGACCGATTAAAGATTGCACTGATGCCAAAAGGCTTCGGTAGTGAAAACATGAGCAAGCTGTTTATGCTCACGCCCTCAGACGGCATTGACGGCATTAAACATTGTATTCTCGAAACGGTGACACAGGCGGGGCCAAATCCGTGCCCGCCGATCATCGTGGGCGTCGGCATCGGCGGCGATTTCGAATTGTCGGCGATGCTGGCAAAGAAGGCCTTGTTGCGTCCACTCGGCGTACAATCGCCGTTGCCCCACATCGAAACATTGGAAAAAGAGATGCTACAATTGCTTAACGAAACGAATATTGGCCCCCAAGGGTTAGGTGGAAAAACGACAGCCCTCGGTGTTCACATTGAGACGTTTGCCACACACATCGCGGGGTTGCCAGTCGCAGTCAACATCAGTTGCCACGTCACGAGACATGGAGAGGTGATTTTATGATGCATCAGTTGCGTACCCCTCTCGATCAAAACACCGCCAAGCAATTGCGCGCAGGAGATCTTTTGCAACTCACAGGGGTGATCTACACGGCACGGGATGCCGCCCACAAAAGAATGATAGAACAATTAGAGCGTGATGGGCATTTGCCTTTTGATATCCGAGACCAAATCATCTACTACGTGGGGCCAACTCCCGCAAAGCCGGGGCAAGTCATCGGGGCGGCGGGGCCTACGACCAGTAGCCGCATGGATGCCTATGCGCCGCGCCTCATCGAACTGGGTTTAACGGGCATGATCGGAAAAGGCTTGCGCAGCGATGCTGTGATTGCGGCGATGAAACAACATAGCGCGGTTTACATCGGGGCAGTCGGCGGTGCTGGGGCACTCCTTTCTAGTCACATTAAGCAGTGTGAGGCGATTGCCTATGAAGATTTAGGGGCGGAAGCCATTTATAAATTATATGTAGAAGATTTCCCCGGTGTCGTTATCATTGACACTCTTGGCAATAACTTGTATGAAAGTAGGAACGGAGGTGCGTCCTTATGAATCGACTTAAACTGTTTTTAGGATGGACATGCCTACTGACTTTTTTACTGGTCGGCTGCAATCAAAATGAACAAGCCGAAACATTCGCGCACTCGCCAGAACAAGTGCAAGGCGCTACCGACGAAGCACAAGAGACAACCGAACCAACCCAAGCGACACCCACCCCCGAACCTGTCAACCATCATGTGCTAATGACCGTGACGGGCGACTTGATGGTACACGAAGACATGCTGACAGAAGCCTACAACAAAGCCACGGACACCTACGACTTTGACCACTGCTTCGCCGACGTAAAAAAATATTTAGAAAACAGTGACGTTACCATCGGCAACTTAGAAACAACCATCACCGCGGACAAAACCTATTCCACTTACCCGACGTTTAACGCGCCCCCTTCGTATATCGATGCCATCCAACATGCAGGCTTCGATATTTTAACCACGGCCAATAACCATAGCAACGACAAAGGAGAGGCGGGTATTATTAGCACACTGGATGCGCTCGATGCCCATGGGCTTTCGCATTTTGGTACATACCGCTCCCAAGAGGCGCGTGACACGGTTTTGATCAAACAAATCAACTCGATTACGTTTGCCTTTCTTTCGTATACCTATGGCACAAACGGATTGCCGCTGACACCAGGCAAGGACTACCTGTTAAACATTATGGACATGTCGAAGATACAAGCCGACATCCAGCGCGCAAAGGCACTGCATCCAGACTTTATCATCGTGATGCCGCATATGGGCAACGAGTATGAATCCTACCCCCAGCAAGTGTTTGTCGACTGGATCGACGGCATGATTGAAGCGGGCGCGGATATTGTGCTCGCCAGTCATCCCCATGTGCTACAGCCCATGACCTATCGGACGGTGACCAGAAGTGACGGCACACAAAAAACAGCCCTCGTCGTGTATTCCCTTGGCAACTTTTTGTCAGGGCAACGCACCCTCCCCCGTGAAGCCGGGGTGATTGTCGATTTGGCATTTGATAAAAAAGGCGACGAACAGGCCGTTCTAACCGAAGCGTCCTACATTCCGACGTGGGTGCAATACAGGGCACCATCCGGCAAGTTTTTGATTCGCGTTTTGCCTATTTATGACGTACTCATGAACGTGAAAAACGGCGTGGACACAGGCCTTCGCCCCAAAGATATTGAGCGGGTCAAGCAGGTACACACCGAATCTAACTTTGTCATTCAAAATAAAAAAATCCCTCTTGCTGATATACAAGAGAGATATGTCATACCAAAGCCAGCGTAAACACGCTTGGCTTTTTTTGTGTTTTATATAGTATGGGAGCACGGGAGCACGTTCATTATCCTTCCTGCATCTCCAACATATGCTTCCAAAATCGCTTGGGCATGTTGCCCTGTTGCAATTTCTTATTGATGCGCTCTTCAATGGCAATCGTCTGGTGAAAAACCTTCCATAGCCCTTGGTAATATAACTCCTCCGCCGCCAACGTGAGTTCTGCTGTGCCTTTTAACTCTGTGATGACATACTGCCCTTTTTCGTAGAACGCGGCAATCTCTCTATTCAAATCATGAATGACAAACCGCTCAGACGGCAACCTGTCCATAAAATGATTGACCAAAATTTCAAGGACGTTGCTTTTCGGCTCGATTTGACAATACAACACGCCTGTTTGCAGCTCTGAAAACCGAATAAATTCTTTGAAGCTGTGGGCCTCGCGCCACACATTTTTGTATAGCCTAGACACTTCGTATACGCACGTCTCTGTCAAACACTGGGAAACGGCCGCACCCATCCGAAAGCTTAGATGAATGTAGCCAAACAAATGGATATGCCTTTTTTCATCTCCCGATAAAAACACGTAGTACACGTGCGTTAAGAGGCCGTTTTTCTTTAACCCCGCGTTTACCCGTTTCGCTTTTGTGGCATCTGTGACAATCATACAGTAGTCGGCATCAAGCCGTTGCTGAAATCCGTCCAAAATATCCACATGCGTCGGCATCTGCTTTTTTTCATAACTTTCAAACACACACGTCAATAGTCCGTCAAACGTGCCGTCATATAAATAAATCTGCATGGCTACACCCCTTAGACAATCGTAAGTTGTTCGTAGCACACGTCGTTCTCCGCCAACTGGTTGTATAACATGTCTGTATTCGTCTGGTACTTCTGATACATTTTTCCATTGCATGTAACAAAGTACCGCGCACGTTTTAAGGAAATATTGAGTTTGCGCAAATTATCAAAATCAAGCGTTCGAAACTTCCTTGCTTTTATAATCTTCATCACCGAAATTGTGCCGACGCCCGGGATGCGAAGCAGTGTTTTATAATCTGCCGTGTTAATCTCAATTGGGAAGAGATGATAGTTTTCGAGCGCCCACTGGCATTTGGGGTCAAGGTGCAAATCAAAATTGCCGCTGTCTGAATTTGACAAGAGTTCGTTTGCCTTAAATCCATAAAACCGCAACAAAAAATCCGCCTGATACAGCCTGTGTTCACGGGTCTTGGGTGGCGCGGTTGTCTCGGGTAGCAACGGGTCTTTCGAAACCGGCATATACGCGGAATAAAAGACACGTTTCAGTGCATATTGGTCGTAGAGCGCCTCTGAAAGAGTAATAATCTTTTTGTCGTTTTCGGGGGTGGCCCCAATAATCAACTGGGTGCTCTGCCCCGCTGGCACAAACTGCGGTGCGTGCTTATATAACACGATTTCATTTTTTGACTGGGTGATTTGCCCCTTGATCTGCTTCATCGGCGCCAAAATGTCCACTTTCTTTTTATCCGGTGCCAACACCTGCAAGCTTTGTTCCGACGGCAACTCGATGTTGACGCTCATCCTGTCTGCAAGCAAGCCGGTGTTGTAAATCAATTTGCTGTCGGCACCGGGTATGGCCTTCACGTGGATATAGCCGTTAAATTTGTAGTGTTCGCGGATAAGATACAGCGTTTTGTATAACAATTCCATCGTATAGTCTGGGCTTTTGATAACAGCCGAACTTAAAAAGACACCCTCGATATAGTTTCTTCTATAAAAATTCATGGCCAGTTCTGCCAACTCATCTGGCATGAATGTCGCCCGGGGCACATCGTTGCTTCGTCTGTTTACGCAATATTTGCAGTCATAAATGCATACATTGGTAAACAATACCTTTAGCAGAGAGATGCACCGCCCATCGGCGGCAAAGCTATGGCAAATGCCACTCGCCACGGCGTTGCCAAGCTTACCCGCGACGCCACTGCGGTCTACGCCGCTTGATGTGCAAGCGACATCATACTTCGCCGAATCGGTTAATATCTTTAGTTTTTCTTCTGTTTGCATAGACATTCCTTCTTCAATTGCGTTTCTTAGTTTGTCGTTAACGATTCTTCGGGTATAATGACCCGCTTGCGATAGACGCCGTCTACTTCATCCTTGAACCGAATCATAAAATATACATAATAGGTGCCCGGTTTGTCGATGGAGATATCAGCCAAGTAGCCGCACCCTTTGTCGCCATCTTTGTTGTAGGTATATGTTTGTTCGATCTTGTCGAGTTTGATGCTACGATAGTGATAATTGTCAAACGAACTCGTGTTGGGCGGGTCGTCGATTGTGTTGGTGCTTACGTTGCTTGGCTCGTCTAAAGAATAGCCGTATACAAGTTCTGTGTCTAGTTGGTCATGGGCGGCATAATTGACCCACAAATCCAGCTGGAACCCGCGCGATGTCACCTTTCGAACCTTGTAGGACAAGAGGCGGATATGATCGTCTTGCATCGCCTCTTGCTCTGGCGTCACCACTTTTTGCTCTTCTTGGGCGTATTCGGCATAGTAATCTGCCTCGGTTTTATAGTAGCCGCTCTGGGTGTAATAGTCTTTGATTGTCGCATTGGGCTGGTATGTCACAGTGTTGTTATAAAAATAATAGCTTGCCATCATCTTTTCTGCCAGATTAAAAATTTGGTAGGCCTCGGCTCTTGTCACAGCCCCTTTGGGGCGAAACGTGCCATCCACATAGCCTGATAGATATTTTTGCTCGGTTAAAACAGAAACACCCGTCCTTGCCCACGGCGAAACGGAAAAGTAGTCGATGTATGTGTATAAATAGCTGTCTACGTTTAGCTTGTCTACATAGTCTTGGTTGACATAGCCTTTTTCTAGTTTTAATAGAAGGTTTAGCCAAATGGCGCACAATTGCTCTCGTGTCAAATAATCCGTCGGGCCAAAGTTGTTGGACGAATACCCTTTGATAATGCCGCGCCCGGTCACCTCTGTAATTTCTTTGTAAAACGCCCCTGCCGCCGTCACATCGCCGAAACTTGTGGGGCGTATGCTGTAGTCAAAGCCAATGCTATCTAAGTAGGTTTTGTTTTTTTGAATCCATTTACTAAACGAATAGGCAAGCTCGCCACGTAAAATGGGGTCGTTTGGCCTTATTTTCCCGTTTTCAGAAAGATTGATCATGCCACCCGCGTAGCAGTTGTTGATGGCCTCGGCCGCCCAATGGGCTTGAATGTTTTCGTCTGTCATCGGCACTGTGTCTTGGGTCGTGATGTTCTGGATTGGGGTGTTCGTATTCCCGCCTTTATCCTTTAGATACTTTAAATAGTCCATATAAATATCACTGGTGTCTTGGTCTGCCTCTGCAAGAACCATCGTTTTGTCCATGCCAAGCACAGAAAACGGGGCTGACGCGGTGATCACGCAGACCGAAAAAATCGCTGTGAAAAGAATCAATGGTAGTTTCATCGTTGCCCACCTCCTTGCTTCTATTATAATAGCAATCCATGCCAATGACAATGCTTTAAAAGTTTAATTTTCACCGATCACGTTACCAATTTTTTCAATGGTTTTTTATAAAAAAAGGTACATACTATGTAAATACACTCCGGCGCGGGATTACGTGCCGCAGTATACACAAGAATGGGGCGGTGACAGCTTGCTTGACAACACCACAAAAAAAGTATGTACAAGTTGCTTTTATGTAGACACGAATCTTGCAGACGCACAGGAGGAATTTGTTACCACATTTTCTAGCCTACTCAAACGAAAGCTTGTCTTGTATGATGAAGTTATTTTTTTATGCATTGGTACAGACAGAGCGACGGGTGACTGCTTAGGCCCTTTGATCGGGCATCGATTAAGAGATACCCTTGCCCCACCGTTTCAGATTTATGGCACGCTGGACGCACCAGTTCATGCCAAAAACATCAGCACAACCATCCAGACCATCTATGACAACCATAAGTCGCCCCTCGTAATCGCCATCGATGCGTCGCTGGGCAAATTTGACAACGTCGGGTTTGTGACGTTGGGTGAGGGTTCGCTCAAACCCGGTGCGGGTGTAAAAAAAGTGTTGCCCGCCGTGGGCGACATTTATATTACAGGCATCGTCAATTTTGGTGGGGTAATGGAAATATTAACGTTGCAAAACACGCGGCTCTCGGTCGTGATGAAGATGGCCGAGCTTATTTCCTCTGGCATTGAGTGCGCCATTGACCCGCTTCGCGCACAGCGCGCATGAAGCAACCTGCATTACTTGCCAACCGATAAAAATAAGGGTATGACACAATACATATACATGCATTTGGTCATACCCTTAGCTTATTATTTTTTTTCTTTCTTCTCGAGCTTCTCTTTTGCCTTTTTTTCTTTTTCGGCTTTCTTTAACTCGGCTTCTGTCTTCATGCCCTTTATGTTGACGATGTAGATGCCCGCAAGTTCAACCTTCACGCTTTTCTTCAGCTGTATGACTTTGAATACTTTTTTGTCACACATCAAGGTGACAATTTGCGGACCAACCTTGGCCTTTACAAAATACAATTTCATAAAACGATACATCTTCGGCATTTGTTCGATGACTGCCTTCGGCATGTTCACATTTTTTATATTGTCTTTCTTTTTATCAATGACATAGATTGCGGTGGACATTTTTGTTTTTTCAATCATGGCCTGTTGGTCGTCCATCTTTCGATATGCCCATCTATTTAAAAAATATAGACCGGCAACAAGAGCGCCCACAACAAGCATCACCACAATAATAATATCTCCTGCTTGCACGTATGCTCACTCCCCTTCCTTCGTATTTTTGGTCAAGTCTATTCTACCATCTTTCTCCACATATGAAAATAGCAAAACACATTTTTCATGCTAATTTTTATAACCTACTTTTTTCATGTTTGTTGTAAATACAAAATTGCAATGCTATAATATGGGTAACTGTAAACGTGCAGTATGTATTCTGGGGTATAATTTATTTTCGATGAAAGGTAGGCATACTATTCATGTCAATAATTCAGTACAGAGAGCTAAGTATAGAAGAGATAAATGAAAAATTTGACAGTAAATGGGTTTATCTTTCCAATTTAAAAAATGGCGAATATGGAAAAGTGATTGGCGGTGATATCGTTGCTCACAATGAAAATAGAGAAAAGGTTATTCAAACAATGTTAAGTGATTCAGATGGTGATGTCTATATATTTTATGCGGGCAAAGTTCCAGAAGGGGTAAGTCTACTGCTATGAAAACAATTATTTCTATGTACACCCTTTCTTAGAGCTTATCCTTAAATAAACTTTTCTGTACAAAATGACGTATATTGTCAGAAAAGGAAGATGAAGATGGTACAAGAAAAGTCATGGGAGATAACAGAAAGCTTTTGGGAAGCAGTGAAGGAGACCATACCAAAATCAGAGCGAAACCCAGATAAAGAATATAAGCGAGCAAGTGGTGGCGGAAGAAAGCCAATGGATTTCAAAATGGTGTTAGCGGAAATCTTCTTTGTACTAAGAACAGGAATACAGTGGAAAGCCCTTCCAAAAGAGTATGGTTCATCAAGTTCAGTGCATAAATATTTCTTATTATGGTCAAAAGCTGGCGTTTTCCAAAAGATGTGGCTGCTAGGATTGCAAGAGTACGATGAATTAAAGGGAATACAATGGGAGTGGCAGAGTATAGATGCAAGCAATGTAAAATCACCATTAGCAAAAGACAAAGTTGGACCAAATCCGACTGATCGTGGGTAAAAATGGAAGCAAGAGACATATACTCACGGACGGTGCCGGAATACCACTTTCCATTGTTTTAACAGGGGCAAACCAACACGATGTAACACAAATAGAAAATGTGCTTAATGAAATTGTTATAGAGCGCCCTGAATTTGATTATAAACAAGGTGCCTCAGAAAATCTATGTGCTGATAAAGGCTATTTTGGAGAACCTGCCCTTAACACAATTGTATTGCATGGATATATTCCTCATGT
>JAVBJY010000183.1:0-10587 GCA_031546735.1 Eubacteriales bacterium
ATTTAGTCTTTTTCTTGACACAAGCCCACGCATCTTTATCCATGACAGCGGATATTTATACCCATGTTCTACCCGATAAAAAGAAGGAATCTATTGAAAAGTTGAAGGATCTATATCAGCTTGAATAGTGGTTGGAATCGTTGTTGAATGTCACGTTGATAAGCTGTATAATAAATACAAAGAGGATATAACCGAGCGGTTTATTCCATTGTTTCAGGATAACAAAGACAGCGATACGATAAAGAGGATTAAACTTCCTTCTCATGAGCCGTTGTTTGTAATTGGTATCCTAGAACATGAAAGTGAAGTAAGCTATATTGCAAGTTTTAAGATGCTACAATATATGACGCTTGTGTTGGCTGATCATGTTAAGGAAAATGATAAAAGATATTATAAGGATTTGAATGAAAATGGGAGAAGTAATCTTATCCCCAGTAAAGCTAAAGGATCTAAATTTCCTCCAGTTTTGCCCGTAATATTTTATGATGGTGTGGGTAAATGGACGAGCGAAATAAAGATTTTGCAAGAGATTCCAAAGGATTATATTGAAAAGTTATCTATAAATGTGCCTGAACATTTGTTAAAGATTTTAAGCGATGTAATAACAATATTTCTGAAAAAGATAGACGTTCCCAAACAGGATATAGATAAGATAGCTGAAAAAATTGAACTTGCAAAAGAATTATTGAAATTAGGTGACAGCATAGACAAAATCCAAATCGTAACGAAACTTCCGGAAGACACTATCCAAAAATTAAAAGATGAAATCAAAAATGCCTGAATAATACGTGTGTCCACTGATCATTCTGGATTTAGAAAAAATCGGGTAGTAGTAGGGTAGTAGTAAAATCAACCTAAAAGCAAAAAATCAAGGCTTCTAGCAAAACGCTAGAAGCCTTGATTTTACTTGATGCGCCTTCACGGGCTCGAACCGTGGACCCACTGATTAAGAGTCAGTTGCTCTACCAACTGAGCTAAAGGCGCCTACTTGCATTTATTTATGTCGGCTACAAACCTTATAAATACAGGGTTTCAATTTGCTCACCCTCACAAAAATATATTATACATACTTACTACCTCCTTGTCAATATATTTTTCTGGATTTGCTTATAGACACATTCTTCTCGCTTTCAATTAATTTGTTTTTAATTACCCCAATGCCTCACCTCAAAAACACCGCTGTCTAACCGCCTCATACAACAAAACACCACACGCCACCGACGCATTTAGCGATTCAGCGCGCCCCGGCATGGGGATTTTCACAAGGCAATCTGCCCGCTTTGCCGTATCCTCTGAAAGCCCTGTCGCCTCATTTCCAATCAAAATGGCGCAAGCCCTGTTAAAATCATAGGCGTAGTGGTGGGTCTCTCCGCCAAGATGTGCCGCCACGGTTTTGATGTTGTGTGCCTTGCACTGGGCAAATAGCGCCGCCATATCCATATCCTGCACGATCGGCAGATGGAAAATCGAGCCCATCGTACTGCGCAATACTTTCCCATTATAGATATCTACACAACCTTTTGACAAAAACACACAATCGACCCCCGCCGCGTCTGCACTTCGAATCATTGTGCCCATGTTGCCCGGGTCCATTACGTTTTCAAGCACCAAAAAAAACGGATTCTCCTTCTCCATGAAGGCCGCCGTCTCGACGCTCCTTTTGTGGCAGATGGCCATGATGCCTTGGGGATTTACTGTTTCCGCGACAGAATGAAACAGTTGATCTGTCAATACAACATGTGGGGCGCGGTTCCATTGTCCCCCTACCTCATGGGTTTCCCCATAAAAAGATGCCGAAAATATGTAGGCCTCAACCGAAAAATCCGTTGGGATTTCGGAAACGAGCCGCGTACCTTCCAACAAAAACATGCCGTGCTTATCCCGTTCTTTTTTGTTTTTTAACCCTTGTATCAGTTTGATCATTTTATTTTGACTGCTCTCAATCAATTGATATCACCTGCCCCTGTTATTTGTTGTCGAACAACCGGATGTCGGATGTCTCTCCAATTGCCACCAGTATGTCACCCTTCTCGATTACCTCGGATGCCTTTGGCGACACCACCACCGTGCCCCCACGGCGAATGGCCATAATATTCAGCCCGTATTTGGCACGAATATTCGCCTTTTGCAACGATATACCCATCCACTCTTGAATCGGCGAAACTTCCGCCACCGAGAATTTGTCTGATATGTTAATAAAATCGATAATATTGTTGCTAATGAGGCTGGTTGCCACCTTCTCGCCCATTTCTACCTCTGGCAACACCACCCGATCCGCCCCTACCCGTTCGAGTATTTTCTTTTGCAGCAGATTTTTCGCCTTGGCAATAACCAAAGGCACGCCCATTTCTTTGGTGATAAGGGTCGCCATAATGCTCGCCTCTGTGTTTTCTCCGATGGCGATGACGACGACGTCAAAGTTCTGGATGCCGATGGCGCGCATGGCATGGATGTCTGTTACGTCCGCCTGCACAACGCGCGTGGCAGTCTGTGACATTTCTTGCACGATATCCATGTTGCTGTCGCAACACAAAACCGTACATTCTGCTTCTGTCAACGTTCTCACGATGCTTTGTCCAAATCTTCCCAAGCCCAAAACGGCAAATTGTTTTCTTGTTGGCATAGTCTTCTTCTCCTTTTATGTTCGTGGCTTACCCCACGATCACTTTTTCTTCCGGATAGTGTATACGATTTCTGGCGGCCTTTTGCCTCGCACTTAGCCCCACCACCACCGTAATCGGCCCCAATCGCCCAATAAACATACAGGCACATATGACAAGTTTGCCGGCTGTCGTCAGATAGGGTGTAATGCCTAGTGTCAACCCAACTGTGCCCAGTGCCGACGACGTTTCAAACAACAAATCCATAAATTCATAGTGATAACCGCTATACACTTCTGTAAACGAAAGAATACCGGTTGATACAAACAAGACAAGCATGATGAGGCTCATGACCGTCAGTGATTTTTGTAGTGTTTGAAACGAAATGTGTTTACGAAACGCGTTGATAGAATCCTCTCCACGGATGACAGAGAGAACCGAAAGCATGATGACACTGACGGTGACGGTCTTGATGCCACCGGCCGTTCCTCCGGGTGAGCCGCCGATGATCATGAGGATCACCGACATAAATTTAGAGCTGTAGTTCATCGCCGCTTGGTGAATCGAATAGAAACCCGCCGTCCTTAGTGTAACAGCTTGAAAATAGGCCGCCCATAGTTTTCCGTGTAGGGACAACTCGCCTAACGTCGCTTGGTTGTCATACTCGGACACCAAAAAAAACAGCGTGCCTACAGCGATTAAGAATAGCGTACATGAAATAACAATTTTGCTATGCAAAGAGATATGGCGCAGTTCTGCGCGGGTTACAAACCATTTATGTTTTCTGTGCCGGATGACAGCCACCACATCCATCCATACGGTAAAGCCCAATCCGCCTAGCACAATGAGCGTTGTGACCACAACATTGACAGCCACGTTGTCTACATATGGCACGAGGCTATCGTGGCTGATAATGTCAAACCCCGCGTTGCAGAAGGCTGAGATAGAATGAAAAACGCCATACCACATGCTTCTTGCGAGACCATATTGGGGCAAGAACGCAAACGTTAGGATTACCGCCGCCACCGTCTCAACCAACAACGTACCAATGACGACTTTGATGACAAGCCGCACCATCCCTTGGGGGCTGAGCTGATTTAAAGACTCTTGAATCACAATGCGTTCTTTCAGCGTAATTTTTCGTTTCAACACAATTAAAAATATGGTGATCATCGTCATAAAACCCAAGCCGCCGACTTGGATCAAAAAGAGAATGATAATTTTTCCAAACAGCGTCCACGCCGTCATCGTCTCGACGACGACAAGACCCGTTACACATCCGGCAGACGTGGCCGTAAACAAGGCATTGACAAACCCGACACTCTTTCCATCGGCACTGGCCATGGGCAGTGTCAACAGAAGCGCGCCAACAAAGATGAGGAGCGCAAAGCCGATTACAAGCACTCGGGTGGGCAATACTTGTGTTGTTTGTTGTTTTCTATGGGTAAACATACAGAAGATCTCTCCCATCGTATTTGTCGCATCACACAGATTATATCACGGTTGTCATATAAAATATATAATGTTATACTATACTGCAAACGCTCATATCAAGCAATTAAAACCTTTAAGAGTGCGCACGGCGCACGGCAGAAGATTTTTAATTGCTTCATCTTAAGCTGTAAAGTACTGTCGGCACTGTAGAGATTAAACCGTTGCCCCATTATAAAGTTTGGGGTCAAGCCCTTTTCAAAGGGCTTGCGCGTGTGGGCCGCGCCCACGGTCTTAAACCGGTTCTTATCTTTTTGTCTCTCGTACTGCGTGCCGAAGTATCGTAAAATTTCTGAGAAGTGGTGATTGATATGTCCGGTTCGACATACGGAACTATTTTTAAAATTTCAACATGGGGTGAGTCCCATGGGAAGGCATTGGGCGTCATCATCGATGGTTGCCCAGCCGGTCTCTCCTTAACCGAGCACGATATCCAATTGGATTTGGATAGACGCAAGCCCGGCAAAAACAAATATGCAACAGGGCGAAAAGAAAGTGATACCGTTGAAATCATGTCTGGTGTGTTTGAAGGCAAAACAACTGGCACGCCCATTTCTTTGCTCGTCTACAACACAGATCAACGTTCGAAAGACTACTCCCATATCGCCGAAACATACCGCCCCGGTCATGCGGATTTTAACTTCGACCAAAAATATGGGTTTAGAGACTACCGCGGTGGCGGTCGTTCATCTGGTCGAGAGACTGTGGCGCGAGTCGCCGCTGGTGCCGTAGCAAAAAAAATTTTGTCTGCGGTGAACGTCTCCGTTCTAACCTATACCCTCTCCATCGGCGATATCAAAATTAACAAAGACAATTTCGAAGCCGAAGAAATACTAGAGAATCCTTTTGCCATGCCTGATTATCTGGCGGCGTTAAACGCCGAACCTTATTTAGACGACATGATGAAACAAGGCGACTCTGTCGGCGGCGTCATCGAGTGCCAAATCAGTGGCCTAAAGCCCGGCATTGGCGAGCCTGTGTTTGACAAGCTAGACGCTTGCCTTGCCAAAGGCATCTTGTCCATTGGTGCCATCAAGGGCATCGAGTTCGGCTTGGGCTTCAGATGTTCCAAGGCTCTCGGTTCCTTTAACAATGACGAAATGTTTTACAACGAAAACAAAGACTTAATTAAATACACGAACCATGCGGGCGGCGTGTTGGGCGGCATGTCTGACGGTTCACCGATTATTTTCAGGGCGGCTGTAAAGCCGACGCCCTCCATTTCAAAAACACAAAAAACCGTCACCACCACCCTGCAAAATACAACCATCAATGTACACGGGCGACATGACCCGATCATCGTGCCACGGGCTGTCATCGTCGTAGAGGCTATGGCCGCCATTACCGTTGTCGATTTGATGTTTATGAATATGCTCTCCAAGCTTGACCATATCAAAAAGATATACTGCTAATATCGTATACGAAAGGAAGTTTTTTATGCAAATGTTAAATGCAAGTGTGACCGACAAAGCTAATTTTTACCAAGGATTAAATCCATACGACTTAATCGAAACATACGGTTCGCCGCTATACGTCTATAATGAGCGAATATTAAAAGAAAAATGCAACCAACTAAAAAATCTGTCCACCTATAAAAACTTTTCTGTTCACTTTTCGGCAAAAGCAAACTCGAACCTCGCGCTCTTGCAAATCATCCGTGGACAAGGTCTTTGCGTAGACGCCATGTCGCCCGGTGAAATCTATATCGAGCAAAAAGCGGGCTTTACAAACGACCAGATTTTCTTCGTCTGCAACAACATATCCGCCGAGGAAATGCAATACGCCATCGATCGAGACATTTTATTGTGTGTCGATTCAACCGCACAGCTAGAACAATACGGTTCGCTCAATCCGGGCGGCGCTGTCTCCATTCGTATCAACCCCGGCGTCGGCGCTGGTCATCATGAAAAAGTGGTCACAGCCGGAAAAAACACCAAGTTTGGCATATTGCCAGAGCAAATCCCTTCGTGCAAGGAAATTTTGGCGAAGCATCAGTTGCGTTTGGTCGGCATCAACCAACACATCGGCTCTTTATTTATGGAACCCGAAGCCTATTTGGCTGGCGTCAACGTACTGTTTGACATCGCGAGACACTTTGATAACCTAGAATTTATCGATTGCGGCGGTGGGTTCGGCATCAACTATCAAAAGCAAACGACTGACAATACGCTCGATCTTGCCGCCCTCGGTGACGAGTTAACGAAGATGTTCGAACAGTTTGCCGCTACCTACAACCCAAAAATCAAGTTTAAAATAGAGCCGGGTCGGTTCCCTGTAGCCGAGTGTGGCGTGTTGCTTGGCACTGTACATGCCGTAAAATATAATGCAGACAAAAAATACATCGGCACAGACATCGGCTTTAACGCCCTTGTTCGCCCTGTCATGTATGACGCACACCACGACATCGAGGTCTACCGCAAGGGCGACCAACGATCTGAAAAAACAGAAGCCGTAACCGTGGTCGGAAACATTTGCGAATCGGGGGATATCCTTGCAAAAGACAGGATGTTGCCTGAGATATTTGAAGGCGATATGGTGGGCGTGTTGGATGCGGGTGCGTATGGGCATGTCATGAGCTCCAATTACAACAACCGGTTGCGCCCGGCAGAAGTATTAATCAGAGAGAATGGCGAATGTGTTTTGATCCGAAAAAGAGATACGATTGAACAACTGGCAGAAAATTTTATTTCTATTGAATAGGAGTGATATTCTATGAATGGCAAACAGAAATTTTTTGAACTGGCGGCAAACGAACTGATCGTTGCCCTTGAGAAAAGAAACATGCGTGGGTTTTACGTAAAAACAAAAGAAGAAGCGCTACAAAAAGCATTGGGGCTAATCGAAAAAGGAAGCACGGTTACATGGGGCGGCTCGGAGACGTTAAAAGAAATCGGCTTTCCCGAAGCCATCGCCAACGGCGACTACATCGTCCATGACCGCGCAACAGCAAAAGACCGTGCCGAAGCGGCAGAAATCGCCCGCAAGGCGTTTTGTGCCGACTATTACCTCGCCAGTACAAACGCCATCACCAGCGACGGCGAGCTTGTTAACATGGATGGCTCGGGCAACCGTGTAGCCGCGTTAATTTATGGGCCGAAACAAGTCATCCTTGTGGTGGGCATGCAGAAATTGGTTTCTGACCAAGCGTCTGCTATCAAGCGCGTGCGAAATACCGCCGCCATCATGAACACCTTGCGGATGGAAAGAAGTTCACCCTGCACGTCTTCTGGCGTATGCCACGACTGCACAACGACAGAATGCATTTGTGGGCACTTGGTCATCACGCGCATGTCTGTAGAAAAAAATAGAATCAACATCATACTCGTTGGCGAAGAAGTCGGATTTTAGACCGGTTTCAAGTGCCTCATCAGCCCTGGTGTGAGAAAAACTTCAATTAACACCGCACACAGCATAAAAGCACAACAGATACAAAACAAAACAATGTACTCTTTAAAATAAAACGCCCCGGCTTTTTCACTGCCTGCTTGCCTTGCGCGGTTGTGCATGTAAGCAAGGCTAAAATAAGCGGCGACGAAATAAACCGGAATCAGAATAATATTTTGGGGCACACAAAGGGCGGCACCGTACAGCAACCCTTTCAGGCCGTAACTACGGATAATAAACGCCATCGTAAAGCCATAGCCGATGCCCTTTGCAACCAAAATGCCATACACAAAAATGGCACCAAAGGAAACAAAGCCCAACGACCAAATGAGTGCCAATGTTTTGCCGTACTTGACACAGTCTTCGATGAAAATATCCGCTTTTCCCATTGGGCTTGTACCAAAACTCATCAGGAAGTTGTTCATGAATGTAGCCAGTTTTGCATACTGGACGTCGTTCATGGCATTGGCCAAGATGGCGCCGCCGATGATCCCTATGAAAAGTGCAATTGGTATTCGTATGGATTGGTTTTTTCTGTTCCATCTGCTTCTGTATTTTCTTCTGTGTGTTGTGATCATAAAAAAAAATCTTCCTTTCGTATACATTGCATTCGAGTTGAGACGGCTATGGGGTTCACCCTAACACAGCCTCTCCACTCTATCATGTATATGAACGGAAGATTTTTTTTATGCCTATACCCACTTCTCAGTAAGGTTGACACCATAATTTTTGAGGGTCGTATACAACTTGATCAGGGGTAAGCCCACAATTGTATAATAATCGCCTTCTATTTTTTCAATCAGCAAGGCACCCTTCTCTTGTATCGCGTATGCACCGGCTTTGTCAAACGGCTCGCCCGTTTTCACATACGCCCATATTTCGTCGTCTGGCAATGCCCGCATGAAGACAGACGTCGTGTCGACGATATGCTTTACCGTAAAGCCATCCCATTCTTTAAACACAATGGTCATGCCGGTATAAACCGAATGGCATTTGTTTTGCAGTTTTTTGAGCATATCAAAGGCATCTTGCTCGGTCTGGGGCTTGCCCATAATCAACCCATTTAACGAGATGATCGTATCCGCAGAAACGATAATGGTGCAAGGCGAGCCTTCTGGCATCGTTTCATTCGACAGTTGTTTGAAAACACTCATTGCTTTTCTTGCCGAAATGATTTTAACCAAGTCAAACGGCGACACCTCATCCTCTACGTTCTCATCGATATCGACATCGATTTGTTCGAACGGGATACAGGCTAAGTTCATCAGTGCTTGCCTTCTGGGCGAGTTTGAAGCTAAAATAATGCGTTCCATCTAAAAAGAGCCCCCTCGATTTTTTTATATGCGTGGTTAAAAGTTTGCCTAGCAAACTTTTTTATATACCAAAACCGATATTATCATACCCAAAATCCCCGAAATTGTAAAGCGAATTAGCAACGCGAACTGAAATTTTAAAATGCCCAAGTCTAGGACGAGTGGTGTGTCAAGACCAAAGTTTTTTCCATAATTGAGCCATTTGAAGTAGGTGATGCCGCCTAGCGTGTCACCTAAAAACCCGCCCACCACAATGCCTGCCAGCAAAAGAATCAAAAATACCCACCGACTCTTTGGTGTTTTGTTAAAATTCATCGTGCCCACGCCCCCTTTTGTATAATAGACCGTACAATACTGCTTTATATGTATGAGTATAGCATACAAAAGTGTATACATTCAAGCGTGAAGCCGTTATAATGTGTATATACTGTTTAATGGGATAAAGAATGGGAGGAACAAAAAATGGACATTATGAAATACAGCGCGGCATCCTTTATCATCGGGCTTGCCGTGGTCGTCTCCGTCATCATTGGCACCAACGGCATACGGGACGTCAAGAACACAAACGCATCGGAAATCTCTGCCACGGGTTCTGCCACCGAAGACATCACCTCTGATTTGATCGTGTGGGGCGGCAGTTTTTCACAGAAGGCCGACACAACAAAGGCGGCGTATGATCTGCTCAAAAAAGACACCACGCTAATCCGAAACTATTTAAAGGACAAGGGCGTAGCCGAAAACCAGATTATATTTTCCTCCATTGATATCCGCGCCGACTCCCGCACCGATTATAAAGAAATGAACAACGAGATGAAAGAAATCCAACTGCCAGACGGCTATACGCTTACCCAACGGGTGAGCATCAGTTCCCCTGAGGTAGACAAAATCGAATCTATTTCACGAGATATTACCCAACTCATCGATGCGGGCGTTGCGTTTCTCTCTGACGCACCCGAATACTATTACACGAAGCTTGACGCGCTAAAACTAGAAATGATCTCAAAGGCAACGGCGAATGCCCGTACCCGTGCAGAAATTTTGGCAGACAATGCGAAGGCAAGCCTTGGTGATTTAAAAAATGCCAACTTGGGCGTTTTCCAAATCACCGCCACCAATTCGTCCGATGAGGAATACAGCTCGGGCGGCACCTTTAACACATGGTCTAAATATAAAACCGCGTCCATTACGGTCAAGCTAAGTTACGACATCGCAAACTAACGAATGAACTGAACCCTATACAACGTCACATGGAAATGTGGCGTTGTATAGGGTTCAGTTGTATCTGTCACTAAATTTTTTCTCACCTCTCAAGCATATCTCTCATCGGGTCTGATCCTTCTATTTCTTTAAATCCATGTTCTTTAAGCCAACATCGTGAGATTTGGGCTTGCTCGTCTGTAATACCTGAAATCAACAACCTCGCCTTATGGACACCGCCCCAAAACGCGATGTCATTTGATGCGACCGGAACCTGATACTTTTCACAGTATCCTTTGATTCGTTCTTCATCTAATGATAACATCACCGCGTCACGTTCCTCTATAAACGCTTCTAAACGTGCTTTCCTCTCTCTTTTGTTCATTACCATCCATCCCCTATCGAATATTTTTTATCACTACTATCATTTGTAATATGATCCAGATTATACCAGCGCTAAAAAAGAATATATACAGACAGGCAAGTTTTTGGTTATCCCTCATACAATAGACTATACCAAATTTTAGGAGGTATTATTATGAATAATATGCCTGGTGCTCAATGTATGCCAAAAACGGATCCGATGATGCTATTTTTAATGA
>JAVBJY010000071.1:0-3297 GCA_031546735.1 Eubacteriales bacterium
CATCTTCCGGTTCTTTCGTCGTAATCAGTTGCAACGCCATTCCGGGTGCACTTACGATTTTGACGAGCAACGAGTCCGAGCGACCAGCCCATTTGATAATCTCATAGGATATGCCGGCAATGGGGGCAGTTAGAAGAATACGTGATAATATCCGAATGCTCACCGTGTCGATGCGTACAAAAAAGAAGACAATCATACTGACAATAATCACGATAAAAAGAAAGCTCGTGCCGCATCTCTTATGCAAGCGTGTGTGTTTTCTAACATTTTGTACCGTTAGTTCCTCGTTGTGCTCGAAGCAATTAATGGTTTTGTGCTCGGCACCGTGGTACATAAACACACGCTGCACGTCCTTTAATCTGGATGTTAAATAGATGTACAATAAAAAAATCAAAAGACGCACGATGCTCTCGATGGCACCCAGTGCCCGCGTGTCGACATTGAAAAATAATTTTGTAAAACTACTTAACCAAACCGGCAACACCATAAACAGCAAAACGGAAACGACAAGCGCAATGCAAACACTGACATAAATCAAATACTTGGTTAGCTTATCTCCGAATTTATTCATCAAAAACGTTTCAAATTTTGACGGTTTTTCTTCTTCTTCCATGTCATCAAGCCCCGATAACTCAGCCGACAACATAATGACTTGCATACCGTTCACCATAGAGTCCACAAAAGCGACAACGCCCCGAATGAGGGGCCAGCCCAAAAATTTATGTTTATCCGTATAGACATGCAAATCTCGCTTGACGACTTCTATCGAATGATCAGGCTTTCTGACGGCAAGGGCATACATCCTTTTCCCGCGCATCATAACGCCTTCGATCACCGCTTGACCACCAATGCCTCTTGAAGGACAAGCCTTTTCTTTTTCCTTCATCTATTAATCTACTCCAATCTCTGCTCTGTAAATGAAACCATCCCAAATTTAACATGACGCAGTATATAAGACTTTATCTTATTATTGGGATTCTTGCAAGGGTTTTTCGTATATTTTTCATAAAACAGCAGTATATACTGCGTAACGCTTAAACATTGTCAATCTTCTTGCATCCCTAGTGCTAACGAAAAAGAAAATTCAGTGCCGACCTCCAATTCGCTTTTCAGCGTGATCACTTCACCATGCGCCTTTACAAATTCCTTCACAATCGACAAGCCCAAGCCGCTTCCGTGCTTATCTTCGCCTCTCGACGCATCTGTCTTGTAAAATCGCTCGAAGATCCTTTTTTGTTGCTCCGGTGCAATGCCGCGCCCTGTGTCTTTGACTTTGATCACGACTTTTGCTTCTGTCATCGTCGTGCCAATCTGAATCTCTCCGCCCTCGCTTGTGAATTTTAATGCATTGTCTACAAGGTTGTAAATAATTCGCTGTACTTTTTCATAATCGGCGCTGACGACGGTCTTTTCCTGTGCAAAAACAACTTTTGTTTTGATTTTTTTATTGGCGATAGCATTTTCAAACTTTAGCACGATGGCTTTGATCAAGCCGTTTATATCAAAATCGGAATAGTCCATCGTGTAATCGCGATCTGCAATGCTGTTTGCATCCAAGATGTTGTTCGCAAGGATGGCCAGCCGCTCTGTCTCGTCAGACACAATGTTTAAGTAGCGGTGATGCTTTTCTGCGGGGATCGTTCCGTCTAAAATCGCCTGTAGAAATCCACGCATTGACGTAAGCGGTGAGCGCAAGTCGTGGGATATATTGGAGATAAATTCGCGCCTTAACAGCTCTTGTGAGTATAAGCTTTGGGCCATTTCATTAAAGCTGATGGCAAGTTGCCCAATTTCATCTTGCGTTTTAACGGTGATTCTGCGTTCGAAGTCGCCGTTCGAGATGATTTTGGCAATTTCATTCATTTCCAAGAGCGGCTTGCATATTTTTTTTGTAGAAATATAAATGAGGATGAACCCAACAACAGCCGCCAAAAATATCAACACGATGATCATGCTGTAGACGTCGCCTTTCACCTTCTGAAGCTCTGTGATGGGTGCATTCATAAAAATAGCACCGATAAACTGTTCGTCCATGAGGATGGGATAGCCGATTGTCAGCACATCATTTTTAAAAATATTGCCGAGGTTGCCTTGCGTTACAATGACGTTTCCCGATGCCACATGTTTAAGTGTATCCAAATTGAGCGTTGTATTCAGCCATTTTTCATCGATGTCATTGGACATTAACTTAATATCAAACTTATTGTTGACAAAGAAAAAACTGGCATCCATATATTCGTTTAAGAACTGTATTTCACGGTTGACTGCATCTCGGTCGTACAAGCCACCAGTGTAAAACGTATGGGTAAAGGCAACAGAAATTTTGCGCCCCTGTTCGATCAGCATGTCTTTTTTTTGGTTGATGAGGTAGGTGCTCATGACATGGATCAAAGCACCACCTAGAATAAAAAATATCAGGATTAATGTTCCCATATAAATAAGAAATAATTTTCTGAACAGCGAATTCATATAGACCTCCTCCTGTGACACGACCGACCGTTAATGGCGTATGACACGGCACTGCCTGTTGCCATCGATAGCGACAATAGACGGTGTGACGACATCGTTCTCGATATCAAGCATGCCATAGGTGGGCTGGTTACTGATGCGTGGCAATGAAGCACTGCCTGGGTTCATCACAATTGTATTGCCAAACCGAATAATTTCGGGCACATGTGTATGACCAAACAGACAAATATCTGCGTTCTTTTCCTCTGCACGATAACAAATCCGATCGTAGCTTTGTTTTACCCCATACCGATGCCCATGGGTGATGTAAATGGTCTTTCCGCCCAACATAATGGTTTGTTCTACGTCTGCGTCGGTTTGAGAAAAATCACAATTGCCGGCAACGGCATAAAATGGAATCGACGGGTACAGCGATTGTAGCGCATTGGCATCCTCTCGGTTGTCTCCCAAATGAATGACGCCTTCGATCTTCTGATGGATTCTTTTTAAAATCTCCAGTGGGTTGTCGAGTATATAGTGGGTGTCACTGAGCACAAGTATTTTCATTTTAGTTTTTCCTTCATCAACTGTAGCGCCAAGCCACGATGGCTAATTGAATTTTTGAGAGCGGGGCTCATTTGCGCGGTGGTCATTTCATATTGTTCTACATAAAAAATAGGGTCATAGCCGAAGCCATTTTCGCCTTGGGGCTTGTAGGCAATGGTGCCTTCGATTACACCCCGTGTTGTGATGGGGTCACGGTCTGGGAAGGCGGCGGCGATTACACTAACAAAGCGAGCCGTTCTTTTTTCTTTTGGCACGTCCTGTAACAATTCTAAGATTTTATTG
>JAVBJY010000039.1:0-3334 GCA_031546735.1 Eubacteriales bacterium
ACCAAGTTCCTGCAGAGCGCTTTTCGCGTTGGCGTCTTTCGTGACCATTTCCGCAAGCTGTTCGCTCAAAGGCTTTCCCGTGATCTCGTCTTTCACGCTGTCACATGTCGTGACAGGAAAAACCTTTTCATACTTTCCGTCCGACTGCTTTTGTTGTAATTGCAGTTGTTTAGCCATATATTGAACCTCCATTTCTTAACTTATTATCATACTTCAAAATTTCCATTTATTAGATTGTTCTCTGTGTATTCACTGTCAATTCTATATGCAGTGTTTCCGTGCACGATACACCTATCACAGCCACTTAATCGAATATATATATCCTGAGAATCATTACATATGTTGCCAATAACCGTGCTCATGAACACATTCTCCAATCTTATACCATCATAACCCTGAAGCTCGCCATCAATTGTATTTCCACATATGCTTATGCTACGTGAATTATTTTTCACGAGAAACCCATTTCCACTGATAGTTGCCGTATTTCCATTGATAGATATAATGTAGCAGTTACTACAAATCATGGCTGTTTTCGTATAAAACGTATTGCTCGATACCACTATATTTTTACAGTTTGTTAAATGAATGCCTAGCCCCGATCCTTTAAAATAATTAGAGCACACTCTAGAATTGGCGACTGCACTACCAGAAATCAAAATGCCTGTTGATTCGCCAGATGCCTTATATGTAAGATTGAACTTATTATTTTGTATCAACACGTTTGAGCCTGTTGCGTGAACCAATACACTTGGCGATAGGGTGTTTTCATTTAAACACATATGTTGTACTGCGCAGTCGAAACCGTTAATCTCAAATAGCGTCACCATTGTCCCTGTAGCGTTTATAGTCGTGGCATTTCCCATTCCTTCTAATACAACATTTGACCTATCAATTTTTATAGCATTTGTTACGTTATAATTACCTTCCACAAATACGATTTTCCCACCTGTGACAGGCAGACCATTTATAGCATTCAGCATGACAACCTGGTCATCGGTGCCGGTGCAGACATAATCTGCCGCATCCTTTCTTCTACTGCCACTGTCGGATGCTGCTATTACAATCGTTGCAGTTAATCCCCTGTCTCCTTTGACACCTTGCTGTCCCATATCCCCCTTTATTAATGTGGGTTTGTCTTCCAAGTCATTATAACTGCCCGTTATCGCCACTTTTGCCAAGCCATCCGTTTTGCCCTTGATCTCTGCCAAAACCGCCGATAGCTTTTTACCATACCGTGTCAATATGCCATCCGTGTGGGTTACCGGACGCCGAACTTTATAGGTTCCATCTGGCTGTTTCTCGTAGTCCTCATAAAACTCATGATGCTCCATACAATCACCCCCCCTACACGATTTGGAACCACATGTCACCCGTATTTTGATTTGCGGGTTGTGTTGCAGATACCGTGATATTTGCTTTACCCTTCCACTCCGCCTTTTCTTGGTCGGTCACAAATCTGTGGTTGGCGTCTTCTGTAATAACTGTAGCCGCATGGTTGATCGGGTGAGTATAGTTATTGGCATTGGGTGCGATATCTCGCAGTTTTGTGTAGTCTTCCTTTGACATCAATCCATCTAATGATGCGGTGGCATTGCTTAGAATGATTTTTTGCACTTCAAGCTCTTGCTTTGCTGTGCCATCCCACCAATAATCTGGAACGTCCTTCGCTTTTATATATAAGTTGTCACCAACCTTTAATGTCGCCTTATTCGCGGCAACGCCTATCCATGCGTCCAGTTCTGCGACAGTGTTAAACACCTTTGGTACGCTTGCGCCCTTTGCAATTGCTTCAATCAGCGCCAGCTTCTCGGCAATGGTGGTGGGGTCTGTGGCAGACATCTTCACCAATTCCGCCAACGTTTCAAAATTCAACGTTACATAATCCCCATTTGGCAACCGTTGTTTTAATTTTACGTTTAAATCCATTTTTAAGCCCCCTCTAATTTGTAGTTTCACCAAAAAACTTCGTATTCTTTGTCGGTTTACGCCCTACCTCAATCTCGCCCTCCAAAACTTCTAAATTGTTTGCTGACGCACTGTCAAATGCCGCACCTACACTGATTTCACCTACGACCTGGCCAAAAAACTCCTCGTCTGTAGGCTCATCGCCTATTTTGAGATTGGTGAGGCAGATTCCGTACTCGGTCGCGTCGTCGTATTCTATGTCGTCTATGATCTTGCGCCATATCTGCCCGGCTTTTTGGTCTGTCGGTTGTTCTTTGCTTGCGACAATGACATGCCGCAAGGCATCTTCTATGTCTTGATGCGTCGCATAGACCTTTGTTTTGTCATATACAATTTCAAATTTGCCATTCTTGGACAAGACTGTATCGAACGATATTTCACGATAAACGGGATATTCTCGCCCTACAGGAATGTAGTCATACTTGTATGTATACGTGTATCCATACAGTATTTCTGGCACAATGATTTCATTTGTCACGGTATCCACAAGCCTTGCGAATATACCGATTTCCGTCATTAAGACCTCTTCTTGTATATTCGAATTGTCGATGACGACCGTCATAATATGACTTTGGTTCTGGGCATAGCTCTCTTTTATTGGAACATCAAAAAGAGGACTGATCAGCCCTACCATAAAATAAAGATCCGCTTCTGGCGATGGCCGCCCACCGCCGATCGCGCCACGGGTAAACTCAATTTTCAAGTCTTTACCCGAAGCACCCGCGATCGCCGCCTGCCTCAAAGCCATACCCTGTTCTGTTATTTCAAATTCATGATAATGCTTATTTGTATTACCTTCATCACTCACGCTTAAACCACCTCCCTGAGTTTTGCGGTCGGTATTGTTATATAACTTGTTTCAAAGACGCTTGTTCTCATATAAACTGCATTCGTAAAGTGCATGTTGCCTACTGTTCGCGTTGGCATTGTCATGCGGCTTGCTTCAAAACCCCCTGTGCTCATATAGACCGCATTCGTAAAGTTCATGTTGGCAATGGTTCGTGTCGGTATTGCTACGCGGCTTGTTTCAAAAGCACCTGTACCTGTGTAGAGTGAGTTTGCGAAATGCATGTCGCTTAACGCCCGCATCGGTATTGTTGTATGCGAAAAATCGGATGACATCGCCGCACCGATATAAACCGTGGCTTCCGGCATTTGGTAATTTATTCTTACGCTTTCAAGATGCGATCGAACGTTTTTGACAGAATTGACAGCTGCCATCATGCCCTTGAACCGCTCATTGTCTAAGCTTTCTGCGAGAAGATTGATATTAAGCCTAAAGAAGAATGGATCTCCACCATACTCAAACCACTCCTCAATTCCAATGTCCTGAAAAAATAACACTCGGAGGATTTCCAGCAGAACG
>JAVBJY010000059.1:0-6324 GCA_031546735.1 Eubacteriales bacterium
CCGCAATGACATAATCAATTTTACCCTTCACCAACCCATCCCGTAACTGGGGCGCCATATCATACTGTACGTATTCGATGTTTGGATCTTGTTTGAGAGCGCCGGTTTTTAGAAAATATGCTACATTTTCGTCAATGCCGATTCGTATATGATTTTTTGACGACTTGGGCGTCTGCTGGAACGATGGGAGTGGACGTGATTTGTCCGTACCATATAAAATCAAAGGGCTTTTATAAACTTCATACCGATCGTAGGCACCTAGCGCCGCATCCGCATCCTCTTTGTTTTCGCCTCTAAACTCGTCCATAAACTCTGCCTCGATGTAGGGCAGACAATCTATTTCTCCGTTCAAAAACATCTGACGCAACAGAGCAAAATTGCCTTCTATGTCCGTACCCTGTATGCCCTCTGCCGGTTGCTTTGGATAGACATACGTGAAAGGAATACCATATTTATTTTGTATCTCGTCTACAATTTTTGTTGTAATGCCATGATAAGCGTCACCCATCTGAAATTGAAACGGATATAAATTATAGAAGCCCAATGTGATCCCATGCGGGTTTGGCCCAGATTCAAAATAGTGGGTGGTATCCGCCGACAATCCTTTTTCGGCACAATTGAATATTCTGGTTTGTTCCACTAAATGTTGATGGAAATTATACTGCGCGTCTAGCTTATCGATGATCGAGACGACATTGGGATTGCCCGTAAATCGATAAGTGGAATGGAAGGTATCTGTGATGTCCAATTTTTTCAAACCGAGCGTGTTGACATAATGTTCAAAATACACGTCCGGCAAGAAAAACAAGTCGACCAAATCATGCTTAGACAAATAAGAAAGCCTGTCCATATTATAAATAATAAGAGGCTCTAGTTGGTGCGCTTCCTTCATAAAAGTCTTTGTAAATGATTCGTCCATGTATGGCAGTACAACCTTCTGCCCGACCAACGCATCCGTGTGGTAGCGCACATTATGATTTGTGTAAAGGCTGTACGTTATAGGCACCGATGTTTTGGAAACGGCGGTATTGCCTGTTTCTTCTATATCACCATAAAATATGGCATCAATTTCGTGACGGTTTAACGATTGCACCAACGCCCTCGTATCTTTAAACGGAACAACTGAAACAGCAAGACCGGTCGTCGCCTGCAAGCGCCCCGCGATTTCAGGTATATACCCGCTTGCCTCTTCAGCGCCATAAAAATAATAGAGTGGCGTCTCACTATCGACAATTCCAATCAAAATTTTTCGATTTTTAGCCTCCGCTATCCACTTTCGCTCGTCATGGCTAAAATTGATACCTGTCGGTTGTTCTACGTCTGATGCAAAACAAACCGTGGCAAGGCAAAACAAAATAAGCCCTACGATTATAGGCCGTACGATCCTATCCTTACGTCTGCTACCCTTAACATGCATTGCGTTCATCCCACTCTAAAATATATTACACGGCTTTATGCCTTATCTACGCGCTTCTTTGGCTTTCTGTTTGACAGCTTCGGCGTCTTCTGAAATTTGACGACTGGCATACGGTCTGATGACACAATTTTTAAAATCTGTGCCGTATAGTGCGCATCATAAAAAGCATTATGAAACGGATACGGCGTCTCCAAGCCCAATGCCTCTATGGCCGATTTAAGCCCAATGCATTTGCCCTGCTCATGCTTCAAATATAGGTTGGCCAATTTCTGCACATCAATGTAATTTTTCGTTAATTTTAAATGATCCAACTTGTAAAAATCGACATTGCGATAGAGCGTCTTGATGTCTGTATTGCCCCAGAAACAAAACACATTCTTTTGGGCGTCATCATTTACAAAGTTGACAAACTGATCAAAAATTTCAGGAAAGGTTTTCTCTTTGCCTAGCGTGTCCATCGTAAGACTTGTCATCTTTGAGACGTACGGATGGACTCTTGTGTAGATTTGTGGCTTGATCAGAATGTTTGCCTGCTCCAAAACTTGAAATTTATGGTCAAGTCTTACAATACCAATCTGTATCACTTCAAAGCGACATTCTGGGTTTAGATATGTCTTTCGTCCTGTTTCAAATTCGAACGCCTGGTTAAATTCCAAATCGACCACATTGTATACCATGATTTTTTTTCCTTTCGGATTATAATTTGTCCATTATATCATAGTTCCGTAGTTGTAACAAGTTTGTCAAAAAAGCATAAAATAAAATATACTTCAATCTTGTGTATCTTTCGATCGAATTGATTTTGGGTATAAATGCGGAGGTGAATATATGGGAGAATTTTTAATCAGAGGAGGAAACCGACTGGAAGGCAACATCAAGATAAACGGTGCCAAAAATGCAGTTTTGCCAATTTTAGCAGCAGCGATACTCAATAGCGGTGAGTGTATCATTCATAACTGTCCTAGGATATCTGATACATTTATCGCTGTTGATATTTTAAAAGCATTGGGCTGCAAAGTAAACGTAGAAGGCAACACCGTTATTATTGATTCTAGTCCCATGAACAACACAGAAGTTCCAGAGGCACTTGTGCGAAAAATGCGCTCATCGATTATCTTCTTGTCGGGCATTTTAAGCCGCTTAAAGAAGGTTAAAATCAGCTTTCCCGGCGGATGTGAACTGGGTGCAAGACCAATCGACCTGCATCTAAAGGGGTTTAGGGAGATGGGCGCGCATATAACAGAAGACAAAGGATGCATCATCTGTGAATCTACCGAATTAAAAGGCAAGCGAATCGAATTGGATTATCCCAGTGTGGGTGCGACAGAGAACATCATGATTGCCGCCGTGCTCGCCAAAGGCAGAACGGTTATTGGCAATGCGGCAAGAGAGCCGGAAATCAATGACCTACAAAACTTTTTAAACAGCATGGGCGCAAAAATCGTTGGTGCCGGAACAAGCACCATCACCATCGATGGTGTGAAAGAGTTGAAGGACACAGAGTATAGTGTCATGCCAGACAGAATCGAGGCCGGCACATACCTGGCCGCCGCCGCCATGACCCGTGGAAACATTGTGCTAGACAGCATCATACCGGCACATCTGTATCCCATCACCTCCAAGCTGGAAGAAACCGGATGCAGTTTTAAGGTCTCTCATAATTCGCTTAATATCCGCGCACCGAAGATATTAAAAGGCGTTGATATTTTGCGTACGTTGCCGCATCCAGGTTTTCCAACCGACATGCAGCCGCAAATGATGTCGTTGCTTACTGTTTCGAGGGGCACAAGTATCATCATCGAGACTGTGTTTGAGTCACGAAATAAGCACATCGGCGAACTGGTTCGGATGGGTGCCGACGTGATCTCAGAGGATGGGCGTGTCTCCATCATCAAAGGTGTCAAGCGACTAAGTAGCGCAACCGTGGAAGCGAAAGATCTGCGCGGTGGTGCCGCTCTCATTATCGCCGCCCTTGCGGCCGAAGGCAAAACAACCGTGACAAACTCAAAGCATGTCGAGCGTGGATACGAAAGCATCCACAAAACGTTGGCCTCCGTTGGTGCTGATATCGAATTTATTGGCATTGGAGAGTAGAAAAAAATATAGCGAAGCGTGTGGCTGTTCTTTAACCACACGCTTCGCTATATTTATGTCATACATGTACGGCTGTTCTAAAAATTTTAGTTGATACGTTGTACGATATGTGATAAAATAACAAAAAATCGTATATACCTAGGAGGTGTTTTTCGTGAGTGTTCCATTTATTATTTTGTCAGTTGTCGAAGCAGTAATCTGTATCGGCTTGATCTCTGTCATCCTTATGCAGTCTAAGCGCGCTTCTGGGCTTGCTGGCATGATGGGCGGCGGCATCAATATGGGTAGCGGTTCTTCTTCTCAGACGTACTGGGATAAAAACAAGGGACGTTCTCTTGAAGGTATGTTAGAACGATATACCAAAATTGGAGCGGTTGCTTTTTTTGTTATCACGATGCTCTTAAACTTTGTAAAGTAAAAAAACATGAAGCACCACGGCATGCCGTGGTGCTTCATGTTTTTTTATCTGTTAGGAAAGTGCTTCGCACGATTTCTAGCCGCGACCAACTTTTTTATACCCGTTTAAACTTCTTCTCTAATTCATACCGCGACATCTCGATAATCGTCGGTCGTCCGTGTGGACATGAGAAAGGGTTTTCAAGCTTGACGATCTTTTCAATGAGTGCCTTTGCCTCCATATAATCGAGGCGATCATTTCCTTTTACGGCCGCCTTGCATGACATCGTCGCAATGGCGTCTAATTTCAAATCATACACATTGCTGATGTTCTGGTCTGCCAATCGATCCAATACTTCCATAAAATAATCAGACGCCACCGGATTTTTAAATAAATATGGCACGGTGCGAATGGCATACGTGTTCTGTTTCCCAAACAATTCAATTTCAAACCCAAACGTTTCCAGTAATTCTTTGTTATTAAGAAGCACTTGATTTTCTTTTTCATTTAAGCAAACGATAATGGGCTGCAACAACCTCTGGCTTGTCACGCCCTCGCTTTTAAATTTTGCAAGCAGTTCCTCATACAAGATTCGTTCGTGAGCCGCATGCTGGTCGATCACATACAGGCTATTGTTTTGTTCTACGATCCAGTACGTGTTAAAGATTTGCCCCGCGATTTTATATGACTTGAAAAAAAGCTCTTCTTTTTTTGGTGGTTCTGCCTCTGGCTCAGTCACGGAGCTTATGACAGGTGGTTGCGCGCTCGGCGCCGGTTTCACCACATCTGCGTATGGTCTTCTTATTTCTTTTCCTTCGCCATATATCTTTTCTGCTATGCTGATGGCCGCTTCCGGCTCAATTGCATCCTCACACATCATCAACGGTTCATAGACCTTCGGCTTTACCGCCTCTTTTGTAACGCTTTCGTATACATCTTGAAAGTTGTTCGCCTTTTTGCCGTCCCACTCCACTTTCGGAATGAGTGTTTCTTTTTTGAGCGCCCCTTCAATGGCAGATACAAGAAGGTCGTGTATAAAATCTTCATCGGCGAACCGTACCTCTAGCTTCGTCGGATGCACGTTCACATCCACTGTGTTTGGTGGAACCGTCATATTGATTACATACACAGGAAATTTCCCCGTCATCAACCGACCCTTGTACGCCTCTTCTACAGCAGATCCGACCAATTCGCTCTTCACATACCGCCCGTTGATGAAGAAGTTTTCGTATGACCGATTGGCCCTGTTAAACTCTGGCTTTCCGATCATACCTTTCAGTGAAAACTTGTTTTTCTCGTAGGTTAAATCCACCATTTTCTGGGTTGACTCTTTGCCCCAAACGCCGAACACAACATTCTTTAAGTTGCCATTGCCTGTTGTGTGGAGGATGGTGGTGCTGTTGTTAATATATTGAATCGAGATTTCTGGGTGCCCCAACGCAATTTTTGTAATGATGTCTGTAATATAGCCACTTTCAGTGGCCGGCTTTTTTAAGAAGCTTCGTCGTGCTGGTGTGTTGTAAAACAAATTGCGCATAATAAAGGTGGTGCCGTCTACCGCGCCGATTTCTCGTTCGGATACCACCTTGCCGCCATGCACCTCTATTCTCGTGCCAACGCTATCGTCCGCGGTTTTTGTGATGAGTTCAACTTGCGACACAGACGATATGCTAGAGAGCGCCTCGCCCCGAAATCCCATCGTATAGATATCTTCTAAATCTTCAAAGGCATCCAATTTGCTCGTGGCATGACGCATAAACGCGGTTTTGATTTGATCCTTCGGAATGCCGCCGCCATTGTCGGTGATGCGAATGAACGATATGCCGCCCTCTTTAATCTCGACTGTAATCTTCGTCGCATGCGCGTCTATGGAATTCTCTACAAGCTCTTTTACAACCGATGCCGGACGCTCGACTACTTCTCCTGCGGCGATTTTATTGATTAGATGTTCGTCCAACACATGTATTGTTTTCATTTTTCTTCACCCATTAAATCTATCGTCTGCTTGGCACGTTCTTTTAAAGCGTAAAGTTTTTGCAGCGCATTCATTGGTGTCAATGTATCCAAATCAAGCGCCGACAACTCATCAAATATAACCGTCTCTCGCCGCTTTTTCCTCGGTTTGTAATACACCACTTCACTCTCGGCGTCCGCTCTCATTCGGCTTGCATCATTTTGGTTCAGTTTCGTCAAAATGTCTTTTGCCCGTTCGAGAACTGCTCGTGGTACACCCGCTAGCTTCGCCACATGTATGCCATAGCTTTCGTTTGCGGCGCCTCTCTCGATCTTGTGCAAAAATATGATATCCTCGTCCTGCTCCAAGATGGCGACCCGATAATTTTTAATGCCCTCTATTTTACTTTCTAGGTCTGTTATTTCGTGATAATGCGTGGCAAACAACGTCCTTGCCCCCACC
>JAVBJY010000015.1:0-16222 GCA_031546735.1 Eubacteriales bacterium
ACCGAAATTTATGACTATTTGCGGTTGTTGTTCGCGAGGGTGGGTACGCCTCACTGCCCAAAATGTGGCAAAGAGATTAAAAAACAGACGATAGACCAAATCGTGGATCAAATACTCGAGTTGCCAGAACGTACGAAGATACAATTGTTGGCGCCTGTCGTACGGGCCAGAAAAGGCGAGCACACAAAAATCTTAGAAGAAGCAAAAAAAAGCGGATACGTGCGCGTTCGCATTGATGGCGCCATTCATGAGCTGTCAGACGAAATTAAAATCACAAAAATGAAAAAGCATACCATTGAAATCGTGATCGATCGATTGATTATAAAAGAAGGCATGCAAAAACGGCTGTCTGAATCGGTGGAGGCCGCCATGATTTTATCAGACGGCTTACTCGTGGTGGACGTGGACGGCAAAGACAATTTGACCTTTAGCCAAAATTTTGCATGCCTAGACTGTGGCATCAGCATCGAAGAAATTGAGCCACGGTTGTTTTCGTTTAACAATCCGGCCGGTGCTTGCCCAGACTGCACAGGGCTTGGCAAAAAACTGATCTTCGACCCCGATTTGATTGTACCCAATAAAAAATTAAGCGTGGTTGAGGGCGCAATCAGTGTCAACGGATGGAATTCTGTCGGCTCTGAAAGTAGCATGAGCTTTAGTGTGTTTAAGGCGTTGGCAACCAAATATAATTTTGACTTAACCATTCCGTTTGAGCAGTTGTCCGAAGAAGCGCAGGCGATTTTGTTATATGGCACGAATGGCGAGAAGGTACAAATCGAATACACGAGTGCAGGGGAACAACGCTTCTATTCCTACAACTTTGAAGGCATCATCAACAACGTATACAGGCGCTATAAAGAAACCTCCTCCGATTATATGCGGCAAGAGTATGAGGGGTTTATGACCAACGTGCTATGCCCGTCTTGTAATGGCAAGCGCCTAAAACCGGAGGTATTGGCGGTTACGATTGATGACAAAAATATATCTGACATAACCGATTTGTCGGTGAAGAAGATCAAAAACTTTTTTAACGAGATCACGTTAAACGAGAGGCAGAATGTCATTGCGGAGCAAATTCTAAAAGAAATTTTGGCAAGAACAGGCTTCTTGGTGGACGTCGGGCTTGATTATCTGACGTTGGCGAGAACGGCGAATACGCTATCGGGCGGCGAAGCCCAGCGAATCCGGTTGGCGACGCAAATTGGTTCGGGCTTGGTCGGCGTGCTGTATATATTAGACGAGCCGAGCATCGGTCTGCATCAAAGAGACAACGACAAATTGCTCAAAACATTGAAGCACTTGCGAGATATCGGCAACACACTCATCGTCGTTGAGCATGACGCAGACACGATGATGGCGGCAGATTATATCGTAGACATTGGCCCGGCGGCGGGGCTACATGGCGGTGAAGTCGTATTTGCGGGCACGGTTGACAAGCTTTTGACCTGTGAAAATTCTATCACGGGTCGTTATCTTAGCGGTAAAGAAGAAATTGAAACCCCACAGACGAGACGACCATTTGGGCAAGAAAAATTAACCATCAAGGGCGCAAGAGAAAACAATTTGAAAAACATAGACGTAGACATTCCGATTGGGTTGTTTACATGTGTGACTGGCGTTTCGGGGTCGGGCAAAAGTTCTTTGGTGAACGAAATTTTGTACAAGCATCTGGCAAAAGAACTGAACCGTGCGAAAATGAGAGCGGGTACATTCGATGCATTTATCGGCGTAGAGAAGCTAGACAAAATTATCAACATCGATCAATCGCCAATCGGGCGCACGCCGCGCTCCAATCCGGCCACATACACAGGGTTGTTCGATTTGATTCGGGATGTCTTTGCCCAAACGACAGAGGCAAAGATGCGAGGATATTTGAAAGGGCGGTTCAGCTTTAATGTGAAAGGTGGCCGTTGTGAAGCGTGTAGCGGCGACGGCATCATCAAAATCGAAATGCATTTTTTGCCCGATATATATGTGCCCTGCGAAGTATGTAACGGCAAGCGGTACAACCGGGAAACGTTAGAGGTAAAATATAAAGGCAAGAGCATTTCGGACGTATTGGAGATGACAATTGAAGAAGGGGTCACCTTTTTTGAAAATTTACCGCGTTTGAAAGAGAAGGTGCAAACGTTACATGATGTGGGGCTTTCGTATGTCAAGCTTGGACAAGCGTCTACGACGTTATCGGGTGGTGAAGCCCAGCGCGTCAAGCTTGCAACAGAACTTTCAAAAAGAAGCACAGGTAAGACGATTTATGTGTTGGATGAGCCGACGACGGGTCTGCATACGGCGGATGTACACAAGCTTGTGGGCATCTTACAACAGTTAGGTGAGGGCGGCAACACCGTCGTCGTGATTGAGCATAACTTGGATATTATTAAAACCGCAGATTACATCATCGATCTTGGCCCCGAAGGTGGCGACGGCGGCGGTACCATCATTGGCACCGGTACACCAGAAGAAATTGCGAACAATCCAAAATCGTACACGGGTCAGTATTTAAAGAAGCACTGCGCTTTGTAGTGGCTAGAAACAAAAAGGAATAAGACCGTGGGCTTGCACCCCACACCCACGGTTTTATGCTTTTACCCTTATGGGGTCTTGTAAAAAACAATTGCGAAAGGGAGTTGATACACATGATATTGTCGGGAAGAGAAATAAAAAGAAAAATGGGTACAGATATTCGGATTGAGCCGTTTGACGAAAGATGTGTCAATCCTAATAGTTATAATTTGAAGCTTCACAATGAGTTGTTAATCTATGAAGACTATTGCCTTGATATGAAAATACCAAACAAAGCAAAAAAAATCGTCATACCCGAGGACGGGTTAATGTTAGAGCCAGGCAAATTGTACCTTGGCAGAACGATTGAACATACATTTACAGACAAATATGTGCCAATGCTTGAGGGACGTTCGTCTATCGGCAGGTTGGGGCTCTATATCCATGTGACAGCGGGATTTGGTGATGTTGGGTTCAACGGCTTTTGGACACTGGAGATTCACTGCGTACAGCCGATTCGGATTTATGCGGGCGTCGAAATTTGCCAAATCTACTACCATGCCATCGAAGGCGATTATGATGAATACATTTCGGGTAAGTATCAGAACAACGAAGGCATACAGCCGAGCCTTTTATATAAAGATTTTGGAGGTTCTGAAGGATGAAAAAGGTCGTGCAGGAGTATTTGCGTACAAAAAATAATTTGGTTCAATATTTTGACATAACGGGCGATTATTTTTTGAAACCTGTCGTAAACTATAATTGGAGAATCAAACTAAACGAAGATGTTTATTTTCTGGCGTATTGGCTCGATGACGCACCGGTAAGCGAATGTGTCATTGTCAACAAAGGCGGAAAGCCTTTTATTGTTGAGAAACAAGACTATACAATGGTTGTGGGCATCGAATGTGTAAAGATCGGATTCATTCTTAAAAATTCTAATAAGAGCGAATGACGACGCAGTGGAATGAAAGGGAAGGTGTTTTTTTGGAAGAAGATGTAATGGAAGAGCGCATACAAAAAATTATGAATTTTATTCGGGATGATGTGTATACGCCGATGCGGTCGAGCGATATGGCTGTTTTGCTACAGGTACCAGTAACCGAACAAGAACAATTTGAAAATATAATACAAGATTTAATCAAAGCAGGAAAGCTTGTGCTCACAAAAAAGGGCAAGCTAATGGAACCAGAAGCATTAAACATGGGGTCGGGTACATTTGTCGGCAACGCGAAAGGGTTTGGCTTTGTCGTCACAGAAGACAAGGCAGAGAGCGATATCTTTATTCCGGCTGGGCTTACGAATGGTGCCATGCACAAAGATAAGGTGTTGTTTAAAAAAACGGCGCAACAGCGTGGCAACAGACCGGAAGGTGAAATCGTCAGCATCATCGAACGCGGATTAAACGGCATCGTGGGCACGCTCGAACTCGAAAAAGGGTTTGGGTTTGTCGTGCCAGATAACAAAAAGATCGGGAAGGATATTTTTATCTCGAGAGAAAATTGCAAAGGCGCGGTGAACGGGCATAAGGTTGTCGTCAAGATCACAAAGCCGCCGACAGAAAGCCGCAACCCTGAAGGGAAAATCATCGAAATACTGGGGCATGTCAATGACCCCGGCGTCGATATTTTGTCAATTATACGAGAATATGAATTGCCGATTGATTTCCCTCACGACGTCTATGCCGAAGTGGAACAAATCGAAGACGTTGTGACGGCAGAGGATATAAAAGGTCGCACGGATCTGCGTGATGTGACCATGGTCACCATTGACGGCGACGATGCAAAAGACCTTGACGATGCCGTATCCCTTACAAAATTAGAGAACGGACACTTCAAGCTTGGCGTGCATATTGCAGACGTTTCGCATTATGTGGCACCGCACAGTGCACTGGATACAGAGGCGTACAAAAGAGGGACAAGCACCTATTTGGTGGATCGGGTAATCCCGATGCTACCGCACAAATTGTCAAACGATGTGTGTTCGTTAAACCCCTCCATCGACCGATTGACGTTAAGCTGTATCATGGAAATCGATGCGCAAGGCACGGTTGTGGCACATGAAATATGTGAATCGGTGATCAACATAGACAGGCGCATGTCTTACGACGTGGTCAATGATTTATTGATAAACGAACAATCTGAATATAAAAAAGAGTACGGCGCATTGCTGGATATGTTTTCACACATGCAGGAACTATGTAAAATTTTGAGAGACAAGCGCATCAAAAGAGGTGCCATTGAGTTTGACTTTGTGGAAGCAAAAATTATTTTGGATGCCGAGGGCAACCCCATTGATATCAAGGCGTATGAGCGAAACATCGCCAACAGCATCATCGAAGAATTTATGCTTGTATCAAATGAAACGGTGGCAGAGCAATTTTTCTGGTTAGACATTCCATTTTTGTATCGCTCTCACGAAGAGCCAGACAGCGAGAAGATGATCAAGCTTGGCGAGTTTATCCATAACTTTGGATATTCATTTAAAGGTAGTGCCACACATCCAAAATCAATTCAAAAGCTGTTGGCTAATTTTGAATCGACGCCGCAAGAAATTATCATAGACAGAATCGTGCTTCGCAGTTTGAAGCAGGCGCGGTATACAGATACGAACGACGGGCATTTTGGTTTGGCGGCAAAATATTACTGCCACTTCACATCGCCCATCAGGCGATACCCCGACTTGCAAATACACCGGATTATTAAGGCCTATTTGCACAATGGCATCACGGACAAAAAATCCAAGTCGCTTGCGAAGCATTTACCAGAGGTAGCCGCCCACTGTTCGAGGCGCGAGCGGGTGTCGGAAGAGGCCGAGCGCGAAACGGATAGCCTGAAAAAAGTGCAGTATATGAAAGACAAAGTATCGAATACCTTTGACGGCATTATTTCTTCTGTGACGCGGTGGGGTCTCTACGTCGAGCTCCCGAACACGGTGGAGGGGATGGTATCAGTGAGTGCAATGGACGACGATTATTATATTTTTGACGAAAAGAATATGCTTTATGTAGGGGAACGCACGAAAAAAATGTATCGGCTGGGGGATAAGGTGAAGGTGTTGTTGACCCGCGCCAACGTGCTGGAGCGAACACTCGATTTCGAATTTGTGGAGTAGATAATGGTTTCCTACCTTCATGATATTGCCTTCAAATGGGCTTGTTTTTTCGAAGTGAAAACAGTATAATAAGTACAAAGGGGGCGATTTTATGGAAAATGAAATTTTACAACAAATCCTCAGTGAGCTGAAAGAAATTAAAACGGAGCAGAAAGAATTTAGAGCAGAGTTGCAAGAGGTAAGAACAGAGCTGCAAGAAGTTAAAACGGAACAGAAAGAATTTAGAACAGAGCTGCAAGAGGTAAGAACAGAGCTGCAAAAAACCAATCAACGCCTTGATAGCATGGCTGAAAAACAACAGCTAGATTCTGGTTCAATTGATTTGATTCTGGCGCACTGCAAAGACATCAATGACACTACAACTGAACTAAGAGAAATGATTGGCAGCGTGGAACACGTGACACGAGTCAATGCCTATGACATTGCAAAATTAAGAGCTGTTAAGTAATCAAAAGCCCATATCAAATGTGACGTTGATATGGGCTTTTGAATTTTTATATTATACGGCGATATCGACAATCATGCCAGTTTCAATAATTTTGAATGTATTTGCCTCAACTGGGGAATAATTGTAGTTGTAGTAGTAGTTCAGGTCTTTAAAATTCATGTGGTCTGACATTGGCAAGTTCATCACATCGTAGGTAGAGTCATACACATTTTGAAACATATCTCTTAATTTCGGAACAGACCCGTCCAGATCAGCAACGGATTTCTTTTTGAATGTATTCTTATCAAATGACAGCGTGCCATCATCCTCCACCGTAACACCGAGTTTGCCAAGTGTATCTGCATTTTCTTTGACAATCGAATCGATGTTGTCTGAAAAATCGGCAATGGGTTTGGATTGATCACCGCTTTTTTTAGAAAATTTTTTAAAGTCATTGATAACGCCTGTAAAGTCGGAAAGTGAGTGAGAAACCGTTTCTTCCAAATCATCATACTCGAGATCATTTGATTCGGTTTGGTTTAAGAATGAATTGGAAACACTTTTTAAACCGTTTATGTTTTTAGACAAAGAATTGGCGTAGTTCAATATCTGAGAGTTTAACGCCTTATTTAGTGAAAATGAAGCCTCGTCTGTCTTTTTTGAAAAGGAACTGTACGTGCTTGACAAATCGGAGGTTTTTGTAGTGGGTGAAGTCCGAGAGGTCTTGCGGGGGGTTCCAACGTAATTGTTGATTCGGTTTGGTAAATAATAGCCATAATAGTACAAGTTTGTAATCATTGTTCCCCCTCCTTAAAATGCGGTAGAATCTTACAACTTTATTATAACATATCCATGGAAAATTTCAACCAGTTTTTTGCAAACAGACCATATTGTATACTATTCAGATGAATGCCCAATGGAGACCGATCCAATTGTTTATTTGATTAGAGCAAATATCTGAATAGACTTAATATCAAACAAAAATATAGTGAAAAAATATTTTTTTATGTTGAAAAATATTGCTATTCGGCCATTGGCGTGATACATTATTAAGGAAAAAACTAAAAAAAATTGGGAAGAGAGGTAATTTTTTATGAGGAAATTTAGTGATTTAAAGATTAGGACAAAACTGTTGATGGGGTTTGGGGCAGTTATTATCCTGGTTGCGGTGCTATCATTGTATGCGGTGTCGTCAAGCTTACGTGTCGATGCAAAATATTCAGCGATCTTCGAATATTCGGCGGTTCGTTTACAAACGTTACTAAAGCTTGATACTGCTGTGGCAGATGTGCGAAGATTTGTTGCCGATGCAGGGCTACATGCCGGTCAAGAAGATAAAGTCAATACAGACAAACAGCACATTGATGCCATATTCGTTGCCATCGAGCAGGCATTAACGGCATATGATCAAAATGTAACAAACGACCCGAAAATTGTAGGGGATGGCAAGACGACACGCCTTGCAAAGACAAAGGATTTAAGAGATAAGATTGCAGCTTATAAAACAACTACAGTGGACAAGGTGATTGCGTGTGCCCTAAAAGGGGATGTGGCAAGTGCGCGGGCAGCAGTTGATGCAACCGATGCGGCAGTCGGCGACGTTGAAAGCATCATAATCGAATTGGGTCAAACGGCGAGCAAAGTGATGAATGATGAAAACGTGGGCGCAACGGCTGACACAGACAGGGGCGCTTTGGTGCAGGGCATATTGTCTACGCTCATTATTATACTTAGTGTTGTCATTGCGTTTTTAATTGCAAATGTCATCACGAAGCCGATTGTTAGACTGGTTGACGCGGCTCAAAATATAGCGCGGGGCAATTTGAATGTAAACATTCAAGCCGGAGCGAAAGACGAAATCGGAATGCTTGCAGACAGCTTTGGGGAAGTTGTTGGCAATATTAATTATATTCTTTCGGATATTCAAGACATGTACAAGCACCATGAGGATGGCGAAATGGACAGCCGAATCGATGAGAAAAAATACGAAGGTTCTTATCAAGACGTGTCCTCTGCTGTAAACAAAATGGTCAATTCGTATGTGGATATGCTTTCTGATATATTCCGCGTACTAACGGCAGTGGCAGGCGGCAACTTCCGTGAAAATTTGGCTCCATACAAAGGTCAAAAAGTTGTTGCCAACCGTGAAATGGATAAACTGAAAACGACAATTGCCGATATCGTAAAAGATATCGACGCCATCGCGCAAGCCGGTGCAGCGGGTAAACTTTCTGTTCGGGGCGATGCGACCAAGTATACAGGCGAGTGGACCGAGATTATCAATGGCCTAAACAGCGTATTAAACGCCGTCATTGCGCCAATACAAGAAGCGACGGAAGTAATGAATGAGATGGCCAAAGGCAATTTTGAGACAAGCGTCGTTGGTCAATACCAAGGCGATTTTGCCCTTATTAAGACGTCCTTAAACGGAACGATCACGTCCATTGCATCTTACATCAAAGAGATTAACGAAAAATTATCGGCCATGGCAGACGGTGACTTAACTGCGACGATTACCCGCGATTATATGGGGCAATTTGCGTCGATCAAGCAATCGATCAACACCATCAGCCGTTCGTTAAATAAAACGATGAACGAAATTACGGTTTCGTCAGACCAAGTGTTGCAAGGGGCAAAACAGATTTCAGATAGCTCGATGATGCTTGCGCAAGGCGCGACAGAACAAGCAAGCTCTATTCAACAATTAAATGCGGCGATTGACACCATTAATAGCCAAACGATGGACAATGCCAACAGCGCCCAGATGGCCAATGAACTTTCGAGTAAGTCAACGGTCAATGCAAAAGAAGGCAACACAGATATGCAGAAAATGCTTGTTTCGATGGCCGGTATCAAGGATTCGTCCAATAACATCTCACGCATCATCAAAGTAATCGAAGATATCGCGTTCCAGACGAATCTACTTGCGCTTAATGCGGCAGTAGAAGCCGCAAGAGCTGGCGAGCACGGAAAAGGTTTTGCCGTTGTCGCGGAAGAGGTTCGAAACTTGGCCGCAAGAAGCCAGACATCTGCAAACGAAACAACGGCACTCATCGAAGATTCTATCTTGAAAGTAAACGAAGGCACAAAAGTGGCAAAACAAACAGCCGGTACCCTTGAGAAAATCGTGAAGGATGCAGAAACAGTTTCAGACATGATTGAAAAAATATCCAACGCTTCACAATCTCAATCGGAAGCGATATCACAAGTGAGCATTGGGCTTGGCCAGATATCACAAGTGGTACAAAGCAATGCGTCTACCTCAGAAGAATCAGCCGCCGCCGCAGAGGAACTTAACTCACAGGCAGAAATGCTAAAGCAAATGGTTTCATTCTTTAGGGTGAAATAAAAAGATTAAATAAAAAAGTTAAAAAACGCGGATCAAAAGGAGACTCTCTCATTCTTTTGATCCGCGTTTTTTGCGTCTAATTTGCATCAATTCTGCATTTATTGCCCTCTACCATTTTTAAAAATGGATAGGGGTTGATCCAAAACTCGTCTTTTGTTAGTGTTGTTTTTGGGGAGATGCCCACGTGCAGATGAACCGCAAAATTACCCGTTGTGCCTTCGATGGGGCTGTATCCTGTGTCGCCCATATACCCAAGAATGTCTCCTGCCTTTATTTTGATGCCATTGTTTAAGGCGGTGGCATAATTTTCAAGATGGGCATAATAGTAATAGTGACCGGCGGCCGAGCGTATGCCGACGCGCCAACCGCCTCGGTTGTTCCAACCGATGTTTTCGACAATGCCATCCGTCATGCTGACGATAGGGATACGCCCACGAATGTTTTGGCGGTCTAAAATATCGGTGCCAAGGTGGATTCTCTCGCCGTCATAATTACGCTTTACACCCCAACCGTCTGTATACACATATTGGTCTTCTTCTGTGAGGTCTGCCGGAATCGGAAAATACTTGATCTCGTCATAGATAGACCGCAACAAGTCATAATAGGGCTGTATTTGCTTCTTGCTGTATTTTCTTTTGACGCCTGCATGGTTTGCGGTGAATGTCTGTTCCATTTGCCCGGCTACAAAATCCGGTGCCTTCGTGTCAAAAAAATGATGCTCTAAGCAGTAGTAGGTTAATTCTTCAATAAAATCGAAGTGATACTTGTCTGACAAGGCATAAAGCTCTGTCATTGCCTCTGTCCGGATTTGAAAGGCGGCCACATTTTCAAGCGGTATGCTTAGCTTTCGGTAATGTGATATAGATACACAGAACAGAATAAAGACAACAAAAAGAACGCCGCATGGCACCAAAGTGGACAAGCAACGTTTTCTTGCAAAACATATAAATCCATATACAGATAGCCTCGATGCTGTGATACGTTTTCGTCTCATGACTACAACCCCAGTGTCGTTCTCTATACAGTATATGCGTCACGTTTCAAACTAACGCCGTTTTTCCACGAATGGCGTGGGTTGGGCATTTTTCGACACATGCGTTGCACATTGTGCATTTGTCGTAGTCGATCTTCGCCAATAAATCTGTTACATGAACGGCATCATACTCACAAGCCTTTTCGCAAATTTTACAGCCGATACAGCCGACCGTACAAACGGATTTGACTATTTTGCCGTTGTCATTTGAATTGCATGTAATGGCGACGTCGCATTTAGATGGGATAATATCGATGAGGTTTTTGGGGCAGGCGGTTACACAGGCACCGCAAGAGGTACATTTCTCTTCGTCCACAATGGCAAGCCCGTCTACCAGATGGATGGCGTCAAACTGACAAGCCGTCACACAGCTTCCGTTGCCCATACAGCCATAGCCACATGCCTTCGAACCGCCCGCAAGCTGTGCGGCGATATTGCAGTCGTTGACGCCATAATATTCATATTTGTTCGAACTGCGTGAACAAGAGCCGTTGCATTTTACAAACGCAACCGTCCTTTCTGTCTCAACGGCTTCGACGCCCAAAATGTCAGCGATGGTTATAGCTAAGGCCGAACCGCCAACAGGGCAACCGTTTGGCTTCGCGCCGCCACCGACGACAGCGGTCGCAAACGCGTCACAACCGGCAAACCCACAGCCGCCACAGTTTGCACCGGGCAAAATATCCCGCACAAGGGCGATGTTTGGGTCTTCAAACACTTTAAATTGAATGGCCGCATAGCCTAAGCCAACGCCGAAAACCAATCCCAAGCCACCGATACTCAAAACAGGGTACACAATACTCGTCAAATCCATAGGAAATCGTCCTTTCTTATCTGTTAGGAACGTGCTTCGCACTATTCCTAGCCGCGACTTGTCGCGGTGCTTCATAAACAGCGAACTTTTTTATAGTAAATTTTGAAAGCCTAAAAACGCACAAGACATAAGCCCAGCTGTAACGAGTGCAATCGGAAAACCGGCGAAAGCTGTCGGAATGTTATTTTGCTCTAGGCGTTCTCTAATGCCAGCAAACAGAACAATCGAAAGGGTAAAGCCCAGTGCGGCACCGACGCCACTCACGATGGACTCGATAAAGTTAAAGTGTCCATTGCCATACACGAAGGTAATGTTAATAACAGCGACACCGAGCACGGCGCAGTTTGTCGTAATCAATGGAAGATACACCCCGAGCGCCTGATACAACGTAGGGCTTGATTTTTTGATAAACATTTCGACAAATTGTACCAGTGATGCAATAATCAAGATGAAGGCGATGTTATAAAGATACTCGATTTTTAATGGAACAAGCACAAAATAATAGATAAGATAGGTGGCGGCAGACGCCAGCGCCATGACAAAGGTAACGGCGATGCCCATGCCAAGAGCCGTCTCGATTTTTTTAGAAACGCCGAGGAAAGGGCAGATGCCTAAAAATCTGGACAGCACAAAATTATTGACGAATATAGCACTTAATAGAATGATAAACAACCCGGCAAATGAATGCATCGATATCATCTCTCCTTATGAAGTTTTTTGTTTTTGATTGTATTGACCAGTGCCATGAGTGCCGCCAACGTGAAAAATGCACCCGGCGGTAAGATCATAATAATGGTTTTTGGAAATGCTTCGGGCAACATTGGAATGCCGAATATGCTACCAACCCCAAAAAATTCGCGAATGATGCCGATGGCAACAAGGGCGACCGTAAACCCAAGCCCCATGCCAAGGCCGTCGAAGAACGATTCCACCACGTTGTGCTTGGAGGCGAATGACTCTGCCCGGGCGAGGATAATACAGTTGACAACAATCAGCGGAATATACAAGCCAAGGGCATCGTTTAACGATGGCAAGTACGCCTTTAGCAGAAAGCCGACGATCGTAACAAAGCTAGCGATGACGACGATATAAGCAGGGATTCTCACTTTATCAGGAATGAGTCGTCTGATCAGCGAAATAAAAAAATTGGAACAAACCAAAACGGCAGTCGTCGCAAGCCCCATGCCGATGCCGTTTATCGCATTGGTCGTAACGGCCAGCGTCGGGCACATGCCAATGACTGACACAAAGATAGGATTTTCATCGAATATACCGTTTTTTAAAATTTTGAGTGGATTCATTGGTGTGCACCCCCTTGTGCTAAATTTTCGTCGAAGAAGGCAATGGCCTTGTTGACAGCGCCCGTTACGGCTCTTGACGTAATGGTGGCACTTGTGATTGCTTGAATTTCATTGTCGGAAGGGGGTACCTTCACGACGGTGAGTTTTTGCTTTTTGCCGATATACTGGTTGGTAAATTTGGGGTCGGTGGCGTTGGCGCCAAGCCCCGGTGTTTCCGAATGGCTCATGATGTTTACACCTGTGACAACGCCGTCTGTATCGATGCCGACGACAAGGGAGATTAAGCCGCTGTAACCTTCGTTGGTGTCGACGTTAATGACATACCCTTCGATGGCATCCCCCGCATGACCGACGTACACGGCTTGAATCGCAGGATCCTTTGAAATAGAATCAAGAGGTTTAAAAGTTGTCGCAGATGGCAAGATTTTAGCAAGAGCATCGTTTTTTGTGCCTGCCTGCTGGGCTTCGATCGGTGCTCTTGTGACAGACTCGACAACCCCCAAGCAAGCGGCGGCAATCGAGGTAATGATTAGCAATACGATGCCGGGCATCAAGATATCACGCATTTTTTCTAACCTCCCCAAATACTTTTGGTTTTGTATAGCGGTCGATGAGAGGCACTGCCAAATTCATCAGGAGAATAGAATAAGAGACGCCCTCAGGATAGCCGCCGTATGCGCGGATAAGAGAGGTCAATACCCCACAGCCGAAGCCCATGATCAATTGCCCTTTTGGCGTCACGGGCGACGAACTATAATCGGTAGCCATAAAAAATGCACCAAGCATAACGCCGCCGATTAAAATTTCATACAGAGGCATACGCCCGAAAAAGTACGTCAGCACAAACACGGTTACGATAAAGGTGACAGGGATTTGCCACGTGATGACACGCCTGTAAAGCAAATACAAACCGCCCAAAAGAAGCAATATGGCGGAAGTTTCACCGATACAACCACCGATGTTTCCGACGCACGCCTGCACAAAATCAAGTTGGGTAATGTTGTGAATGTTTAACTCGCCACTCTTTACAAGGGCGAGAGGGGTCGGCATGACAACGGCGTCGACAGGATGTAACAAGCCGACAGGTGCCGTAAAGTGTGTCATTTCTGGCATATAAGATGCGAGCAAAAAGGCACGAGCCGCCAGTGCCGGGTTCATAAAATTTTGCCCTAGCCCACCAAATAGTTGCTTCACGACGATGATGGCAAAGAACGAGCCCACGATGGGCAACCACGCAGGTACTTCGGGCGGCAAGTTCATGGCGAGTAGCAAGCCCGTAATGACGGCGCTTAAATCTTTTGTGGTGATGGGTTGTTTCGTGATTTTTTGGTAGAGCGCTTCGGCAAACACCGCCGAGGCAATCGACAGAATAATGACAAGAAGTGCACGCAAGCCAAAAAACCAAATGCCGGCGAGTGTGGCCGGCGTAAGCGCGATTAAAACGTCACGCATAATCTTCTCGATCGAATCATTCGAGCGTATGTGGGGTGTTGATGAAACCATCAGTACGCCTGATGGTGATGGATGCTTCATTGGATGAGGACCTCCCTTTCGATTTTGTGCTTTGATCCTGTAAGTAGTAGGGTGCATCATTTCTTTTGTGCAAGTAGGCTCCGTCTTGTAGCGCGGATCGTCTGGGTTAGGTGCCGTTTGGCGGGGCACACGTAAGAACAACAGCCGCATTCGATACAATCGAGGCCATGATTTTTTCGAAATAAGTCAAACTGGGAGGCGAGCACGTTTTTGTTTAGGTCGAGGGGCATTAGCCCCATCGGGCAATTGGCAACGCATTTGCCACAGCGAATACAATTGCGTTCAGGCGGGAGGGTTGCCTCCGCTTTGGTCAGGCACAAAATGGCCGACATGGTTTTGATGACGGGAACATCAAGAGAATGCATCGCAATGCCCATCATGGGGCCGCCAGAAATGATCTTTACCGGTTCTGTGTAACAGCCACCTGCTTCTTCTAGTAAGTCTCGGCAAGAGACGCCCAAGCGCACTTGGTAGTTGCCGGGTCTTTTGACAGCGCCACCAGATAGGGTGATAATTCTACGCATGAGGGGTCGACCCTTTATGACGGCGCGCTCGATGGCGAGCACGGTGTCCACGTTGTTTACGATACAGCCCACATCGGCGGGAAGCGTGCCAGATAAAACTTCGCGCTTTGTAATGGCATAAATCAGTTGTTTTTCAGAGCCTTGTGGATATTTCGTGTCGAGTGCAACCACCTTAATGTTTTTGATATCCTTTACAAAATCGGACAGCATGAGAATGGCGTCCATTTTATTTGTTTCGATTGCGATGTAGCCGGTTGCGCCGGGAAAAAGCCGCAAGATAACTTCAAGACCCTTTACCACACGGTCGGTTTTTTCTAGCAACACACGATAGTCGGTCGTCAGATACGGTTCGCATTCGGCCGCGTTTAAGATGATAGAATCGATTTTTTTATCGGGTGGCGGGTTTAATTTGATGTGCGTGGGAAAACCGGCACCCCCAAGCCCGACGACACCTGCTTCACGGATTAATTTCAGGATATCGTTTTTCGACAGGCTTTCAAGTGGGGAGGCATGTCCCAACGAAGGGTGCTCTTCAAACAGACCATCATTTTCGATGATAACCGCGTTGCAGAGGTTGCCGTTTGGGGCAAGCACGAGCTTAATGTCGTTCACGATGCCGGATACGCTGGCATGGATAGGGGCAGACACGAACGCGTCGCTGTCTGCTATCTTTTGACCGAGAAGCACCCGGTCGCCTTTTTCTACGATGGGTGTGCAAGGCGCGCCTAGATGTTGGCTCATGGGCATGATGATCAATTTATCTTTTTCAGGCATCAAGATTTCAATTTTCTTTGTATTCGTAAATTTCTTGCCGTCAGGCGGATGGATGCCCCGTTTAAAAGTGAAAGTTTGCATGTGCATAAAGTCCTCCGTTACAACACTCAATTGCAGTGATCGTCATTCTTTTGCCGCCTATGACAGCGGCTGTTCATTATCATAATATACTTTGCAGTGAATCACAAGCCTTGCTTTATGTCTTGCAAGCCTTCTTGTACCGTTTCTTTCATCCACAACATGACATCGGGTTGGTTTAACGGGACGCCGTCCAGTTCGTCTTTGATTTCTTTCGTATCGATTACAAACTCGTTTCCGTTTACAACATGTTTGTATATGAAGTTGATGTTTTCGTTGAGGCACAAAATAATTTGCATGGTGCTTGCGATATCGCCGAGCGGTGGTCGGTCGATGTGGTCATGGTGCATGGTGGCGATTAACGTCGTGCCTGTCCCTTCTTCGCTTTCGAGCAGAAGATTGCCGTTACACTGGATACAGGTTTGCTCTAAAAATGGGATGCCAAGACCCACCCGTCTTGTCGTGCGTGACGTGGTGAAAGGGCTACGCACATTTTCAACCATCTCTTTGTTCATACCACAACCGTTGTCTTTAATCGTAAACACAAATGTATTGCAGACGGTGTCTTCGTTTATCTCGATATACACATCGGTGGCAGACGCCGTGATACTATTTTCGGCGATATCCAAAATGTGCATTGATAATTCTTCCATCATAATTCATCACCTCTCAAATATATATTATAGTACGCCAACTAATACTTGTATATATTTTTAAAATATAATAGAATATTGTTGTATGACAATATAAGGAATCTTACGGTTTCTAAGAAT
>JAVBJY010000052.1:0-12856 GCA_031546735.1 Eubacteriales bacterium
GTTCATTACATCTTTGTGAATGCCGAAACCGATGATATTTTTATGACTATAAAGCAGTGCCTCGTGCACGAATTATAAATAAGGGGTTTAGGGTGTGATTTTATGGGGTTTCTAAAACGATATATTGGGGCTATTTGTATCTTTGCCGTTGTAGAGTTTCTTATTTTGTGCTGCGTGTTTTACTTGCTTGTATCCGGCTTCTATGCTGTCGGGTTTATGTTAGAGATGATTGGCGTTTTTTCCTTTGTGCCGTTTGCTTCTCTCATTTATCGAAGTGAAAAATATGTGGCGTCTGCCGACCAAGCGTTGGCAAAAGCCAAACAGCTTCACGACGAGGAGCTTAGCACCATTTCGAAAGCGTTAAATTTTAGCAACGACTTATCTCGCATTGAAGCGCTTGCTTCTTTGTCTGATAACCAGATTCATGAGAATTTGATTCATTTGATTTCAGATTTTTCCAAGCGCGAGAAAGAGAATATCGCCATCAATGAAATATTGGCGTCCACCAGTGCCAGCATGGAGATCGAAAAATTCTTCGATGCCATTATGCAAAAGCTGTTGGATTTGACCCAAAGCAACTGGATTGCGTTCTATCTGGTTGATAAAAACATAAATAAGTTGCAAATCAAGTCCTCTATCGGTTTTTCGCAAAAAATTTATAAGCAATTCGACATTACCGTTGGAGAAGGGTTTGTGGGCGCTGTCGCTGCCACAGGTCAAGTCAAAATCATCGCAGATATACCAGATGATACCATTTACCTGTCTCACACAATTTTGGGCAAGATAAAGCCAAAATCTCTATTGCTTGTTCCCGTTGTAGACGATGATGAGGTGGTGGAGGGCGTTGTGGTTCTCGGTAGCTTATACGGATACAATGACGACCATGTCAATACGATGTACAAAATCCGTTCTTGTATCAGCATCGCCATCTATAACAACAACTTTTACAACGTTTCTCAACGGCTTTCAAAAGAAATCAAATTTCAAAACCAACTGATTCAAGACTTGAATACCGACCAAGAATTGAAAATCGCAGAGCGTACAAAATTTCTCTTGGATGTGTATGACAGTATGTCTGAGCTTGTGGTGTTGGCCGTTGATACCAGCTATACCATTTTGTTTGCAAATAGTTCGGCCGCTAAAATTTTCAATATGCCAAAAGATGATTTGGTCGGCAAAAACATTCAAATCTTAACCAACTCTTCTTTTATGCTATCAAAATTTAAAAAAGGCATTAACTTTGCGCTCAATAACGGAAAGTCCATTGATACGTTTGAGTTTTCGGACTCGGAATCGTCTGTCATTTCTGTCAGCACGATGATATGCGCCATCTACACCACAAATAAACAGGTATCCGGTGCCACCATCCTGTTTGAGAACAGCAAAATTGTGAAACAAAAAAATCCAAAATCACCAGAAAATAGAGCCTTGCTTGTGACAGATGAACATGGCATCGTCGAATCCACCAACAAAATCACAGAAACGATGCTGAACAAACAACCGGCAAATATTGTGGGCAAAAAGATCAGTAAATTTTTTAGAGACGAGGAGGCTGTCGATTCTTTTATTAACGAATTAAAGTTAAGCGAAAAAAACATTGATCTCATGGTTATCTTAAAAGAGTCGGGCAAGCCCGTGACACTAAGTGCCACCGCTGTTTCTTACAACAAAAGCACCAAAAAATTATTTATCTATATGAAATAAGGCAAGAGAAAATAAATAACTGGTCAATTGGGCGAGAATGTTTTGCGCTATACAAGGAAACAGGTTCCGTTCATAGCGGCGCTATAGGCGGGTTCTGCTGACGCAGTATCGCGCAAAACAGGCCGTCCAATTGGCTTGTTATTTGTTTTCCCTTGCCTAATCAGTCTCGCAGAAGGGGCTGTTTCAAAACTGAGATTTACAGTCTTGCAACAGCCCCTTTTTTAGTCTACACTGCCTAATCGATCTATCCGTTCGATACGATTTTGATCTACCATCTCCACCGTCCCGTCCTTTTTTTTAATTCTGTACACGCTTTGATCTGATAGCCCCGCAACGTAAAATGGTGAGTTGTCAGAGCTTTCGAGTATCGCCACTTCTTCTTTGTTTTTATCCAACATTCCTTCTGATAAAATAAAGTGCTTCCATTTTTCGCTCCAGTCGTAGGTATTGTCAACTGTATTGGTCTTGACCAATTCGAACTGCTCGCTTGCGGGCATGTCGACGCTGTTTACATTGGTGCTCTTCAGATACTCTTGCTTCGATACCACATGCACAGAGGGCGGTGTTAACGCATTCCACATGATGTCCGATTGTTCGCTTACCTTCAGCCAGTGTGCCTTCGCTTCGGTGCCGGTCGGCTGGGCGCTCGTATCCCACAGTTCATTCCAATAGGCATCATACTGATCGATAACGTTTAGAGCAAGCACAAACGCTTTACCATCCCATACATACCCCCTTACGTACGTGCCTTCTTCAAAGGCACCCACCATCTGATCGACATACTCCCTCACCACAACCAAATCGCCACTTGTTCTGTCAATCGGCATGATTTGAAAATCTTTTATTTCCATAAATGTATCGACAACTGCTTTAAACGCATATCCCTTGTATACGACCGCAATGGCTCTGTTTGGCGCGAGATTAATGAGGAATAACCGTTCGTCATGATCTGCGCCCCCATCTTCTGGAATTAAATTGGATTTTAGTATCTTTAAGCGCGCGCCCTCCATGGTCTCTATCATTTGACTTTTGCCCGCGTCGTCCATCACGATGCGGATGATATCCCCTTTGAGTTTTTCCTTCGTGGCGTCATCCGCCTCCATATATGTGTCTACCATCTGCTTGTTGAGCGCGCCGGTCTGTTTTTCCGTCACGACGGCTGCCCACAAGAGCGGCGCTGCCGCCACAACCATCGTCAGCGATATCAAAATCAGGCACCAATATTTTTTCTTCATGATCATACCTCTATCGTCTTTTTTCTTGGGCTTGCACACCAATGGCGCACACCTTCTATTCAATTTATATGTGTAACTTCCGGTTATATGACAGATACGATTGTTGGCTTTTTGGCTCGCGTAGCCTTGAAATAATATAATGATATATTTTTAAAATTTTATTTGATTTTTCTGTCATATACATAGTATAATAAGGGTACGTACATTTTAGTATTTGATAAATTTATTTAAACCATGAGGAGGTTCAAAGATGAAAAAAGCAGCTACATTGATGCTGACTGCGCTTCTCGCACTCAGCACGTCCGTTTTTACTTTTGCAGCGTCACCCACCATCACCGCATTAAGAGCAGGTGAGAATACGTCCGCGCAGATGATTTTAGACGGTAAGGTACAAGATTTTGCACAAAATCAAGAGGTGACCATCATCGTCGCACCAACCAGTGCTGATTATACTGACGATACAAAGATCGCCTACATCAATCAGTTCCCTGTGACTGATGTAAACGGTAATTTTTCGATATCCTTTTACCTACGAGACAGTTTGGTTGAGGATCAATCCTACACCCTTCGGGTCGGTGGAACTGATGTCAGTACCGTTGGTGTAGCCACCTTTACCTACCACAAAAGTGGCATTGTCTGGGGCGATTTTAACAACGACGGCAAGTTATCCATCTTCGATGCAAGCGAATTGTTGCTTTGGGTACAAAACAGCAACTACAAACCAACCACCTATACCATGAATTTTGAAGCGGCGAAGGTAAATGGGTCTGACAAAAGCATCAATACATTTTCCGTAGCCGAAATTAAACTAAAAGTGCAAAATCCGACTTATAAGTTCATGGTCGAAAGACCTACATCATAAAAATTACAAGAAAGGTGCTCCCATTTGCATAGCATTTTGGGGAGCACCTTTCTTATACTGTCTAATGGCTATAAAATGAACCGCGAAAATCAGAGATTACGATTTCACACCCCGAAAGAAGGTTCTGTCCCATGACGGTAAACGTACTCAAATTAATCGCCCTATCCTGTATGTTATTCGATCACATCGGCAGCACCTTCGGTGCTTACGCCCCCTCCTTCTTCCGCTACATCGGTCGTATCTCTTTTCCGCTCTACGTCTATTTTATCGCCCGTGGCTGTCAGTATACACGAAACATCAACCGATACATGGGGCGTCTTCTGCTCTTCGCATTCATTTCAGAAGTTCCGTATGATTTGGCACGAAATATGCTCGCCTATAAGGCCGGTGCTGGTTCGCTCTCCGTTAGTTTCTTCACATCTACCAACGTATTTTTTACACTGTTTCTTGGTGTTTTTTGCATCAGCCTCTATCAAAAGATAAAGACCAAAGAGCTTCATATCCTCTTGGGTCTATTTTGCCTTCTCAATGCACTATTTGTCGCAGATTTTTTCCAGGTGGACTACGGCATCTTTGGGGTACTGTGGATTTTGTCTGTCTATATCGCAAATACAAAGAATCGTCAATTGACTGTTATTTTTATTGGCATTCTCTATAAATACCTGTGGCCTGTGTTTTCGCCCTTTGCCGTCTCTTATTATGCATTATCCCAATATTTTTTGAGCGGTAGTTGGTTGCGATTCCATACGCTTGCCTATTTTCTTTTTGCGCTTTTGGCGCTTCCCCTTCTTTATTGCTACAACGGCAAAAAGGGCCATCAAATCCAATGGACGGTACACAATCATACCGTTTCGTTGGATCGATGGCTCTTCTATGGGTTTTATCCTGTGCATCTTGCGATTTTAGCAGGAGCAGGATGGTTACTTATTTTGTAATACCCTTGCACTGCTCCACAAACTATTGCGCAATCTCTTTTCGAATTGCATCAGCTTTGTCTGTTTTTTCCCAAGGCACATTCAAATCGGTACGACCGAAGTGACCATACGCCGCCAACTGCTTGTAGATCGGACGTCTTAGATCAAGGTCTTTGATGATTGCCGCTGGTCTTAGGTCAAAATGTTTGTTGATGATGTCTACAATTTTATCGTCTGCTACTTTTCCTGTGCCATATGTGTTAACCAAAATGGACAAAGGTTTTGCAACGCCGATGGCATAGGCAAGTTCGATTTCACATTTTGAAGCGATACCAGACGCCACAATGTTTTTCGCAACATAACGTGCAGCATACGCCGCCGAGCGGTCTACCTTTGTTGGATCTTTGCCCGAAAATGCACCACCACCGTGGCTTGCATAACCGCCGTATGTATCGACGATGATTTTTCTGCCCGTCAAACCGCAGTCGCCCTGTGGGCCACCGACAACAAAGCGTCCTGTTGGGTTGATATAATATTTCGTGTTTTCGTCCATTAAATTAGCCGGAATGGTTGGTTTAATGACATTCTCAATAATATCTTTTTCGATTGTGGCATGGTCAACTTCTGGACCGTGTTGGCTAGAGATTACAACGCTATCGATTCTCACTGGCACATCGTTTTCATATTGTACCGAGACTTGCGACTTTCCATCTGGGCGCAAGTATGAGAGTGTACCATTTTTACGCACTTCTGTTAATTTTTTTGTCAATTTGTGCGCAAGATAAATTGGCATTGGCATCAAATCTTCGGTCTCGTTACAAGCAAAACCAAACATCATCCCTTGGTCGCCGGCACCTGTCGATTCGATTTCGTCTGTACCGCCTTCTCTTGCTTCAAGCGCAACGTTTACGCCCATTGCGATATCTGGCGACTGGCCCTTTAAAGAAACCAACACCGCACATGTGTCACAGTCAAAGCCAAATTTTGCTCTATCATATCCGATTTCTCGAACGGTCTGTCTTGCTATCGCTTCGATGTCTACGTAGCAATTTGTGGTCACTTCGCCTGCCACCATGATTAGACCAGTCGTTGTCAATGTTTCACACGCCACTCTTGCCATAGGATCTTTTTCAATAATGGCATCTAATATCGCGTCGGATATTTGGTCACAGATTTTATCTGGATGCCCCTCTGTAACGGATTCTGATGTAAACATTCTCTTCATAAAAACTTCCTCCTTTGATTCTCAATATATAAATACTTTGGGATAGAGGGCATACAAAAAGTTCGCTCTGCGAACTTTTAACCGCTACTCATGAAGCACCGCAGCAAAGCCGCGGCAGGAACAGTGCGAAGCACTTTCCTGGCATAAAAAAAAGCCCTCTTAGGCTTATTCAAGTAAAGAAACTCATCTCTCGGAATAAACCGTGGGAATTAGCACCTTAGCCTTCGCTAGGTTGCTGGGTTTCACAGGGCCCGTTCCCTCCACCTCTCTTGATAAGAAATATGAAATTGTTATTGCATAAAGAATCATATCAATTTTCGACTCATTTGTCAATATACAAATTTTAACCGATAGGCATTCGCCATCACAAAACAAAAGAGCCCCCGCATATAACCTATACGTGGGGCTCTTTCTATCTACCGCTATATTAGCGCGAAGCTAGCATAGCGATTTTTGTATAAAATTATTCAGAAATAGAAACAACAGAACCAGCGCCTACCGTTCTACCGCCTTCACGAATCGCGAAACGCAAACCTTGTTCCATCGCGATTGATGTAATCAACTCGATTTTCATTTCAATATTGTCGCCAGGCATACACATTTCTACACCTTCTGGTAAAGAAATTACGCCTGTAACGTCAGTTGTTCTGAAATAGAATTGTGGTCTGTAGTTATTGAAGAAAGGTTTGTGACGACCACCCTCTTCTTGTGAAAGAACGTAAACTTGTGCTGTAAATTTTGTATGTGGTGTAATTGTGCCTGGTTTTGCAAGAACTTGACCTCTTTCGATTTCTGTTCTTTGCACACCACGCAAAAGTGCGCCGATGTTGTCGCCTGCTTCAGCAGAGTCAAGAAGTTTACGGAACATTTCGATACCCGTACAAACAACTTTTCTAGACTCTTCTACAAGACCAACGATTTCAACTTCTTCTTGAATCTTAAGTGTACCACGTTCTACTCTACCAGTCGCAACAGTACCACGGCCAGTGATTGAGAACACGTCCTCGATAGGCATCAAGAAAGGTTTGTCTTTGTCACGTTCTGGGTTAGGGATGTAAGCGTCAACTTGGTTGAACAATTCGATAATGCCGTCTCCCCAAGGACCTGTAGAATCTTGAAGTGCTTGGAATGCAGAACCTCTAATGATAGGAATATCATCACCAGGGAATTCGTATTCGGACAAAAGCTCACGAATTTCCATTTCAACAAGGTCTAACAACTCTTCGTCGTCTACCATGTCGCATTTGTTCATGAATACAACGATGTAAGGAACACCAACTTGGCGCGCAAGAAGGATATGCTCTCTCGTTTGTGCCATAGGGCCGTCTGTTGCAGCAACAACCAATATAGCGCCGTCCATTTGTGCTGCGCCAGTGATCATGTTTTTAACGTAATCGGCATGTCCTGGGCAGTCAACGTGTGCGTAGTGACGAGCAGGTGTCTCATATTCAACGTGTGTCGTTGAAATTGTGATACCACGTTCTTTTTCTTCTGGTGCCTTGTCGATTTTGTCAAATGCTACCGCTTCGCCCAATTTATATCTTTCGAACAAAGTCTTAGTGATAGCCGCTGTAAGAGTAGTTTTACCATGGTCAACGTGACCGATTGTACCGATGTTCACATGCGGTTTGTTTCTTTCAAATTTTGCCTTAGCCATTTGGATATTTCCTCCTTAAATAGATAAAATATATAGTTTTGTACATTTGTCTATCATTATAGATACTTTAATGTAAATTTGCAAGCATTTTGTACATACCTGCTGGTTTTATTTCTCTGCCTTGCCGGTTACTAATTTTTCTTGAATGCTCTTTGGCACAGGTTCATAATGATCGACTTGCATGACGTATGTTCCTCTACCTTGTGTTTTAGAACGGAGGTCTGTGGAGTAACCAAACATCTCTGCAAGAGGCACAAAGCTGTGTATTTCTTGCACGCCGTTTCTTGCGTCCATGCCTTCTATACGACCACGACGGCTGTTGATATCGCCGATTACATCGCCCATATAGTCTTCTGGAACCGTAACGTCAACACGCATGATCGGCTCTAGCAAAACAGGATCGCCTTTTCTCATGGCTTCTTTAAACGCCATAGAACCTGCTATCTTATACGCCATTTCGGAGGAGTCAACGTCATGGTAAGAACCATCATAAACCGTTGCACGCACACCCAAAACTGGATAGCCACCCAAAGGACCAGATAACATGGCCTCTTTGATACCGTTGTCGATCGCCGGAATATATTCTTTTGGAATCGCGCCGCCGACAACTGCATTTACGAACTCGTATATGTGATCGCTGTTTGCGTCCATTGGCTCAAATTTAACTTTACAGTGTCCGTATTGACCACGTCCACCGGATTGTTTGATATATTTACCTTCCACATCAGTTGCTTTTCTAAATGTTTCTTTGTATGCAACTTGTGGTTTACCTACGTTTGCTTCCACTTTGAACTCACGTAACAATCTGTCTACGATGATCTCTAAGTGCAACTCGCCCATACCAGAAATAATGGTTTGGCCTGTTTCAACGTTTGTAAAGGTTCTAAATGTTGGATCTTCTTCTGACAATTTAGAGAGGGCGATGCCCATTTTGTCTCTACCCGCTTTTGTTTTTGGCTCGATTGCAACATCGATAACAGGTTCTGGGAAGTTCATGGACTCAAGCACAACTTCGTTGTCTTCGTCGCATAAAGTATCACCAGTTGTAGAGAATTTTAAACCGACAGCCGCCGCGATATCGCCTGCATACACCTTGCTAATTTCCTCACGGTGATTTGCATGCATTTGCAAGATACGGCCGACACGTTCTCTTTTGCCTTTTACTGAATTGTATACATAAGAGCCTGACTCTAAAACGCCAGAATACACTCTAAAGAAGGCCAATTTTCCTACGAATGGATCGTTCATGATTTTGAACGCAAGCGCAGAAAACGGTTCTTCATCAGATGCATGTCTCTCTATTTCTTCTTCGTTATCAACCGAAACCCCTTTAATCGCCGGGATATCTGTTGGTGCAGGCAAATAATCAACAACGCCGTCCAAAAGTTTTTGCACGCCTTTGTTTTTATAAGCCGAACCACAAAATACCGGGATAATGTCTGTTGCAAGACAAGATTTACGGATTGCTGCTTTTAATTCTGGTATTGTAATTTCTTCGCCGTCAAGATATTTAGCCATCAAGTCTTCATTGGTTTCAGCAATCGCCTCAATCATGAATAATCTTGCTGCATCTGCTTTTTCCTTTAAGTCGGCTGGGATTTCTTCGATAGAAACACCCTCGCCTGTCTTATCGGTGTAGATATAGGCTTTCATATCCAGCAAGTCAACGACGCCGACAAACAGCTCTTCTGCACCGATTGGAATTTGGAGAGGCACTGCATTCGCATTCAGTCTATCCTTAATCATCGACACAACATTTTCAAAATCTGCGCCCATGATGTCCATCTTATTGACAAACGCCATTCTTGGCACTTCATATTTATCTGCTTGACGCCAAACGGTTTCAGATTGTGGTTCGACGCCACCTTTTGCACAGAAAACACCAACCGCACCGTCTAGTACACGAAGTGAACGTTCAACCTCAACGGTGAAGTCAACGTGCCCTGGTGTGTCGATGATGTTAATTCTATGCTCTTGCCATTGCGTCGTTGTTGCCGCAGACGTAATGGTTATCCCTCTTTCTTGTTCTTGCTCCATCCAGTCCATAACCGCTGTACCCTCATGGGTATTTCCGATTTTATAAGTACGACCTGAATAGAACAAGATACGCTCTGTAAGAGTTGTTTTACCAGCATCTATATGTGCCATAATCCCGATGTTGCGGGTTTTTTCAAGCGGAAACGCTCTTTCTGACACTCTTACTCCTCCTTTTTCTATTCAAATTACCACTTATAATGTGAGAATGCTCTGTTTGCATCAGCCATTTTATGGGTTTCTTCTTTTTTCTTCACGGCGCCACCTGCATTATTCAGTGCGTCCATGATTTCATTGGCAAGACGATCTTCCATCTTTTTCTCGCTTCTTTTTCTGCTGTATAACACCAACCATCTCAGACCCAACGCTTGTCTTCTTTCGGTTCTGATTTCCATTGGCACTTGATACGTAGCACCACCGACACGGCGCGCTTTTACTTCAAGCATCGGCATGATATTGCCAAGTGCTGTTTCAAACGCTTCTAGCGCTGGTGTACCTGTTTTTGCTTCCACTTGTTCGAAAGCACCATACACTATTTTCTGGGATATACCCTTCTTACCATCTAACATTATCGCATTAACCAACTTTGTAACGGTTCTACTCTTATACAAAGGGTCTGCTAAAACTTCTCTTTTTGAAACATGTCCTTTACGCGGCACGATTCTTCCCTCCTTAACAATAAATATTATATCAACGGTACTGAACACTTTCGCTATATTGATCTTGATTGCTATAGAGAAAAATGCTTTTCATGCCTTTATACGCTATATATATTCTGCAACTAAGTTTAGAAGAGATTGTATTTATTGTACAAGGCATTTCAGTGTTGCAAAGCCAGAAAACTATTTTTTCTTCTTTGCACGTTTTGCGCCGTATTTAGAACGCGATTGCTTTCTTGAAGCAACGCCCGCTGTATCAAGCGTACCTCTGACGATATGGTAACGTACACCGGGAACGTCTTTTACTCTACCACCTCTAATAAGAACAACACTATGCTCTTGTAGATTATGGCCTTCACCTGGAATGTATGCTGTTACCTCGATACCGTTTGACAAACGAACTCTGGCGATTTTACGAAGCGCGGAGTTTGGTTTTTTCGGCGTTGACGTTTTAACAGACGTACACACACCACGTTTTTGTGGCGCACTTACATTGGTTTGTTTCTTTCTTAAAGAGTTCAAACCTTTTTGAAGTGCTGGTGCTGTGGATTTCTTTTTGATTGTTTTTCTGCCTTTTCTTACCAATTGATTAAATGTTGGCATTCTTTGCACCTCCCTGCATGAATAATACAATCCTTACGACTTAGTTGTAAGTTACTTTTTGATGTGCTTATCGCATAAAACTCCACAATCAACACATTTTAGCATTTTATCACTGTGGCGCTCAAAAGTCAACAACGTAAATGCGGATTTGGCAAAAATTATTTTGAATCGGGCGCGCCTCATGCAAAGGGGCTGTTGCCAAACCGAATCTTGTGGTTTGGCAACAGCCCCTTTGTCGCACTATATGCTTAAAGTTTGAGCATCTCGAATCTTCTTTCAACGATTTCCCAATCAATGTCGTCCCAAAACTTTTTGATATAGGTTTCTTTGTCGATGCCGTAGTCAAGGGCGTAGGCATGCTCGTACATGTCGAGCACCAAGAGCGGATACGCCATCACGACGTTTCCTTCGTCATGGGTGTCGAGCAAAATGGTACGCATTCTCTTGCTTCGTTGTTCGTACACCAACACTGCCCACCCTCTTGCCGCTTTTCCGCATGCCGTCATGTCTATTTTTAGATCCTCTAGCGTCCCGTACCAATCTGTGATCATTTGCTGGGTCTTCGGTTTTGGGCTTCCGCCGCCGCCGATATTGCGAAAATAAAGCTCATGGAGCAATACGCCGTCTAGCGCGTAGGTCTCTCCTTTTTTTAGCGCCCGATAGGTGCTGTAGGTCGCATTGGCATCTTTTCTGTCGCCACCTTTTGCTAATTTGTCTGTCACCTCATTGATCTTGTTCACATAACCTTCATACAGTTTGCAATGTTCCGAAAAAAGTCTATCGGATAAGAAATTGGTCGTGTTTTGAAATTGAATCGCTTCCAATACGATGCACTCCCTACTTTTTTTGAGATATACTCTATGTATATTCTATTGGTAGGATAATGTTCATTTTAGATTGCTATGGGATATGTACGCCTCAAACTCGGCAAAGCTTGTGTCTTGTCTGATCGAAAAACGCGGCAGTATGAGTGGATTTGTTGTGGCCTTTGCATAGCCTTTGTCTGTCGTAAACGCCAAATCAAAGTTTTTAGATTTTAAAACGTTAATCACTTTCTGGCTGTAAAGACCATATGGATAGGCATACGCCTGTGTGACATGTGTCTTGAGGCTGGCCTCCGTGTCTGCGATCACCGTTTGAACAGGGCTTGAGACAAGCAACGATTTCCCATTTTCAAAATAGTGCAAATTATGGGTGTGGCAACCGTATTCAAAAACATCCATCGTATCCGATATGGTTCTCCAATTGAGCATTTGTATTTTCGTCGGTTCAAATGATACGTCTGTCGACACCATGTTAGACGTCACCAAAAAAACGATGGCACTATATCCATATTGCTTTAAAATGGGGTAGGCATAGTGTGCGTTGCTTAAATAGCCATCATCAAAGGTAATCATCACGCACTTAGGCGGCAAAAGCATGTGGTTGTACAAAAAGCCTCTCAACTGCGCTGTCGTCACAGTTGTGTAGCCGTTGTCGTGCAAATATTGCATCTGGTTCTGAAAGTCTTCATAAATATTGACGGATTCATTGCCTATAAACGGTGCACTCAAATTTCTCTCCACCAAGTGATGATACAACAAAACGGGCAATTCATATGTATGGTCGGTCTCTTTGCACAGCGCCGCGGTCGAAAAACTACAAACCAACACCATCGTCATACACCATGCGGCGAGATACTTAAATCGTTTAGGCATAATTCTCCTCTTTTCTCTTATGTATGTTTAGAATTTGTATAGCAGTACAACACCCCCCATGCTGTACGGCTGTACAAATTCTCAGAACCCCTTCACCTTTTGCAGAAACAACAAAATGTTATTTTCTTCTTTTTTTCTGTCGGCACCGAGCCGCCCCAACCGGTCGCATGTGCCAAGCAACGCAACTTCCTCGGTGTCTGCTTCTTCCCTCATATGGTTTATATCGGCAAAATTCGTCCCATTGACAACAAACAAAATTTGCATGT
>JAVBJY010000222.1:0-3081 GCA_031546735.1 Eubacteriales bacterium
GTAGCGATCGTTTCTCGTCGTGATGACCGGGTCTTGTAGCATCGTCTTGTATGTGCCCGAGTGGATGATGCTGTTCAAGTGTTCTTTTATTTTGCTGTTCGACAGCTTGATATCGCGCCGGATATCTCGAAGGGCGTTGCTGGCTTCGTCTGCGATTTCAAATTCGGACACGATACAGCGGTTAATTTCGCTTTCGAGGGCGGGCACAAGCTCAATCTCGTCGAATAGTTTTTCAAGTGATTGAAAGTTATCATGCTTGTTTTCAATGCGGGCGTAGTTCTTCGCCTTGCGGCTGACATATAGAAAGTCACCGATATGCAAAAGCTCTGCGATGTCTAAAATGCCGCCGATGGCTACCCGTTGCAAATAGGGGCGGATATCCTTCAAGCCCCCAAGGGACAAAGAGCCTTTGCGCATCACCATCGACACGGCTTCAGACGTTTCCTTTTGCCTCGTCATAATTTCTTCTGGGTCGATGGAGGGGGAGATGGCACGCGCCAGTTCTTTTCCCATCGTAGAAGCGGCAAAGGACGCCAACTTTTCTGTGATCTTGTTAAATTCTAATGTCTTTTGTACTTTTTCGTTCATGTATGATCCACCTTGTCTTATACGGAAATTACTGGTACGGAAAATTCAGGTATTGCTATTTTGTATCAAATAGATTAGAATTATTATATCATGTATTGCGTGGGAGTACATATTTTTTTATACCGTTTTCGGGTTAGCGTATGTTGAGGGGATAGAGCCAATGGATAATTTTGATGTGAAAGCAATCTACCAAAGCATTTTGCAAGATGTGCAAAGTCGGGTGCCGATTGATTTTAATACAAATATAAACAGACGAGCAGCCAGTGCAAACCAAGGCGCGACCACGCCAGGTGCGGCGAATCAAAACACAGCCAGTGCCGAACAGCCTAAATCCTTCGACAACGTGCTTTCAGATTATGTCGGCGGCACTTCCTCTGCGCCGAAGGACGTAGATTCGGCTATCGAAGATGCTATTAAAAATGCCTCCACCAAATATAACGTAGACCCCACGCTAGTCAAGGCGGTCATTCGCCAAGAGAGTAACTTTAACCCGTTGGCCGTATCGGGCACCGGCGCGACCGGCCTTATGCAATTGATGCCGGGCACAGCGACCTCGCTCGGCGTGCAAAACCCCTATGACATCGAAGACAACGTAGAGGGTGGCACGAAGTATTTAAGCAAAATGCTTTCAAAGTATAACGGAGACGCCAGTTTGGCGTTGGCGGCGTACAACGCAGGCCCCGGCAACGTAGACAAATACAACGGCGTTCCGCCGTTTGCAGAAACACAAAAATATGTGCCAAAGGTGCTCGATTATCAAAAGCAGTATATGGCCAACCAATATGCACAGGCGAATAAGAATAAGGGTTCTTCTTAAATAAAGGCATAAATGAAAAAGAGACAACTCATGGGGTTGTCTCTTTTTCCATATATCGATAAGGGATATTGAACAGGTTCTACAGAGCAATAGACAAGTGGATGTGTTTGACATAGGCGTAGCCATACAGCAGAGGATATCGTTTGTAGACGATGCAACCAACCAATGGTATAATCAAAAGTAGAATATGAAATTTTATGACGGTATAAAAGAGGTGGGAAAAATGGTAATAGGCGATCCAGAAAAGATTGATTTGGGCGTTTCGTATTTTGAGAACATCCGCAGTAGCAATAAGTTATTTATTGACAAAACAAAATTTATAGAAAATTTTTTAAATGAGACAAATTCTGTCCAGTTGATCGTGCGCCATCGTAGGTTAGGTAAAAGCTTAAATTTAGACATGTTGCGATGTTTTTTAACGGATAAGCAAAACACTGGTGATTTGTTCAAAGGAACGTATATCGAGCATAGTTCTGTCTGGAACCAATTAAACTCTGCACCCGTTTTTGCCTTCGACTTTAAGAACCTGAAACGTGATAAATATAAAGAGCAAATCTGGGAACAAGTGGCCACGCATATGTATGAATATATCGACATTAAAGCATTAGAGGGCATTTCGAAAATTAAGTTTGATCATTATATGAAAGACCAAGGTGCTAATTCCGAAGGGTTATTACTTTTAACCGAATTGGTTTTTAAGCAGACCGGAAAACATTCTTATGTTCTGATCGATGAATATGATAAGCTGTTAACAGATACGTATAACGATAGTGAGTACAAAAGCATCAAAGAATATGAAACGGGTTTTCTTGGTGCCGGGCTTAAGGGCAATCGTTATCTGCAAAAAGCCTTGCTCACAGGCGTCATGCGTGTTTCAAGAGAAAGCATCCTAAGCGGATTAAACAATTTAGCAACCTATGACGTATACAGCGATAATTTGTACACAAGTGATTTTGGGCTTGTCGATTCTGAAATTGATGAATTGCAAGAACAGATTGCTTTCAACAAATCAGAGATTAAAGAGTGGTATAACGGCATTAAAATAAATGGCGAAGATATATATAATATTTATTCGGTTCTGTCATGCGTAAAGAACAGTCGGGTAGACAACTACTGGGGCAGAAGTGGAACAATTCAAATGATAGCCGAGTTGCTAAACGAGAGCAGGAAAGAATCCATTATCAAATTACTGGATGGAGAAACAATCGAAGTATTTATAGGTCATCGCATTTCACTGGAAGAACTAAATAATAACCCTGGCGATCATATATTTTATTCTTTATTGGTACAGTCTGGGTATCTATCATTAGAGCAAATAGGCACCAACAACTTTGGGCTGGTTAAAATACCCAACAAAGAATTAATGAATGTTTGGAAGGAATTCATATTGTCTACCGTCATAAAAAATGGCAATAGCGTGAAAACCATGTTTGATAACGTAAATGAGTTGGATGTATTCAACCGAGATGTAGAGTATTTTTTAAGTGATCGACTATCTTATTTTGATTTAGCAGAAAATGATTCTAAAATAAAAGAGAAAATATATCATGTCTTTGTACTTGGGTTGCTTTCGGCATACGAAGATATTTATCATAAAAATCCGCCTATATCCAATAGAGAAAGTGGTGACGGACGATATGATATCCTATTTGAAAGAAAAGATTTTAGTATTGTAT
>JAVBJY010000058.1:0-5656 GCA_031546735.1 Eubacteriales bacterium
TCATCGGTTTGTCTGAAGTGCCGCAAGCGGGCGATATGTTTTATGTTGCAAAAGGCGAAAAACATGCGAGACAAGTGTCGGAATCTGTTGTGGCGCATGGTCGCGACTTGTTGATTCGTACGACACCACAAAAAGTATCTCTTGATGACTTGTTCAACCAGATACAAGCGGGCAACGTAAAAGATTTGAATATCGTCATAAAAGCAGATGTGCAAGGTTCTGTCGAAGCCGTGAAGAACAGCCTAGAGCGGTTGTCAAACGGTGAGGTCAGAATTAGAACGATACACGGCGGTGTCGGCGCAGTCAATGAGTCTGACGTTATGTTAGCCAGTGCGTCAAACGCCATCATTATCGGTTTTAACGTGCGCCCAGAAGCACAAGCAAAATCAGTGGCAGATGAGCAAAAAGTAGACATACGGCTATACCGTGTCATCTACAATGCCATCGAGGATATCAATACAGCCATGAAGGGCATGTTAGAACCTGTATTCCAAGAAAAAGTGATTGGCCATGCCGAAATCAGACAGCTGTTTAAGGCGTCTGGTGTGGGTACAATTGGCGGCGCTTATATAACAGATGGTAAATTTACAAGAAATGCAAAGGTAAGAATTACGAGAAATGGCGCGATTGCATTTGATGGCGAACTTACGACATTGAAGCGGTTTAAAGACGACGTAAAAGAAGTAAATGCAGGCTATGAATGCGGGCTTCTTTTTCAAAAATATAACGACATCAAAGAGGGCGACCTCGTAGAAGCATATGTCATGGAAGAAATTCCACAATAGACACGTTCGAGAAATAAAGGTGACGAATTGAAGACAAACAACCGATTAATACGAATCAACGATGAAATAAAGAGAGAACTCTCAGAAATTGTGCGCTCAGAATTGAAAGACCCTCGAATTAGCACAATTACGACCATTCTCAAAGTGGATACAACCAACGATCTCAAATTCTGCAAAGTCAATGTCAGTATTTTGGGCGACGACGCGCAAAAGCAAGAGGTGTTAGAGGGCTTGAAGAGCGCCTCCTCGTTCATCAGAAAACAAATTGCGTACAAAATTAATTTACGAAACACGCCGCAGTTTAAGTTTATTTTGGATGAATCGTTGGAGTATGGCATTAAAATTTCCAAGATGATCGATGAGCTCAATAAGAACGCAGAATAAAGAAATGAGGGGGCAATGGAATGGAAACAAATTCAACCGAAATCTACAAAATTTTTTCGAGCTATGACTCAATTGCCATTGTGGCACATACAAATCCAGATGGTGACGCTGTCAGTTCAGCGCTTGCCATGGCACTCAGTCTGAAGACATTAGGCAAGACGCCCGTTATTCTGATCGATTCTTTTTTAGACAAATATAAACGCGTATTGGCTGGCTTCGATATGATATATGAAGGGGATTATGACACTCTTCAAGCAGACATTGTGATCAGCGTGGATTGTGGCGATAAAAAAAGAATGGGCAGAGCGGAAGCCGTGTTTGACCGTGCCAAGGAAACGTTAAACATAGACCATCATGTATCCAATACGAAGTTTGCAAAGCATAATATCGTAGAGGCACAATGTTCTTCGACGGCGGAAGTCGTATTTGATATCATTAAAAATTTTTGTATGGTGGATGTTGACATTGCCTCTGCCATTTATGCTGGCATTATCTCAGATACCAATGGGTTTAAAAACAAAGCAACATCAGGTAGCACCCATGAAAAGGTTGCATTTCTGATTAAAACGGGCATACCGTTTACAGAGATTCACAATGGTCTTTTAAATATAAGGACGATGAAAGAAACCAAAGTAATGGCAAAGGCGCTAGGCAAATGTCAAATGGAAAATGGCATCGCCTACACAACGCTTACCGCCCAAGAAATGGAAGAATGTCAAGCCGGAACAATGGACTTGGAAGGCATCGTCGAGTCACTGATTTCGATTGATGGAGCCGAGGTTGCTTTGTTTGTTTATGAGAAAGACGACAAAACGGCAAAGGCAAGTCTTCGTTCTAAAGAAATTGACATCAGCGAAGTGGCAATGAAACTTGGCGGCGGCGGGCACAAATTGGCCGCAGGCTGTAATTCAGATCAAACGGTCGATGAACTGTTTGAGATTGTCTTTGCTGAACTTAAAAAAAGAGTGGGATAGACCATGTGTTGTGGCGTAATTAATATTTACAAAGAGAAAGGGTTTACCTCCCATGACGTTGTCGCCATTGTTAGAAGACAGTTGGGGCGCGTCAAAACGGGGCACACAGGCACCCTTGATCCAGATGCCGAAGGCGTATTGCCAATTTGTGTCGGAAAAGCGACAAAAATTGCAGAATATATTGCGTCGGATATAAAAGAATATAAGGCGGTGCTCTCTTTGGGGCGTACAACAACGACCCAAGACGCCGGCGGCGAAACGATTGCAGAAGCAGACGTAACAGCCTCCAAAGAGCAAATCACAGAAGCGGCCTTGTCGTTTCAAGGCACGTACAGCCAGATGCCACCCATGTATTCGGCCATTAAGGTCAATGGCAAAAAGCTGTATGAGCTTGCACGGGCGGGCGTTTCGGTTGAAAGAAAGTCAAGAGAGATCACCATTTATTGCCTACAAGTAGAAAAAATTGAAGGCAACGATGTGCATATGACGGTTTTGTGTTCAAAGGGAACTTATATCAGAACACTTTGTGCCGACATCGGCGACAAGCTTGGTTGTGGTGGGCATATGTCCTATCTTTTGCGAACGAGAACAGGTCCTTTTTCGCTTAACGATAGCATGACATTGGAACAGTTCAAACAAGCTTGTGCCGATGGGCGGTCGAAAGACTGTATAAAACCCGTTGAAGACGTATTAACTGGTTATAAAAAGGTGATGGTAGCAGAAGAAAAAAGCAAATATCTCTACAACGGCAATTCGATCCCGGTCAGCTATGTAACTGGCTTTGGCGAGGATGGTCACGACGAGGTGTGTGCTTCTGATACACTTTTGGTTTACGACTTTGCATCAAAATTAATAGGCATCTACCAGACGGATGGCACGACCATATCGCCTGTCACGATGTTATTTTAAACACGCAATGCACGACGAGGGGGCTAGTAAGCATGAAAATTATCAAGACAACTGATTTTACGATAAAAGAGCCTACGGCTGTAACCCTCGGCAATTTTGACGGGATACACATAGGGCACCAACAGCTCATTAAAACGGTGAAAGAATACGCCGATCAAGAAGGCTTGACTTCTGTTGTGTTTTCGTTTGCGCCGCATCCCGTTATTGTGGTAAATAAAAAAGATAATTTTTATACGATACTCTCTGAAAACGAAAAGCACTACACCATCGAAAAACTGGGCATTGACGTATTGGTAGAATATCCCTTTACAACGGAGTTTGCTGAGATGCATCACGAAGAGTTTATGAAGATGTTGTATCAAACGACAAATTTTAAAGTGTTGGTGGTGGGTGAGAACTATTGCTTCGGCAAAAATCGCTTGGGCACCTACGCGTCTTTAAAGCAATTCGGCAATACAATTGGGGCAGAGGTTATCAAAATACCAAACGTTATCGATTGTGATTTGCGGGTGAGTAGCACAAGAACGAGACAATGCATCGAAGACGCCAATTTCACAGAGGCAAACCGACTTTTGGATAAACCATACTTTATCAAAGGCATGGTTGAGCACGGTAAAAAAATTGGACGAACGATCGGATTTCCGACAGCCAATTTAAAACCGCCAGCCCGTAAACTGATACCGCCAGACGGTGTGTATGTTACACGTACACAAGTCGGCGATAAGACGTACGGCAGTGTGACAAATATCGGAAAAAACCCGACCATAGAAGGCACCAAAAGAACGGTTGAAACTTGCCTGTTTGATTTTGCCGGTGATTTGTATGGGCAAGAAATTATTGTTTCCTTTTACGCCTACATACGTGGTGATCGAAAGTTTGCCAATGTAGAACAACTAAAAGAGCAAATCAACAGAGATTCGGAATATGCGCGTGAATATTTACAAAAAAAGGTACGGATTGTCTGAAAAGACTTCCGTACCTTTTAGTATTTTAAAGCGAATCACCAACATCGTTTCGGAACGCGTCGATAAGCGTAGTTTGCCAATCGCACACGGGCTCGAGCTTTCCGAAGAAAAAGCGGAGCACCTTTGGTTCTTCCACGAACCGCAACCCTTTGATTTTCTCTCTGTTTTCATACAGCCAAATGATTCTGTCCACTGCATAGTCCACTTGTGATAAGGTAAAGACACGTCTCGGAAGCGCCAACCGCAACAATTCCATTTTGGCAAACACTTCTTGCCCATCTTTGTCCCGTTCCTCTGATAGGGTGCCTCTCTCTGTGCCACGGATGCCGCTGACGAGATATAACGCACAGCCAAGCGCCGCCGCCGGATATTCGTTTGGTGGGATATGGGGCACAAATCGTTTGGCGTCTAAGTGAACACCAAGACCACCGGCCGGGGTAACGACGGGCACGCCTTTTTCTAACAGTAGCTTCACCATGTGCTCGATGAAAATGGGGCCTTGTGAAATCACGTCCTCATCGAGTGTGTCCACAAGCCCGACCGCCATCGCTTCAATTTCACGCACCGATATGCCGCCATATGTCGAAAACCCTTCATAGAGCGGAATCAAATCTCTGATCTTTAAATAATCTTCTTCGTGGCGAAAGCACATGCCACCGCCTCTTGCACTTGTCAACTTGCGCCCCGAAAAATAGATCATATCAAAGCATGCGCATATTTTCTTGATAATGTCTTGGGGGCTTAACGCCTTGCACTGCTCTTCTCTTACCTTGTTAAAGTACACGTTGTCTGAGAGTAGGCTGGCATCCAATATAAGCTTCACACCATTTTCTTTGCATACACGCGATACCTCTTGCATGTTGGCTAGTGACACGGGCTGGCCGCCGATTAGGTTTGTGCCCGATTCGATTCGCACAAATCCGATTTGGGCACTGCCTTTCTCTTTTATGAGCGCGTCTAGCTTCGCGACATCCATGTCACCTTTAAAAGGGCAATCACTCTGTGCATTTAATCCCTCTTCCATAATCAGCTCGACCACTTCGCCACCGGCTTTTTCGATCAACGCTTTTGTCGTCGTGAAGTGATAATTCATCGGAACGATCATCCCTTGTTTTACAAAAACACGAGCCAACAAATGTTCACACGCACGGCCTTGGTGTGCGGGCAGGAAATAGCCCATTTCAAATATCTCATTGATCTTTTCTTCTAGCTTATAAAAGGAAGCACTGCCTGCATAGGCGTCATCTGCCTCCATCATCGCCGCCAACTGCTTGTCACTCATGGCGTTTACGCCGCTGTCTGTCAGCATGTCGATAAAGACATCTTCATTTCTGAGTAAGTGTGCGTTGTTTCCAGATTGGGCGTTCATCTCGATTCGTTTTTCGAGCGTGGGCAAGGTGAGCTTCTGCACAATTCTCACTTTGTGCATTTCCAAAGGCACCGCCGGGCTTCTTAAAAATTTTATATCAGACATCATAACCTCCTGCATTTTATGGTTAGTTTCGCTATCGTGCGTCACAGGTTAGTATGTCCCAAAAGTATACAATTATGATGTAGTCTGCAAAATAACTGTACGCCTTCCTGTCGTTGTTAACCCATTCTCCATAGATGCTTTTTCAAATCGACACATCCATTTTCT
>JAVBJY010000128.1:0-7650 GCA_031546735.1 Eubacteriales bacterium
CCAACCAAAAGGATAACGTCTAGCTGTATCGCCGTTAATGGTAAGATTTATTCTGCCGGTGGTAGCACTAATCTCACAGCTACGGGCAATTCCAACGCTTTTGAAGTGTATGACATTGCTACGAATAAATGGGCAATTTACCCCCCAGCGCCATTTAAAGGTGGTAATTGGCTTTCTAAGCCCGCTGTATTGAATGATAAAATATATTATATTGATATCGGTAGCGTCTTTGGCACTCAGGCGGCTGACCAAAGCGTCTATGTGTATGATACGATACTGGGAACTTGGTCGTCATATAAAAATGTAGTGCCATTTCCTGACGGTATAACATTTGCAGCTAATGGAGAAATACTTCTTTATAGAGATAGTAATCATACCATATATAAATACCACGAGGATACCCAAGAATTCTCAGTTGTAAGTAATTTAGCAAGTAAGTTGCCTGACAGCACATATAAACTTGTCACCGCTTCTAAAAATGGAAAATTTTTATATCTTTGCGAGCCAACTCATGAGGTAAATGGCGGTTGGCTAGTCACGAACTATAGTATGCTCGAATACGATATTGAAAAAGGCAAGGTGCGAGAATTAACATCGTTGCCAGTATACTCTGCAACCTATCGTTATGACAGCATGGTGAGTGGTAACGACAAACTATACATAGTTGGAGGAAACAATGCAGGTAGCGTTGTAAGTGGCAATACATTGCTCATCTACACACCCGGAAAGGGCACAGATCTTAGCTTAAGCGGCGCGCCAGAAGACAAGACTATCAAATTAAACTGGAACTCGACAGCCACAGCCACTTCTTATGACATAAAACGTCGTTGCGTAACCGATGCAGAGGTTTATAAGACAATCAAAAGTGGCACAAATGAATTGTCTTATGTAGATACGGATATTGTTAGCGGCAAAATCTATTGTTATATCGTTACAGGTAAGTATAGCGGAAACAATGTTGATTCGAATGAAATAAAAATAACAGCCAAGAGCGATTCGCTCCTGATGAAAACACAAGTGAGAATAGGCGAAAATGTTCAACTCTTATGCGATGATTTTTCGGATCAAGCCTACGCAGGGAAATTGACTTGGTTATCAAGCGAACCAAGCATTGCTTCTGTTGACGAAAACGGATTGGTAACTGGCAATCAAATCGGCAACGTTATAATAAGGGTGAAGGCAGATAGCGATTCATGGGAATCGTATATGAATGTGAAAGTAGTGCCAGGCAATCCTAAACCAACCGAACCGCCAACACCTGCACCAACCAGTACGCCAACACCGGAACCAACCAATACGCCAACACCTGTACCAACCAATATACCAACACCTACACCAACCAATACGCCAACACCAACACCAACGGAGCCGCCTTCAATAAAAACAATACCGTCTGATTATGTAAAATCAGCATCGGCAAGCGACGTTTGGTATAACATTCCCGACTATGCAGCATCAAAGGCGTTAGACGGTGATCTATCAACAAGATGGGCCACAGATGACAATAAGCATGAGCCAGTAACATTGACGGTTATGTTTAAGGACGTTTATATGCTTAATCAAATATATATAAACGAAAGGTATGATAGAGTAAATTACTATAGAATAGAATACCTTGTACCGAATACAGCAGATGAATGGGCTACGCTTAGTAGTGGAACAACCCTTGGAACAGGTACCAATAAAAATGTAACGATAAACAATTTTGGTGATATAACTGCGTCTGGCATTAGAATTGTGTTAGACAGACCATCAACTGTAGGTGGGATAAGTCTAAATGAATTTCAAGTGAAGTATGTAAACAATTAGTATATTCATTATTTTCTACATAAAAAAAGCAACTTCTCAAATTATATTTTTTGAGAAGTTGCTTTTTTGTATTTGTGTGAAATATGGCATGCACAGTGGTTTGAGAGGTGAGGGGTTAGTCGCCCCGCCTACTCGACTAGAAAATAAGGCTTGTCCTACTTGGTCTTCGCGCTTTCGCCACCATATTCATTTGTGATATGCAGTCTATCCAACGTATAAAAAATCAAGCTGAGCACCATGCCGACAATAGCCGACAATGTCATGCCATGCATGTTATATCCATAGATCGGAACACTAATGCCACTCAAGCCAACAATAAAGATAACCGAAGTAAGCGCCAAGTTATGAGAGCGGTTATAATCGATTTTTGACTCAATCATCAACCGGATACCAGAAGTGGCAATCATACCGTACAACAGGAAGCTGACGCCGCCCATAACAGGCCCCGGTATCGTTTGAATATAACCTGAAATCTTGCCAATAAACGCGATAACAATTGAAATGACAGCGGCACCGGCAATGACCCATACACTATATACTTTTGTAATGGCCATAACGCCGATGTTTTCTCCATAAGTTGTCGTTGGAACAGAACCAACAAGGCCAGAAAGGATCGTCGAAATTCCGTCTGCAAACAAAGACCGATGAAGCCCTGGTTCTTGAATCAAATCCCGTTCGATAACTCTACTTGTAACAAGCTGATGGCCAATATGCTCGTTGATGACAACGACTGCAGCCGGTAGTATCGCCAAAATTGCACCCAGTTCAAACGTAGGGGCAACGAAATGGGGAATGGCAAAGAGTGGTGCTGCTTGTGCGGCACTAAGATCGACGATGCCAAGTGCACGGGCTGCAACATATCCGACCACAATGGAAATCAATATCGGAATGGCGGCAAAAAACTTTCTAAAGAGCACCGAACCAAAAACAGCAACGCCTAAAGTGATACAAAAAACAGCAACCGCCTTCGGGTCGGAGGTTGGCCCAACGACACCGCCCATACCGGCAGCGGTGCCCGCAAGTTCGAGGCCGATGAGGGCAACGATAGGCCCCATGGCCGCAGGGGGCAGGACAATATCGATCCATTTTGTACCAAACACTTTGATGAGCAAAGCGACAATACAAAATACAATACCCGTGACCACAAACCCGCCTAACGCTCTTGCGTATAAGGTAGGGTCAACTGCCGCATGGGCGGCCAACTGATCTGCACCGATAATCGCGAAGACTGGTGCCAGAAAGGCAAAGCTAGACCCTAAATAAGCGGGGGATTTGCCCTTTGTGATTAAAATAAAAAGCAACGTGCCAATGCCGTTCATTAACAAAACAACGGCAGGATTGATGTGAAACAAAGTCGGCACCAAAATAGAGGCGCTAAACATAGCAAACAAGTGCTGAATGCTGAGGGGGATGCTTAATAATAATGGTGGTCTCTCTTCAACTTGAATTACTTTTCTTTGCAAAATCGGTCACCCTTTCAATGGTTGTCTATACGCTACGTGTAATTGCCGCCCTGATGAGGTCGACGTCCAAATCTTTTCTCTTATGTTCACCCCTTTTGATGCAAATACAGTGCGGGTTGTTGCCGCGGTATAGCTTATCACACAAATGAATCTACTGCAATCAAAAACGCAAAGGGGTTTTGCTTTATAACTCGTTTAAGGCTGTACCACATACGCTGAGAGCCATTTGTTTAGTTGTACTTCGAGCGTATACATGTCGATGGGCTTCCCGATGTGACCGTTCATCCCCTCGGCGAGGCAAGCGTCAATTTCTTCTTTAATCACGTTGGCCGTTAGTGCGACGATCGGCACATCTTTATAGGCCGTATCGGAGGCGCGGATGCGGGTGGTGGCGACATGTCCGTCCATGACAGGCATTAATAAATCCATCAGCACCAAATCAAACGTCTGCTTTTCAAGCGCCTCCAGTGCTTCTTGCCCGTTGTCTACGACAATCGGGTCGATTCCGAACGATTCTAATATACATTGGATTACTTCTTGGTTGATCATATTATCTTCGGCCACCAAGACAGAAGCACCTTGAAACATACTGCGCGCATCCGTGTCGATTGGTGCTTGCTTTATATCCAGTGCGTTGGATATTTTTTGAAAAAATTCGGTCGGTACGCAAGGGTTGGCAATGGTTCCGTCAAATCCCGCGTCATGAATTTCACTTGGGGTTAATATAGAATCGTTTGCCGTTATCAAGAGCAAAATCACCTGCGGTGCAGATGCCCGAATGGTTTTTGCAATATCAACGACGACAGGATCGCCAAGGTTACTGCTTAGTATAACCGTCAAGGGGCGCTCGTTTTCGGTAACGATTGTGTTGACGAGATTCAACACCTCGTCTTTATGCGAAACGTATGTGGGCGAACTGCCAGCCACCGTCAACAGTTCACGCGCCACCTCTACAAAAGTAGAGGCACGCGCCGCCAAGATAAACGGATAACCAGACAAGTTGTAGTCCAAAATCCGTTGTTTGAGTACGCCTCTTTCATGAACAACCACAAGGGGAATGATAACCGTCGTCGTTGTACCAACGCCTACTTGGCTCTCTACCTGAATACTTCCGCCCATCAGTGACACAAGCTGTTTCGTAATCGCCATGCCAAGCCCTGTTCCTGTGGACATGTTGGTCTGGTTTTTGTGAAATTGCTCGAACGAATCATACATCCTTTCAAGCTGTGCGGGTGTCATGCCAAGCCCGGTATCTTTGACGACAAAGGCGATGGCTGTTTTACCGTTTGCATCCTCCTGCGCTTGACAATAGGCGTCAAATAAAATCATACCTTCATTTGTAAACTTAGCCGAGTTGTCCAGAAGGTTTTTAAAGATTTGCCACAACCTTGTTTTGTCTCCCACCACGGCATTTGGCAGACCGCTGTCTAGCCTAAGATTGAGATTGATAATCATTTCGACCGGCTTCTTTTCGATTCGTTGGGAGGCGACGAGGGCGGCATTTGAAATGGTTTCCTCTAGCAAAAACTCTTCTTCAAACAATTCAAGCTTCTCTGCCTCGATTTTTGAAAAATCGAGAACATCATTGATGATGCTTAGAAGATTTTTGGCTGATGAATTTACCTTTCGAAAGGCGTCGGTTGCTTCGTGGTCAAAGTTTTTCATCAGTGCGATTTCAGTGAGACCGATAATCGCATTCATCGGCGTACGAATTTCGTGACTGATGTTGACCACGAACTTGCTCTTCATCCGGTTGGCTTCTTTTTCTTTTTCGGCTGTAATGAGAAGCAACTCTCTTTGCTTTTTATCGGCGGTGATATCTTGCATAATGGTAACGATGGCATAGTCGCCGTCGTAGAATATCTTGCGGCTGATTTTTCTCACATCCAACAATTCGCCATTGGGTAGGCAAAACTGCCATTCGCAAGAATGTGTCTCGTCAACATGAGAGACATGTTTCGTGTATTGTGTAAACAAATCGGCTGAAGCCTCTCCGTTTGGCTGAAATTGTGGAGACAAGTCTAACTCTTGATGCGAAAATGTCTCGTCGACAGACGAAAAGCCAAACATCTTGGCATACGCCGTGTTGGCGTACAGTGGCAAGAAATGATCCAAGCTGCGCACGATGACGCCGACCGGTAGCGAGTCTAAAACACTTTGCAAATCGGCTTGTAGCTTCATGAGTAATAAATGCTGTTGCTCTTTAACATTCGAAATTTCGGCTTCTTTTTGCAGCATTTCTTCCGCAGTATGTAGGCTCTTTTGGGTTTCAGCGAGTACAAGATATTGCTTTTTTTGTATACGAGAGAAGATAAAAAGGAACGTGATGACAAGAAGCGCCAAGACAAAAGAGGCAACGATCAACCCCGATTTGTTTGCCTCAAAAAAGCTCGGCTTTTCATTTGTGATGATAGCCCCTACAGGCAAATCACTTTTCTTGATATGCTGGTCAACCATCGTGTTGTACTCAAAAATCCAAGGGTAATCTTTGTCTACATCGGTCACAACGGGAATCGCCGAAACAGGGACGCCCATCAATAGCTGCTTAACAATTTCACGCACACGCCCGACGTGTGCCTCTGCTACCGAATATTTACCGCCCAATTGCCCTTGTCCATATGTCGGATAATACAAGCCGAAAATGGGCACAGACGAAGCCTCGTAAAAAGCCTTTTGGCTCTCGGTCAATATTTGATATTTGCCTTCGCCATCCACCAGATAAAAGCCACAAAGCATCAGCGTGCCTTTTTCCAATTGCTTCACCTTTGCAACCAGTTGGTCAAAGGGCAAATTTTCATTAAACTCGATGTCCACAACGCCCTTGTAGGCCGCAAGCTGTTTTTCTAGGTCAGACCGCCAGTGCTTGCCCGAAATCGTATAGTCGGTGACAACAAAGAGTTTTTTTGTATCGGGATACAGTTTGAGCATTTCATCCACTGTATCTTTTGCGGCAATTTTTTCGGCGACGCCGGTAAACACACCTTCAAACCCCTTGATACGCTCGGGGGTGAAGTCATTGACTGCACAAAAGACAACAGGCGCACCATTAAACGTGGTGTCATAATATTCTTTTACAAACTCGAACGCCTCGTCATCAGACACAATGATGACAGAGGGCACCTTGTTAATAAAGTCTCTGCGAATAATGTTGGCGATACTTTTTCGGTAGAATTGGTCATTTCTCAAACGCAACGCATTGATGCTCACGTTATAGAGTTCGAAGGGGATATCTTCTTCGTACTTGGCGCGAAAGCCATCTTGCAGTTGTCTTTCCCATAGCACGTCGCTACTAAACGATGAAATCGAGAGAACGACACTTTTTTGTGAATCCCCAATGTTAAAGGTGCTATTTAAAATCTTTTGGGTGATGCCGTCTTCATTCATCTTGCGAAGGGTTTTTTCGAGAGCAGGCACAAGGTCTGCATTTTTTTTATGGACATACGAGTAGGTTTTGATTGCATCGATTTTGCCTTGGTTCACAATGCCATCAGGCATAAAATAGCCTTTTTCATCAAACTGCATGAAGATGGCAACATCAATGGTGTCGTTAAGAAGCGCATTTTTTAACTCTTCCATGCTGGCAAAGCGTGATTTAGAAACAATATGCGCGGGTAAGTTGTGGTCGATATAGGTGCTTGTGGAAACGACACCGATTTTTTTTCCGTCTAAATCGCTCCACGAGCCAATTCGGAGGGGGCTTTTGTCTTTTGTCCAGGCGACAAAACTCGTCTCAGAAATGGGCACAGGCACCATAATCAGATTGGGATACGTTTTTTCAAGACCAGACGCAGACTGAAGCAATCCATCTGTCAGCCCCGAGTCGGCCATGTTGGACGCAGAATTAATGTCTTGCAAGACAATCGAAAAATTGTATCCAAGTTCCTTAAAAGCGTAGTAGAGTATTCTGTCTACATAAATCGAACCATTGTCGCCGCCGCTAAAGGTGATCAGGTTATCTGCATCTTTGGCCAATACGGGAACGCAACAAAGGAACTGAAAAGCGATGACGAGAAAAAGGAGCATTTTAAATTTTATAGGCACTCTCATTCGGCACCTCCAGCTAAAGGGTGATTTGGTGGCATTTCTGGTGGAGGGGCGGCGGTATCACGGACATCTTTCTGCGTTCCCGCGTTTTTCTCAGGCACCAACTTTTTTAAAATAGATTCTAGTTGTGAAAAATCCAATGGCTTGGCAACATGGGCATTCATGCCCGAAGAGAGGGCGTCTTTTACATCTTCGACAAAGGCATTGGCCGTCATGGCAACGATAATAACCTCTGTTGCATCGGGTCTTGGCAGGCTTCGAATTTCTTTTGTCGCTTCATACCCGTTTAGAATGGGCATCTGCACATCCATCAAAATGACATCATAGTGATGTG
>JAVBJY010000036.1:0-14483 GCA_031546735.1 Eubacteriales bacterium
ACGCATCCGCTTGTACAACCTGTATGTGGTAAAAATAATGATCAGACCGATAATAAACATCACCGACCAGTGCAGCCCCAAAAAACGCCCGGTATTAAACCATTCAATCTTTGACATATGGCTCAATAACTTGTCTGAAAAGATGGGTAGCACCGACAGGATGTCCATAATACCAGAAAGAAAAATCAGGGCAATTGCTATGTTTTGAACGATTGTTTTGACTCGCTTGGTGCTTGTTACGTGAAACGGATTGCTCTCATGTTGCATACTCATCATCCTTATTTTAAAATTGGTAGACTGCTTTGGAGATCAACGTTGCTAGCATTGGTCGCGCCAAGATACGTTGTGCATACAGTATAAGCTTGCTGGTGTCTAAAATCAATCGAAGATTATAATTTTGTGGATAAAAAAAGAGACACGAACCGACAGGGTTGTTTCAACCCTGATCCATTCGTGTCTATTCTTTGCCGCCGACGGTGACGTAAACGATATTACTACCGATCCGTGCGGGTATACTGCATTGTAAGGTATACCCTCGTGTTGCTTGCCAAATTTGATGCTGTAATCGTTACATCCGATGCTGTGATATCGGCCTCCACGTTCTTAGGCAAGCCGAAATAATTCACAACATAGCCCAGATTGCTGATTTCATGACCAATCGTCTTGGTTTCGTTTTCAGACAACGTACCAATATCAAGAGTTTTTTGATATATCGTTTTTCCATCCACCCATAACCCCACAGATGTTTCTGCAAGAGAATAGGCTGTTTGATTGGCTTTCATACTATCCAGCCATTGTTGCACCGTTCCTACAAACCCATTGGCCACTGCGACGGCATACGCTGAATCACCATCTTTAACGGCAATCGCCTTATATCGGATACAGGGAAGTAGATTGATGTTTGTTGGTCTTGTTTCTGTGGATGTTCTAGGTGTACCACCGGCGCTGCCAATACTTATGGCTCCGCATAAATTAGTTTGCACTGAGCCATTAAGACTTGACCCATTTCCCCATAAAAAGGCTTTATATGTTGTATTACTTCCTCGTGCCACATCAGAACCGTGGAATAATGTTCCTGCGTCCATAACAAATGGATGCGTATGGTTTTGGAATACATCACTCTGGTGCTTACCAAACCCTCTTGTATTTCCTTGTAGATCTCTTACGTTAGTCGGATCATAGCCTCTGATAAATTCACCTCTTAAATCAGGCAAATTGAAGGTTGTGCTTCCATCTCCACTGCCATATTGAGTGCTAATGATGTTAAACAAATCCCTATATGTCGTTCTATTGACAGCAGATCCATCACAGAACATTGTGCCTATAGGAGGCGTTGCTGACGGCCACCAAAATATTTCGCCTATCGTATTGGCAATTGTCCCACTAACCGAAGAACTACCAATGCCACTTGGCAAAACGATATCAAGCGTAACATTTGTACCTGTACCAGTATTGGTTACACTAGGTGTCAAACCGGCTGATACTTTTGCGATTGTGATCGTAGGCGTAACCCCATTCGCCCCGTTTTTTCCATCTTTCCCAGCTTCTCCATTTAAGGAGTCAAGCCACTGTGCCTCATCTCCTACAAATCCATTGCTTACAGCTATTTCGTAGGCCGATTCTCCGTCACTACCGATTACACCATCTGCGCCTTTTAAACTCTCTAACCATTCGTCTTTCGTGCCATCAAAGCCACTATCTACAGCCAACTCATAGGCTGACTTGCCGTCTTTACCACCCTCACTCAATAAGCAGCGCAAAACCTCGCCACCAAAGTTATAGTCGATGCCACTCGTATCAAGCACAACCGACGAACAAGATTCGTCAAAATTGAATCCCCTGCCGCCTTTGATTTTGATAAAATCTCCCTCGTTAAATGAGATGCCGCAATCGCTGTCTACAGATACAAATATATCTCTTACGATGCCCTTGCCTTTGATGATATTTTCGTTGGCGATACTGATTCCACTTCCTGCTATGCTCTGGTATTTCTTGTATGACTCCATCTGAATCTCTCCTTGTTTTTTATATTTTTAATTCAGGATCATGACCTGCTTTAATAATAAAAGATTGAGATTCAAAAATATATGTGAATTTTTTATTGTTTGTTTCAGTCGAGTAGATACATCTGCCATCCATCTAAATTTAGAAAGACGCAAAATTATAGCCGATAAACCCCGTTGATAAGAGATTTCTCGGCTATACAATGTAATTGGCTTGTCAACCCCTTATTATCTATCGGTGATTTTTATATATCCACGCAGGATTATAACAAACCCAAAAGCTGGTAGTGCACACAATATGTTTAAAGTTACATGTGTTGTAATATCCACTTAACCAAATCATGAAATGATGCTATTCCATCTGCCAGTGCCAATCCAAGCTGTATCATATCATCATCGTTATAGATCAAAAAAATTTTATTTAGCTCTAAAAACAAAATCATAGTCAAAAGACCTATTCTTTTATTCCCATCAACAAAAGGATGATTTTTAATAATTCCATAGCCTAATCGAGCAGCCTTCTCTGGTAGAGTCGAGTATATATATTCACCACCAAAAGACTGAAAAGGCGAGTTGATAGCCGATTCAAGCAATCCATTGTCTCGTACGCCATCGATTCCACCTGTCTGTGCAATGAGCATATGATGCAAATTTATAATTTGCTGTAACGATAACCGTTTCATTTTGCTAACTCCTTAAATGCAACAATGTTTCGGTTAATGATGTCTTGCGCAAGTTCTGTTACTTCTTTGTCAGAAGCAAGTATTTCCGTTTCCAATTGATTATAATCCAATAAAACATATTTAGGGATATTATTTTTAAGTATAACTGCCGCGCCATTTTCATCAACGAGGCGAGTGACTTTTGAAAAATTTTGATTTGCTTCACTTATGGATACAAGATTTTTAGTATTGATTAACATTTTAATCACCTCTATCTTATTATACTTTATTATAGGATAAATACAACCTAAAAATCTTCCATTGTGCGGCAAGCAGTGCGCAAAAAATAGACACGAACCGACAGAGATTGTTTCAATCCCGATCCATTCGTGTCTACTATCCAGCGCAAGTTCTAAGACAATTTATGTATGAACAACCCGCTACGAAGCTTTGGTTCGAACCAAGTCGATTTCGGGGGCATCACGTTGCCCGAATCTGCCACGTCCATCAGTTGCCCGATCGTCGTCGGACACATCGCAAACGCCACCTTCATCTCATCTGAATCGACGCGCTTTTCTAGTTCGTCTAACCCTCTGATGCCGCCGACAAAATCGACGCGCTTATCCGTGCGTGGATCTTCTATGCCCAAAAGAGCCGACAGCACTTCGTTCTGTAAAATCGAAACATCCAGACCCAAAATCGGATCGTCGTCGTTACAAATTGCATCCTTTGCCACAAGCCGATACCAGTTTTTATCTACATAAAGACCGAACTGATGGGTTCGTTCTGGCTTGTACTGCCCGTCACATTTCGTCACATCAAACTTCGCATTTAACGCTTCCAAAAATTGTTCGGTTGTCAATCCGTTTAAGTCTTTTGCCACTCGGTTGTAGTCCATGATGTAGAGTTGGTCGTCTGGAAACAAAACAGACAAATAATAGTTGAACTCGTCGTCTGCCGTATAATTTGGATTTTGCGCACGGCGTTTTTGCGCCACTTTGACCGCCGATGCGTTTCGATGGTGCCCGTCTGCAATGTAGAGGCTTTCTACTTCTAAGAAGCAGTGTTGCAGTTTTTGAATGATTTTAGAGTTGTCTATAACCCATACCTCATGTCGCACGCCATCGTCTGCCACAAAGTCGTAGATCGTATCAAAATTGTTCATCCAGCCATACAGAATATTGTTAATCGTTACATCTGCGCGGTAAGCAAGAAAAATCGGACCTGTATTGGCATCACATGCGTCTACATGTTTGATCCTATCTTGTTCCTTTTCTTCTCTCGTAAACTCATGCTTCTTGATCTTGCCCTCGATGTATTCGTCGACAGACGTACAAACGACGAGCCCCGTCTGCGACCGCCCGTTCATCGTCAATCGGTAAATATAAAAGCTGTCCTCTCTGTCTTGAATGAGGATGCATTTTTTCACCATGGCATTCAGATTTTCTGCCGCTTTCTCGTATACTTGGTCTGCATATACATCGGTGCCTAGGTCTAAATCAATCTCTGCCCGGTCTACGTGCAAAAAGGAATAATCATTGCCTTCCACGACTACCCTTGCTTCCTCACTGGTCATAACATCGTAAGGCAACGCCGCTACTTTTTCAGCCAAGCGCGGGGTCGGACGTATTCCTTTAAACGGTCGTACAATAGCCATATAGCAAACTCCCCTTCCCTCTATAGAATAATGTGACAAAAGGTTCGCAAGGGCAAACGCAACTTCCCTAACGAACCTTCCTGTTATCAATACTTTCTTACTTCGTGATAATTCTTACACTAATTACGCCTTCAATCGCCTTTACCGTATCGCCGATTGTATCGTCAAGTATTGCGTCAACCGCAACCATTGTGTAGGCAAAATTGCCTTTGCTCTTGTTGATCATGTTGTCGATGTTAATTTTCTTCTCTGCGAAGATTCCGGTTACAGGGCCAACAACGCTTGGAATATTTTCGTGGATGATGCAAACACAGCTTTTTTTGTATGTTGGCAATTCGCAATCTGGGAAGTTTACCGAATTTTTGATGTTGCCGTTTTCCAAAAAGTCTCTTACTTGCTCTGCCGCCATCACTGCACAATTGTCTTCTGACTCTGGTGTAGAGGCACCCAAGTGAGGGACAGAGATTACATTTTTAAATTCTAACGTCTCTTCTGTTGGGAAGTCGGTTACATAGGCACCCACTTTTCCACTTTCAAGTGCGTCTTTCATGTCTGGATTGTTGACAAGCTCGCCTCTCGAAAAATTTAAGATGCGTATGCCATCTTTCATCTTGGCAAACAATTCTTTGTTAAACACGCCTTTTGTTTTTTCGTTAAGTGGAATGTGTACCGAAATATAATCACACTCTTTGCATATTTCTTCAAAGCTACTCGCTTTTGATACCGCGCGAGACAAAGACCATGCCTTGTCAACCGAAAGATATGGGTCGTAGCCGAACACTTCCATGCCCAATGATTTGCATACATTCGAAACCAAAACACCGATGGCACCAAGACCGATGACGCCCATCTTTTTGCCCGCGATTTCTGGACCTACAAATTCCGATTTTCCTTTTTCGATTAACTTTGCAACGTCTTTTTGACCTTTCAACGAGTTGGCCCAGTTGACGCCGTCGATAATCTTACGGGAAGAAAGCAACAAACCTGCAATGACAAGTTCCTTCACCGCGTTTGCGTTTGCGCCCGGCGTGTTAAACACGACGATGCCCGCCTTTGCACAATCTTCAACCGGAATGTTGTTAACACCGGCACCGGCACGACCAATTGCCTTTAGAGAAGCTGGCAACTCCATCTCATGCATGCTGGCACTTCGAAGTAAAATCGCATCCGGGTTTTGTTCTTTATCCGCAATGTTAAATTTATCTTTTGGCAAAAGATCCAAGCCGTTTGACGAAATTTTATTAAGCGTTAAAATGTTATACATGAATGATGTCCTCCTATTTGTTTTCCGTTTCGAATTTTTTCATAAACTCAACGAGTGATTTGATCCCTTGTGCAGGCATCGCATTGTAAATACTAGCACGCATGCCGCCTACAGAACGATGTCCTTTTAAGTTTACAAAGCCTAACTGTGTTGCTTCTTTTACAAACTTGGAATCTAATTCGTCACTACCCGTTACAAATGTAACGTTCATAATCGATCTGTCTTTTACGGCTGCGGTGCCTTTGAAAAGACTGGAGTTGTCTAGGAAGTCATACAAAACGCCTGCTTTTTCTTCGTTGATTTTTTGGATCGCTGGTACGCCGCCCATTGCTTTTAACCATTCGAAAACAAGTTTTGCGATATAGATGCCGTATGTAGGTGGTGTGTTGTACATCGAATCATTGTCTGCATGTATTTTATAATCAAGCATCGTTGGCGTGCCTTCGATTGCATGGCCAAGCAAGTCTTCACGAGCCACTACAAGGGTAACACCAGCTGGGCCGAGATTCTTTTGTGCGCCTGCATATAAAAGCCCAAATTTTGACACATCCAGCGCTTCAGACATTACGCAGCTTGAAATATCGGCAACCAATGGCACGTTGCCTACGTTTGGAAGCTCTGTGTATCTTGTACCAAAGATTGTGTTGTTCATGGTGATGTGGAAATAATCTGCGTCTTTATTAAATTTAGATTCGTCTAAGGTTGGAATGTAGCTGAAGGTTTTGTCTTCTGAAGACGCCACAACGTTAACCGTACCAAACTTCTTCGCTTCGGAAATTGCTTTTTTCGCAAATTGACCAGTGCTTACATAATCTGCTTTTTTGGTCTTAAACAAGTTCATCGGCACCATGGCAAACTGCATGGAGGCGCCGCCTTGTAAAAACATCACTTTGTAATTGTCAGGTATGCCCATTAATTCCTTCGCAAGGCGTGTCGCGTCTTCAATAATTTCTAAGTACGCTTTCGAACGGTGGCTCATTTCCAATACAGACATGCCGCTGTTGCCATAGTTAACCATTTCTTTTCCTGCTTTTTCCAAAACCTCTACGGGTAATGCAGATGGTCCCGCTGAAAAATTATATACTCTTTCCATTTTAAAGCCCTCCTATGATAGTATCGCCAAGTCTCCGGAAACACGGGTTACCCAACGCATTTGCATCGAACTGTGCTTTCCTTCTAAAATATTTTTCAATTATAATATAATCCAATTCATTTCGTCAATAGCCGCGCCACAAACTATGAATATTCTTTCATGGCCTTAGAGCCTGTTTACTATCTCCATTTTGCGTCTTTTGGGCAAATTTTCCGTTCTGCCGCGTCAGCGTCTCCTAGCAGAGTTCCTCCGGATATGCGTCGTCGACGCTTTCTTGCACAACGAAAAATTTGCGCCAAAATCCACTAAAAGCGAGATAGTAAGCAGGCTCTTAGAACCTATACGTATGAGCGGATGGTGTCGTACTCGACTACCTCATTGCGTATGACTACGTTCATCGCCTCTAAGAAACTGTGTAGCGTATCCGTGCATGTAAACAACAACACCTTGTATTGCACGGCGGCACTTCGCATCTTAAAGCCAGCCCGTGCGGGATTTTTTCCGATGGTGGGGATGTTTACAAACATGCAATATTTGTTGTCGTGCATGTCTTTTATGATGTCCTCTGTATTGGTCTTGTCTATTTTAGTCGCTGTGATATGGTTTGCCTTTAGGTAGTCGGCGGTACTGCCTGTCGCCGTAAACGAGAATCCGAGTGCCGCCAGTTTTTTGACAACCGGCAGTACGCCGTCTTGCTCTTTTTCGTTGATGGAGAGCAAGATGTTTCCTTTTTTAGGGAACGTGTATCCGGCACCGACAAATGCCTTGTACAATGCCTTTTCGTAGTCGGTGTCGATGCCCAACACCTCGCCTGTCGACTTCATCTCTGGCGTCAACGCCGGATCGACATCACATAACTTTTGAAATGAGAAGACTGGCGCTTTCACGGCATATAGATTTCTGTTTTTCGCAAGGCCTGTGCCATATTGAGAAAGCGGCTCGCCCAAGATGATTTTGACCGCGATGTCGACCATCGGTATGCCCGTCACTTTGCTTAAAATCGGCACCGTCCGAGATGCTCTCGGGTTGACCTCGATAATATAGACATCCTCGCCCTTCACTACAAACTGGATGTTCATGAGCCCTTTGACTTGAATGGCTTCTGCGATTTTTTTTGTGTAGATGATAATTTTATCGATAACGTGGTTGGACAGCGTACGTGGTGGATACACCGAAATGCTATCACCCGAATGAACGCCCGCATGCTCGATATGCTCCATGATGCCCGGTATCAGCACGTCAATGCCATCACTGATGGCGTCTACCTCTACTTCTTTGCCGTCGATATACTGGTCGACAAGTATTGGATGCTCCTTCGTCTGCGCCAACGCCTCTTCGATATACAGCCGCAGTTCGTCGTCTGTATGCACAATCTGCATTGCCCGCCCACCGATGACGTAAGATGGTCGAACCAGAACGGGATAGCCGATCATCGCCGCACTTTTGAGCGCATCTGCCACCGTGTACACGGCAAACCCTTTGGGCTGTGGTATTTTTAACTCGCGAAGCAACCATTCAAATCGCTCGCGATCCTCTGCTACGTCGATCGAATCGACACTGGTGCCAAGCACCTGTACGCCCCGCGCCACAAGCTTTGGCGCAAGGTTCAGCGCGGTTTGCCCGCCAAACTGCACGATGACGCCTTTTGGCACTTCCTTGCGAATGACGTTGATCACGTCTTCTATATAAAGAGGCTCGAAATATAATTTGTCCGCTGTATCAAAATCTGTACTCACGGTTTCAGGGTTGTTGTTCACAATAATCGATTCGTAGCCTGCCTTTTGAATGGCCCACGCCGCATGCACAGAGCAATAGTCAAACTCGATGCCTTGCCCAATGCGAATCGGGCCCGATCCGATGACAATGACCTTTTGGTTGTTGCTAATTTGGTTTTCATCCTCTGTGTCGTAGGTGGAGTAATAATATGGCGTTTGTGATTCAAACTCGCCACTACAGGTGTCCACCCGCTTATACACCGGATAAATTTTATGCGCCCGACGGATCGAATCGAGTACCGTCAATGAGCAGTTGGAAAGCCGCATGATTTCTGTGTCGGTGAAGCCCATCTCTTCGGCTTTTATGAGCAGTTCCATCTCCATCGGCTCGGTCTTAAACCGTTCTTCCAAGTCGATGATGCCTTTGATTTTATGTAGGAAGAAGCGATCGATTTTCGTCAGACGGAACACCTCTTCGATGGTTCCACCTTTTCGAAACACTTCGGCAATGACAAAAATCCGCTCGTCTGAGCATGTTTTTAGCATGCCATACAGAGACGACACCTCTTCGTGCTCGAGTTCTTTTTTCCGAAGCCCTGTGTATTTTCCTTCGAGAGAAATGACTGCCTTTAAAAACGCCGACTCAAATCTTCGATCGATGCTCATGACTTCGCCTGTCGCCTTCATCTGGGTGCCAAGCGTTCTGTCTGCGTAGGAAAATTTATCAAAGGCGAATTTTGGAATTTTGACCACGATATAATCAATGGCCGGTTCGAACGCTGCCTTTGTGATTTTTGTGACGTCATTTTGAATTTCGTGCAGGTGAAGCCCCAGTGCGATTTTTGCGGTTATTTTGGCAATGGGGTATCCCGTTGCTTTGGAAGCCAATGCGGACGAGCGGCTTACCCGTGGGTTAACCTCGATAACCACGTAGTCCATCGAGTCTGGATCAAGGGCAAACTGCACGTTACAGCCGCCTTCAATGGCGAGGGCACGTATAATTTTAATCGCCGCTTCTCGTAGCATGTTACATTCTTCGGTGCGAAGCGTCTGGCATGGCGCGACTACAATGGAATCGCCCGTATGGATGCCCACGGGGTCGACATTTTCCATGTTGCAAATGACAATACAGGTGTCGTTGCCGTCACGCATGACTTCGTATTCGATTTCTTTATAGCCTGCCACACTTTGCTCGACGAGCGCTTGGTGGATGGGGCTACTGGAAAGCCCTTTGTATAAAATCTCTTCAAACTGTTGCCTGTTTTCAGCGATGCCGCCGCCTGTGCCACCCAACGTAAATGCGGGGCGTATAATGAGCGGAAAGCCAATTTCGTTTGCAAAGGAAATGCCCTCTTCCACCGTGGTCACAATGGCGCTTTTGGGTGTCGGTTCGCCGATTTCGGCCATTAAATTTTTAAACAGCTCCCGATCCTCGGCTTTTTTAATCGCTTCGAGATTGGTGCCCAACAACTTCACGTTATAGGCGGACAATATGTTGGCATCTGACAGCGCAACCGCCATGTTTAGCCCCGTTTGCCCCCCAAGACCGGCAATGAGGCCGTCTGGACGTTCTTTTTCGATAATATTGGTCACGGCTTCGATCGTAATTGGCACAATGTATACTTTATCCGCTACCCCATCATCTGTCATGATGGTGGCGGGATTGGAATTGATTAAGATGACTTCTATGTTTTCTTCGCGAAGCGCTTTGCATGCTTGGGTGCCGGCATAATCAAACTCTGCCGCTTGACCAATGACGATTGGACCCGAGCCGATCACAAGCACTTTCTTGATCTCTGTATGAATAGGCATAAACGATGTTCCTCCTATGTTAGTGTGATATCCCTGTGTTGCCGTCTACCCGATAGCCTTCGACAACCGAATCGTTTACGTTGGTATGGGTGATGGTCACTTCTTTTGTAATCGTTTCATTCACAAGGCAGTAGCCGATATTTTGTTTTGTCATTTCGACTTTGTTTGTTTCCACTGCAAGCACAGGATAATTGGCACCTCTATGCCCGTTCTTCATTTTACACGTATCCATGCCATACGCACGCGCCAACACAAGCATACCCAAGCCATGACCGCTGATCTCTACATGACCCATCAGCCCACGCAGTGTCTTTGTCGTTTGACTAAATTGCTTCGGATCTGCGCTACCATGAGACAGATATACCTTCTTGACATTTTTTTGCAGTATTTCTTCTGATGATGTGACAGACGAAAAGACGTGCACGTCATAGCCGTCTGCCGAAAGCTGTGTGAGCAACGGTTCAGCCGCCCCCAAATCAAGCACCCCAACCGATTCACCGTCGCCTTGTATATGGCGATACGGCGGTTCAGGTATGGACACATGACCACTCACGCGCTTTATATTTAAAATTTCTTTGTTTACATCAAAATCGTTGTCTGTCGTCAGCATGCACTTGAGGCTGCCTGCCGTCCTAATTTTTCGTGTCAACATCCGCGTGTCCACATGCGCCAAGCCGAATATATTATTTTCTACTAAAAATTCGGATAGGGTTTTGGTACATTCAAAATGGCTCGGATCAACCGAAAAATCTTTTACGATGAGCGCCTTTGGCATATGAACGCCTTTGTCGCGTTCAGAAAATCCATAATTGCCGATCAGCGGGTAGTTCATCAGCACAATTTGCCCCGCATTTGAACCGTCTGTTAATAATTTTTCATAGCCCGCCATGTCGGTATGGAAAAACATCTCACCGTACACAGTGGCAGGGGCGCCAAACGCCTTGCCGATCAGTGTTGTACCGTCCTCTAAAACAAGAAAACCTTTCATGTCTATGTAAAACTCCTCTCGTGGTTAATGCTACGTTCGTGGACTGGTCGTATATGTAAGATCAAAATATATGGGGCGCTGCCCCAAACCCCGCAAGGGGCGCACCCCTTGACCCTTAATTGGTAACCAGATCTTTTCATATACGACCGGTCGCCCATTATAAAGTTTGGGGTCAAGCCCTTTCCAAAGGGCTTGCGGGCGTGGGCAGCGCCCACGGTTTTATCTCTTTTATCTCTTTTATCTTTTACTTTTCATTCGACGCCATAATATGAATACACGCCTCGTACTTTTGTACAATCGAATCTTCTAGCGCCTCTAGCCTCGGGTCTACAACCCCCGCTTCTTCGTCGCTCTCATACCATGCAAGCAACTCGCGCAACAATTTTTCAAGGGTAAACGTGCAGTCAAATTCCGGCACATGCTGTTTGATCTTTGTATTATCAAAAATACCGCAGTGCATTTTTTCAAAATAGAGATGGGAAAACGTATCAGCCGATACCGCCATCAGCATTTCTGTTGATATATGTACAATCTTTGGTGCACAGCCGACGATGCGCCCAAACGTCGTGTACAAATCGTCCCACGTATGGTGGTCGTCGCTTGTGGCGTGGTACATCTGCCCCATGCATACAGGCTTCAACAGCACGCCCACATATGCCTTTGCCAAATCCGGGGCAAATGTAAACGCCCACGGATTGGTTCCGTCGCCAAACATGACCACCGGCTTGCCGCTTCTGATGCGGGAGACGATGCCATAGTTGTTGCGCATAATGCCTACATTTTTGCCCCCAATGCCAAATGTAAGTGACGGGCGGAGCACCGTGATCGGCATGCCCTCGTCCATCTTTTGTTGCAAATAATCTTCCATTCGCGCCTTGTGATAGCCGTAAGGGAATATATCTGTATCAAACCGCGGGTGCGTCTCCTTGATTGGCACGCCATTGTATGGTCTTTTGTAAACTGCCACTGTCGACGTAAAGACGATATGCTTTGCGTTCTTTGCCGCCCGAAGGGTTAAGGCGGCGTCCTCTGGATTATACGAAATCATATCGATCACGGCGTCAAAAGAACACGCCCCCACCGCTTTTTCAAACGCCACTTCGTCTTTTTTATCCGCAACAATTTGTTCTACGTTTCCTTTGTAGCGCACGGTTCGAAGCCCGCGGTTGAGCACAACCGCCTCATGACCTTCATCTATCAACCGCTGTACAATGGCTGTACTGATGACGCCAGTTCCCCCGATGATCAACACTCTCATGCTCTCTTCACCCCTGTCATTTTTTTGTACCCACTGGCGATGCCGTTGGTTCTGTGCTTGGGGCGGGTGATGCTACCTCCTCGCCGATGCCGTAAAAGAGCCGATCCACCAGTTTCCTCGTTTCTTCGGGATAATGCTTATATGGCGTCATGCCGTCCCCCGGCAGTGTCTCCATTACAATCTTGTTTGTGTCAATCTCGTTCACATAGGGCGCATATTTTAATGCATCCAAAACAGACATATCGGTATCCACATAATCCATAAACGTACCCACCAAACTTGGAATGGTTTTCACGATGTTTTCTTTGCTTAACGCTTGCTTAAAAAGCTCGTGAATAAAAACCTTCTGCGATTCGATTCGGTCGATGTCACCACGGAGAAACTGCCGATACCGTACAAACCCTTGGGCATCATTCCCCATCAGCAGTTGCTTGCCTGGCTTTAGATTGATTAATAGATTTTGGGTTGGGTCGCTATAGTACATCCGCTCTGGCACATCAATCTCTACCCCACCGATGTCGTCCACGATTTTCGTAAATGCGTCCAGGTTTACTTCTATATAATAGTCTATATCTATGCCTAATAATTCTTCTAGCTGTTGGGTCAAGTATTCGTTGCCCCATTTGCCTGCGTAGCTGTGTACGGCGTTTATTTTCATGCCACCATCGTAAGGCACGCCATGCCCTTGTTGTCGCAACGCCTTCACCCGATCTTTTGGCATGACGACGTATGTGTCACGAGGGATCGACAACACGTTGATCTCTTTTGTATCTTTATCGAAAGACGCCACCATGATGACGTCTGCCAACGCTTCATTTTTATCCACACCGTATACGCCAAAAATAGTACGTGTGGGGATTTTTTCACGTTCGGGCACGTCGGTCGGCTTTGGCTCGGCTGACGCACTCGGGTCTTGCTCGTCTTTGTCTTTTTCTGCCAGCCTCTGAAGCATTTCTTTCCGCTGCTCTGCACGTTTTGCCTCGATAGACTTGACATAATATGTAGACCCTACGGCAAATGCAAGCAAAAACACAGCCACAATTGAAACGACAATCGAAATATAAATTTGGATCAACTTTTTATTATTTTTCATACGTGTCTCCCTATATATTCGGCACCAAACATTTCACGTGTCATTCTTTAGTGCCAAATATTTTCCACTGTGCATAGGAGGGTAGTAATTATTTTGTATGTTAAATCATTACTGCCACCTATATGCCATAATATTCAAATCGAACTCAGTATAACAAATAGCTTTTCCATTTACAATAAAATAAATGCCTTTAAACATAAAAATTCACAGCGAAAAGTATACTAATACATATGTATTTTTGTTATGCGGCGCCACACCGCATTTCAGAACAGGAGGCAAGAACGGAATGTCACGAAAGGCACTATGGTTCCTCATCTTGACGACTGCATGTGTTCTGTGCAGTTGCAAGTCATTTGGCGTCAAGCCAAAACCGCTTAGCAACTATGAAAACGTACATAACCAGTTGGCTAAAATGGAAAGCTACGCCTGTGAAAGCGAAATCAAAATCGTAAGCAACAAAAGCTCTTCTACATATACGATTCGGCAGTTTTGCAAAAAGACAGGCGAGTATCGCATCGAAACACTAAACCCCGAGATGCTATCGGGCAGTGTGACGACGTTTGATGGCACCCAGCTCAGCCACTACAACCCGCGCATCAGAGGCAAGTTATCCATTGCCGCATCGGGTGAAAATGACAACGTGGAAACGTTATTGACGACGTTTTTAAAAAATTACGAAGGGTCTGATGAAGTGTCGGTGCTGGCAGGCAATTTTGACGAGTCGGACACGACGGTGTTAGAGGCGAAGATACCGGGCGAGCATCCGTATTTTTCATCCGAAAAATTATGGGTAGACAATAAAACCCTTGCGCCCACGAAGCTTGTCATTTACGACCCAGATGATTCAGAAAGAGTAGTTGTGACTTACAGTAGATTTGAGTATAATGTAAAATTAGAAGACAACGTTTTCAAACTGGGGAATGCGAATTAAAATTTTC
>JAVBJY010000085.1:0-21623 GCA_031546735.1 Eubacteriales bacterium
GGTGGCAACCAATGAACAACATGAACATAAAAGAAATTTTAAAGAAAAATACGATGCTAATTGTTTTGTTTGCAGTCATGGCTCTATTTCAAATCTTAATCATGATGGCAGGAAAGGGTTCCTTATTTTCACCATCAAACCTTTCCAATTTAATCAATCAAAACAGTTACGTTGTTATCCTATCCATTGGTATGCTGATTTGTATTTTAACAGGTGGTAACATCGATTTGTCCATTGGCTCTGTCGTTGCACTGATTGGTGCCTTGGCAGGCACACTCATTGTAAGCTTGCAGATGAATATTTATCTTGCAACGGTTATCTGCTTGTTTGTCGGCATTTTAATTGGTGCATGGCAAGGCTTTTGGATTGCGTATGTTCGTATCCCCGCCTTTATTGTGACGTTGGCGGGTATGCTCTTGTGGCGAGGGGTTGCACTGCTGATCCTAAATGGTCAAACGATCTCTCCGTTCCCACAGCAATATTTACGATTCTTCACGAATTTTATACCAAATACAACCGATAAGGCAACGGTCGAATGGGTCACGATTGCCATTGGCATTGCTGTGTGCCTTGGGTATATTTTGTTGCAAGTGGTGAGTCAAATACGCAAAAAACGGAAACAGTATCAAGCCGACAACCTCATTGTATTGATCCTCAAGATGGTTTTTGTCTCAGCAATTGTTCTTTCCATTTCTTATCAATTGGGTCATCACAAAGGATTTCCTGTGATCTTGATTCTTCTTTGCGCCGTGTATTTGGCGTATGATTATTATACATCAAAGACTGTGCCTGGTCGCCATGTGTATGCCATGGGCGGAAATGAAAAGGCCGCGATACTATCTGGCATCAACACGAATAAGGTGTTGTTCTTGGCGTATACCAATATGGCTTTTTTGGCGGCTGTCGCGGCTTTGGTCTGTGTGGCGCGCTTTAACTCGGCGGCACCCACGGCGGGTATTAACTACGAGCTAGACGCAATTGGCGCTTGCTATATCGGCGGCGCGTCTGCCTATGGTGGCGTTGGAACCGTAGGGGGAACGGCAATTGGTGCCGTTTTCATGGGCGTTTTGAACAATGGTATGTCTATCTTGGGTGTTGATGCCAACTGGCAAAAGGCTGTGAAGGGCATCGTCTTGCTGGCAGCGGTTATTTTTGACGTTATTTCAAAGAAAAAGAGTAAGGCGTAAATAAATATAAGCTGCTTTAGAGGGCAAGGTCGCCTCAAAAGCAGCTTGGTTGTCATTGTTATTTCCAATCGGAAAGCATTGTTTTATCAGCCGCCACTGCATTCACGATTGCCGTGCCGGAACTGAAATGATCAAATGTGCCCTTGGAGATTTCAGTTATCACTGCCCCTAGCAGATTTTCGTAATACGCCTCTGGTGTGATTTCAGTTGTGGTTTGATGAAAGTGCTGTTGGCTTTCACTTGAAGCAATACTTGCATATTCATTCTTTACTTGTGCAATTAGATCATCACGATTCAAAATGTACACTCCTTTGTCATTCGATACCCCGTCCGCTCTGCGGCGGGGTTATTTGTCGTTGCCCGCTTTGTGGCGGTCGCCAGATTGTTTTTTATTGTTTCGGCTTTCACCGTCTAAGGCACTCTCTGCCATTGTGGGGCCACCATTTGATTTTTGTTTGCGAACTTCTTTTGGGTCAAGTTGTGAATCTTTGGCCATCATAAACCCTCCTCATCCTATCGATAAATTTAGTCTTTCAAAATAAAAATTATTTATTCAAAACAGGATATTGCACTAGGACAAAAACAAGCGGGTCAGCGCCAAAACGATGAGAAGAGAGCCGGAGATGACAACCCAGACATTGCTCTCGGAACGATGAAAACTGATTTTTTTGCCAATCAATAAACCAGAGGATAAAAATAAAATTTGAAAAAGCACAACCGCAACGGGTATGGAAATGCTATTCAAGCCCATAACGGCACTGCCGATGCCAGCGCCGAACGAATCGATGGACAAGGCGATGCCAAGATATACCGCTTCAAGCGGGTCAATGCTGTTTGAACGATCCAAGTCGCAAGATTCGGGCGTTCGAATGATTTTGATGGTGATGCCCAGTGATTTGATGAAGATGTTGATGGGCTTAGGTTCCTTTTTTTCCTTTTTGGGCTTGGGCTGTTGTTCTGTTTTTAGCCCTTGGTAAATAATCCAAACACCCATGCAGATTAAAATAACGACACCAATCCAAACGGACACAGACTTTGGTAGAAACACGAGAAGCAGACTGCCAAGTGCAATGGACGTAGCCGAAAATAAAAAGGCAAGCGTAGAAACAATCATGAACGCATACAAAGGAACCTTTATTTTTCTGATGCCATACGATATGCCGATGCCGAGGGCGTCGATGCTCAAAGAAACTGCCAGTATGATAATTGTTTGCAACATCCAATCACTTCCAAATCGATTTTTTTTTGATCTATCGCAGTATATGAGAAAGAGGCTTGTCGCGTTACGCCGTGCAGCGAAAAGGAGTGCATGTCTTAAAAAAGTTGGAATAGATTGTGTACAAGCCAAATATACATATACAAAGGGATCGTTAAATAATAAGTATCACTAAGTTGTTTCGAAAAAACGCTTGAAGCCGCGTATTTTTTGAAACAAAAGTGATACTAATTATTTAGCCGACTCAGACCAACAAAAATAAATTGAAAATGGAGTGATGTACAAATGAACTGGCACGCAAAAGAGGTACAAGATATCATAAATCAGTTGGGGTGCGACCTGAAGAATGGGTTATCAAAAGAGGAGGGGCGTCAGCGGTTAGGTCAATACGGCGAAAACAAGTTAAATGAAGTGAAAAAAGAAAGCTTGCTCATGCGGTTTATCAAGCAATTCAATGATTTTATGATTTTGATTTTGATTGTTGCGGCGGGGTTGTCTATCTTTCTGTCGTTTATGCAGGGCGAGCACGATTATTTTGACGCGATTATCATTTTGTTCATCGTCGTGTTAAATGCGGCACTGGGGCTCGTGCAGGAAAGCAAAGCCGAAAAAGCGCTTGAGGCATTAAAAAATATGTCTGCGCCAAACGCCAAAGTGATTCGAGGTGGAAAGCTACAGACGATTCCGACACATGAATTGGTGCCGGGCGATTTGGTTGTCCTTGAAGCGGGCGACAACGTGCCAGCGGATATTCGGCTGACGACTACGTCGAATCTGAAAGTGGAAGAGTCTGCACTGACGGGCGAATCGGTGCCCGTTGAAAAGGAATTTGACTGCGTGTTAAAAGAAAAGTTAGAGTTGGGCGACCGAAGAAACATGGTGTTTACCGGAAGTAGCATTAGTTATGGGCGGGCACAAGGCATCGTCGTCGAAACCGGCATGCACACAGAGATGGGCAAAATCGCGTCAATGATCTTAAGCCACGATGACCCCCAGACGCCGCTACAGAAAAAATTATCCGAGACAGGAAAAGTATTGGGCATTGGTGCGTTGTCCATTTGCTTCGTTATTTTTCTACTCGGTCTTCTTCGAAATATCGAACCGTTTGAAATGTTTATGACGTCTGTCAGCTTGGCCGTGGCGGCGATTCCGGAAGGGCTTCCGGCTATTGTGACGATTATGCTTGCAATCGGCGTACAGCGTATGGCAAAACGAAACGCTGTCATACGAAAGTTGCCCGCAGTTGAAACGTTGGGCAGTGCCAGCGTCATATGCTCGGACAAGACAGGCACACTTACCCAGAACAAAATGAAAGTAGTGGAGGTATCCAACGGATTTGAAAGCCTTCCGCGCCTTGATGAGACAAAGAAGTATATTTTGCAGTTGGCGACCATGTGCAACGATTCGGTTTTGGAGGAAGGCTCACTTCACAAAACGGCACAAGGTGACCCGACAGAGACCGCCATTGTGATGGCGGCGTTAGGTCTTGGTGTCGATAAAAACAATCTGGACAGAACGTTTATGCGGGTGGCAGAGGTGCCCTTCGAATCAAGCCGAAAGCTCATGTCGACCATCCACCGCGATGAGCAAAAGAATACATTTTTAATCGTTACAAAAGGTGCACCAGACGTTTTAATTGAGAAGTGTACCCACTACTATGATGCCCACGGCAAAAAGCAATTGACGTCTGCTTTAAAGGCAAAAATACATGCTGAGAACAACAAACTGGCAGACAAGGCGCTTCGCGTATTGGGTGTGGCTTATAAAGAAGTGGCAACAAAGCCCCATAAACTGACGCCAGAGGGGGTAGAGGTAGAGTTAACTTTCGTGGGTCTTATGGGCATGATCGACCCACCCCGTGAGGAAGTGCGCGAAGCGGTTGAAATCTGTAAAAATGCTGGCATAAAAGCGGTGATGATTACAGGCGACCACGTCAAGACGGCAACGGCAATCGCAAGCAAAATCGGTATCATGGACGCGTATGACAAGGCGCTGACTGGCGCGCAACTCACCAATATTTCAGACGAAGAACTTTCGAAGACAATCTATCGGTATAGCGTATTTGCGAGGGTATCACCCGAACATAAAGTGCGCATCGTAAAAGCATTTCAATCGACAGGTGCCATTGTGGCGATGACAGGCGACGGCGTAAACGATGCCCCCGCATTGAAAGCGGCGGATATCGGATGTGCCATGGGCGTCAGCGGCACAGATGTGGCGAAAGGTGCCGCCGATATGGTATTAACCGACGATAACTTCGCCACAATTGTAGACGCGGTGCGCGAAGGTCGGGGCATCTATGCCAACATCAGAAAGTCTGTACATTTTCTATTGTCTAGCAACATCGGGGAAATATTAACCATCTTAACAGCGGTGTTAATGGGCTTCAAAAGCCCGCTGTTGGCCATCCATTTGCTCTGGGTTAATCTGGTGACAGACTCACTGCCCGCCATTGCCTTGGGGCTCGATCCGGCAGATGAAAAAATCATGGACAGAAAACCGTTTAAAAATGAAAAAAACCTGTTCACAAAAAGTCTGTGGGTCAGGATCGGGCTAGAAGGGTGCATGATCGGATTGTTGGCTTTGACAGCGTTTAGCATTGGCAACGTTTTATTCGGTAGCCTCACCATTGGTCGAACGATGGCATTTGCCACGTTAAGCATTTCGCAACTGGTGCATGCGTTTAACATGCGTACAGAAGAATCGGTATTCTCGATTGACTTGCTGTCGAACATGTACTTGATTGGCGCGTTTGTGGTTGGATTTGCCATGCAGGCGGCGGTTATTATGATACCGGCTGTTGCACTGATCTTTAAAGTCATACCGCTTACGGCTATTCAGTGGTTGGTTGTGTTGGGCTTGTCGTTTGTACCAATTGCTGTGGTGGAGGCCGAAAAGGCACTTTGGGCACACACAAAAAAAGCGCAACCCTCTCATGGGGCTGCGGTACAGGAGTATTGAGAGAAGTCAATCACTTTATATCCGCTTTGTTAAACCACTATAAACCCACATTGGGTAGCTATCGCTAATTTGTACATTTGGTCAATTGAATATCGGTATAAAAAAATATGTGTCACGTGATTTTTTTCGTAAGAGAAGAATTATATGACACATATTTTTTGTCGAAAAAAGATTTGCGCATTGTCACGGTTATGGTTTATACTGTTGCAAATAGATGGCGTGATAACATTGCACCCAAATTAGACGGTGGTGGTTTGTATAAGTTGAAACGAATGTGTGTTAGAATGTACAGATGTTTAAATAAATAAGTACATTCATTTTCACGTTGTGTTGTATAAGGATTATTCTCTGCGTAAAGAAACAATGTATAATTGAATCGAAGATGTATGATTTTTTGAAGGAGGAATTTTTCGAATGGTTTTTAGCTCCCCTATATTTTTATTTATATTCTTACCTGTGCTCATAGTAGTGTACTTTTTAGTCAGAGCTGAACTCAGAAATTTTGTATTGCTTTTATTTAGTCTATTATTTTATGCATGGGGAGAACCAAGATTTGTTTTCACAGCTCTAATATGTTCTCTATTTGATTGGTTTATAGCAAAGTTAATTTATAAATACGATCAGAATGCGCCGACAAGAAAAGCACTTTTGTTTATCTCTATCGTATTAAATGTTGCTCTCCTCTGTTACTATAAATATTTTAATTTCTTTATTGAAAATGTTAATTTAATTTTGATTAAGTTGGGCGTATCCTCTCTAAATTTTACAAGTATAGTTCTGCCTATTGGTATTTCATTTTTTGTTTTTCATAAAATAGCGTATTTAGTTGATGTTTACAAGATGAGAGGCAAGCCAGCGGATAATTTTGTAACGTATCTATTGTACATATTTATATTCCCACCGCTTATTTCAGGTCCAATACTTCAGTATCATGATATGGAGCCACAGCTCCTCTCGCGAAATATAGAATTAACCTCGATCATGGATGGCATTAAGAGGTTTTCTTTTGGATTGGCTAAGAAAGTATTTATTGCGGACACTCTCGCCGAGGTGGCAAATATCGTTTTCAGTTTGCCACAAAATCAGTTGGGATTTTCAAATGCTTGGATTGGAATTTTATGCTTTACATTTCAAATTTTCTTTGACTTTGCGGGTTACTCCGATATGGCGATAGGCTTAGGTAAAATCTTTGGTTTCACGTTTAAAGAAAATTTTAATAGCCCATATATATCTAAAAGCTTCACCGAGTTCTGGCGCAGATGGCATATTTCGCTATCGTCGTGGATAAAGGAATATATCTACATACCACTTGGTGGGAACAGAAAATCAGTGAGTAGAACATATTTTAATCTGTGGGTATGTTTCTTTGTATCAGGCTTATGGCATGGTGCGCAGTGGACATTTGTCATCTGGGGGGCATATCATGGATTATTCATGGTACTTGATAAGATACTGTATACCAAAAAAATCAAAATCATTGAAAATGATTTTGTACATATGGTACTGACATTTTTTTTCATCGTAATCAGTTGGGTTATATTTCGAGCGGACAGCTTTCACCAAGTTGGTTACTATTTGCAATCAATGTTTAACCCACTGGAGATGCAGGGTAAATTTATTTACCTAACGAACAATATAAAGTTTTTCTTTATCATAGCAATTGTAATCAGCTTTTTTCCAGGAACAAAGTTGTACAAGCACATTATGGAAAAATACTGCAACTCAAAATTTGATGTAGGTTTGGTCATTGCTTCTCTGCTTTTGGTCATATCGATCTGCAAGGTTGCTGCCGTAGACTTTAGCCCATTTTTATATTTTAAATTTTAGGAGGACGGTATGTATACAAGAGTTTATAAGGTTCTGATTTTTTTGTCTTTTCTACTCATTAGTGCACCCATGATTTTTATGGGTTTGCACAAGGTGAGCAGCAATAAGGTTATTAATTTTTTAAACACGGCGCATCTAGGTGGTGTTTCTATAAATATAGATAAACCAGAATTAAATGTAGCGTCTTGGAGTTCTAAGGAATATCAGAACCAGTTTAGTAAGTGGTTTTCACAAAATTTTGCACTGCGAGAGGCATTTATAAGGACGAATAGTCAAATATACTATTCCCTTTTTAAAAAGTCTTACAATGACACGATCATTGTGGGTAAAAAAAATCAACTGCTTAAGCAAGAGTACATTGACGCATATTGCAATCTGGTTGAAGAAACAGATACTTCATACGATGAATTGGTTTCAAAAATTCTTACAGTGCAATCTTTTTTTGATAAGCTAGGAAAGCCATTCTTTATTCTTATTACACCAAGTAAGGCGTATACGTACCCCGAGTATATACCAAGCGCATTCTTAAAACAAAAGAAAGGTTTAACCGAGTATGAACAATTGAAAAAAATATTTGATAAAAAAGGGGTGCACTATCTTGATGGCCAAGAAATCACTCTTTCACAGAAGGCGTTACAGCCATATCCATTGTTCTGTAGAGGCGGTATACACTGGAACGACCTGGGCACTTACTATACCGCAGCCGAGTTGATAAGTAGACTGCAAAGCATAGAACCACGTCCAATGAATGCACTAACCATTGACAAGATAACAGTAGACAGAATGCCTTTTGGTGAAGACGCCGATTTGGCAGTCACACTGAATTTAATCGCAGTCTCAAATAAACGCAATAAGTCCGGCTTGACCTTTGAAATTTACAATTATGATACGCCTAAAGTATCATTCCGAGAATCGAAGGAAGCAGAAGCTTTTGTACCAAGTCTTGGTATTATCGGTGGGAGTTTTTGCTGGCATCTGACCAGTATGCTATTTGAGAATAGTATTGTAAAAGACATAGACTTTTATTATTATTTTAGAAAGCATAACAAAATACATGAGAATTCCCAATGGGTAGCGGATGAATCGAAGCCCGGGTATGAATGGTGGGAAAAAATATTATCTAAAGATGTTGTTATTCTTGAGATCAACAGCCAGCAGTTTACACAGCAAGATTATAAGGATACTCATTATGAAAGATTCTTAGATTTGGTGTTGGAATATATGGATGGTAAGCATTTGTCGGATCCAGATATAAAAGAATATGAATAAGATTTACATAAGAACCCATATTCATACTTCTAAACGCCTGAATCGCTGAGAGTTTTCCATTGCGTAGTGACTAAAATCTTCAAAAGATTTCAAATGGTATGCCGTTCCCGGTACAAATTGATAGAAAACCCTCTATGAACTGGGCATTTTCGGTAATGAATACAGGCTCTAGGTTAAATTACCCCTTCTTCAGCGCGTTCACCAACGCTTCATCCGGTGTAATATGCGCTGTCTTGTTTTTCTTAAAAATCACAAACCCGGGCTTCGCGCCAGCGGGTTTTTTTAAATTCCGCTTCTCGGTGTAGTCTACCGGCACAAGGCTAGACGTACTTGCCTTGCTGTAAAAAGCGGCGATGTTCACGGCTTCTGTCAGCGTCTGGTCGGGCACCTCCTTGCCATCCGCGGCGATGATGACGTGAGAGCCAGGGATGTTCTTTGTGTGCAACCAGATGTCATTGGGCTTGGCAAAATTCATCGACAGTTCGTCGTTTTGACTGTTGTTTTTGCCTACATATATGTCGAACCCATCGGAAGATACAAAGTGCAACGGCTTCGATTTTTTTTCATTTCGCCCATTGTTTTTTTTCGCCTTGTTCTTTTTCAAAAAACCTTCGGCAACCAACTCGTTTCGAATCTCTGCAATGTCCTGCTCAGTGGTCACTGTTTGTAGAAAAACGAGAATCCCTTCTAGGTAGGCAAGCTCTTCGTCGTTTTGCTGGATCTGCGTTTTTAATGCCTCGAAGGTTCGCTTTGCCTTGTTGTATTGCTTAAAATATTTTTGTGCATTTTCGGAAGGGGTGCGCGTTGGGTCGAGCTTGATGGTGATGTCTGGTGCATCCTCTTCGTAGTAGTTGGTGGTCGTAAATGTCGTCATGCCTTTTTCAATGCTGTAGATGTTGGCGGTGATTAATTCGCCGAATCGCTTCAGCTCGTCACGGTCTGCAATGTCTTCCAGTGTCGCTTGTTGCATTTCTTTTTTCTTTACACAGCGTTCAATGTTTTGTTGGGTTAGCTTCCGAAGCGTCGTTGTTTTTTGGTTCATGCGGTAGACAGAATCTTTTTCTTTATAATACTCCTCCATCATCACAGAAATGGATTCGTAGTGTACTTTTTTATATTGCCCAAACTGCGTCATGTCAATGGGCGCAAACTCCACGATTTTGTTGTGTTCATCTTTGATAATCGATGGAGAAAACCGGTTGGCTTTCAAATCCTCCACCACCGACTGAAAGCAGTCAGCGAGGGCGAGGCAGTCGGCTTCGGTTAATTGTCCGCAGAACAAAGTGGGGTCAACATGCGCGCGAAAGCAAATCTCCGACGCGACAACTGGGCTGATGCCGTTGTACGAACCATAAATCGCCGTCTGTGCGGTGACACTTTTCTTGTCGGTAAGTAAAGCCAAAAAGGCATCCTTTTGGAACAAGAGCGTGTCAAGCTTTTCTTTAGCGGGTGGAAACACGTACGTTCGTCCTGGTAGCACCTCACGAACAGAACTTTTGTCATTTGAGATGTGCTTGATGCTGTCGAGGATGGTGTCGTTCTCGTCCACCAAAATGAGGTTGCTGTGTCGTCCCATAATCTCAATAATCAGTTTCTTTCTTGTAAAATCGCCCATCTCGTTCATGGACTCGATGTGGATGAAGACAATACGTTCAAAGTTTGGCTGGGTGATCTCTAAAATTTTGCCGTTGTTTAGGTGCTTTCGCAAAACCATGCAAAACAAAGGCGGCGTCATGGGGTTGTCCTTTGCGATGTTTGTAAAATGTAGCCGTGGGTGTGATGGATTGGGCGAGAGCAACAGCTTATACCCCTGTCCCAAGCTTCGTATGGACAAAATAATTTCATCTTTCTCGGGCTGATAAATCTTCTCGATACGCCCGCCGACGATGGTGTCCTCTATTTCGTGTAGAATATTTTTTATTGTTAAACCGTCAAATGCCATATTGGTTTCCTCTCTTAAGGCGGTGGGTCATCTTCCATCCATTGCCTTATTTCCTTGTTAATTTCAAATGAACTTGCACACTAAATTATAACATAGTATAATTAGCTTTACAAAATAATCTGGCATAGCATTACAGGAGAACATTGCCCAAACAGGCCGTACCAAACGAGGCATGTTTAAGAGTAGACAATTGAGGTGAGAATGATGAGAAGTATGACAGGCTATGGCAGAGGAGAACACCTTGAACACAGCCGAAAATTTGTCGTAGAGATAAAATCCGTGAACCACAGATACAACGACATCAACATTAAATTGCCACGTAGCCTAAATCCGTTTGAAGATAAAATCAAAAAGCGGTTTACCGCAGATATTTTTAGGGGCAAGACAGATGTATATATATCGTTCGAGACGTATGCGGCAGAGGATATCAAATTCAAGCTGAACGAGATTTTGGCGGATGCATACGTAAAAGAACTGCAACATATGCAAGCACGATATTCTTTAGAAGGAAGTATTCCCCTTGAACTGGTTGCCAGATACCCAGACATTGTGTCTGTGGAGAAGAGCTTAGAAGATGGCAGTGGTGCCCAGGGCGAGTTATATGACACACTGCTTTTGGCGGCAGAAGCGGCATTAAAGCAGTTTATTTCGATGCGTGAAGTAGAGGGCGAAGCCCTTAAAAAGAATTTGCTTACAAAACTGACCCTTGTTGCCAGTCTTGCCCAAGGGGTGGCTGAATATGCGCCAACGGTTGTGGCAGAATACAGGCAAAGGCTAAGTGACCGGTTAAAAGAAATCTATGCCGGAGACATTTCAGAGGCGCGATTGATGACAGAACTTGCGATCTTCGCAGACCGCTCCTGCATCGACGAAGAATTGACGAGGCTTTCAAGCCATATCGATCAGTTTAAAACCATTGTGGACGAAACAGAACCCGTTGGCAGGAAGCTTGATTTTCTTGTACAAGAGATGATCAGAGAGACCAATACGATTGCGTCTAAGTCAAACAACCTGAACATCACGAACATTACTGTTGATTTAAAAAACGAAATCGAGAAGATAAGAGAACAAATTCAGAACATTGAATGAGGGCGTATGAAATGGATAAGCCCTAAGGAGAAGAACGACATGTCAAAAGTGAACCTGATTAACATCGGTTTTGGAAATATCGTAATGGCGAACCGCATCATTGCCATCGTAAGCCCCGAGTCTGCCCCCATCAAGCGGTTGATTCAAGAGGCGAGGGAGCGAGCTGCACTCATCGACGCCACATATGGCCGAAGGACAAGAGCCGTCATCATTACAGACAGCGACCATATCATACTGTCTGCGATTCAGCCAGAGACCGTCGCCAATCGGATTGGCGCGAAGGATATAAATGACACATCGGCAGAATTATTTCGAGATGACGAAGCAACAAAGGCATAATATATAGGGGAAAAGGTGTGTACAAATGAGTGAAAGAGGATTGTTGATTATTATATCGGGGCCTTCGGGTGCAGGAAAAGGTACGGTTGTAAATGAGTTGGTCAAAGACGAAACGTATAGCCTGTCTATTTCTGCCACCACAAGAAAGCCGAGACCGATAGAAGTAGAAGGGAAACATTATTTTTTTATCGAAGACGAACAGTTTCGACAAATGATTTCAGACGGTGAGCTGTTGGAGTATGCCGAATTTTGCGGCAATTTTTATGGTACGCCAAGAAAATATGTGGACACACTGGTTGCACAAGGCAAAACCGTCATTTTGGAAATTGAGGTTGTCGGTGCCCTCCAAGTAAAAAAGATGTATCCAGATGCCGTTTTGATTTTTCTGACGCCGCCGACCATTGGCGAACTTAAACACCGATTGGTGACACGGGGCACAGAGGATAAAGAACGAATCGAAATGAGAATGGGGCGTGCCCAAGAAGAATTCAGCATATTATATAAATATGATTATGTAGTGATTAATGAAACAGTTGAGAAAGCGGTAGACGATATCAATGTAATCGTCGAGGCAGAGAAGATGAGGGCAGTTCGAAATCTAAGCCTCATACACAAAATAAAGGGAGATGCGTAAATTATGTTAAGACCTTCTTATGCAGAATTAATGGAAGTATTGAACAGAGAATCAGACGGAGACAACGCAATCACAAGCCGTTATACAATCGTAATTGCGGCGGCAAAGCGCGCAAGACAAATTATAGACGGTGCCGACTCCATGACCAACATGAAAAAAGGCAAGCCGCTTTCAATCGCGGTTGACGAGCTATACCAAGGCAAAATCAAAATCGTAAAAGGCGCTGTCAACGAAGACACAGAAGATATCTATGACGGTTCGTCCGAGTTTACAGATGCAGAGCCGTCTGAAGCGCTCTATTTTGAAAATGAGGATTCTAATTAAGGTGAAACGGCCATAGCCGCCACGCCATGGTACGATACTGCGTTAGGGATTAACATTCCTGACTGCGGGGGAAAGGTAGTTTTTATATGCGCTATGCCGAGGTAATCCTGTCGATATCCCACAAGGATATCGACAGAGTGTTTCATTATAATATACCCGACGACTGTAGAGATACATTGTGTATCGGTATGCGCGTGTCGGTTCCCTTTGGCAAAGGAAATACAGAGCGAGAAGGGTACGTCATCGGCTTTTCAGATGAAACAGACGTTCCTGCGGACAAGATGAAGTCCATCCTTCGCATACTGGATACGTTTGCTGTGTTTTCAGAGACGCGGATTACGCTTGCCAAGTGGATGAAGGACAAGTATTATACGACGCTGTCGGAGTGTTTGATGTGCATTATGCCAAAAATTGTGCAACAACGAAAGGCACGCATACCCTTCTACAACACAGATGCGTATGAAAAAACGGGCAAGCTCTCGCCCACAGACGAGCAGCAAAGCGCCATTGATTTTATCAATCTGGACAAGGCGTCAGATCAAAAGCCAATCCTTATCCATGGCGTAACCGGAAGCGGCAAAACAGAAATCTACATGCAAGCCATCGATGCCGTCTTAAAAAAAGGAAAGCAAGCCATCGTGCTTGTGCCCGAAATTTCGTTGACGCCCCAAACGGTTGAAAAATTTGTGGGGCGGTTTGGCGATTTGGTGGCGGTGACCCATAGCCGATTATCGGCCGGTGAACGCTACGACCAGTGGACAAAAGCGAGAAACGGGCACATATCCATTATGATCGGCCCGCGTTCAGCCGTGTTTGCGCCCTTCGAGCATCTGGGGATCATCATTATCGATGAAGAACATGAGAACTCGTATAAATCAGAAACAACACCAAAGTATGATGCGCGGGAAGTGGCCGTCAAGCTAGGCGCACTGACCGGTGCCACCGTTATCTTTGCAAGCGCGACGCCGTCGGTTGAGACTTACTACGGTGCCACGTCGGGGCAGTTCGAACTAGTCGAATTGAAAGAGCGGGTCAATAAAAAATTTCCGGATGTATATATCATCGACATGCGGGTAGAGCTCGCCAACGGAAACAAATCCATTTTCGGCGACGAACTGCTAAAAGAAATAGAAGAGAACCTACAAAAGAAGCAGCAAACGATTTTGTTTTTAAATCGGCGCGGTCATTCCACCTTCGTCTCCTGCCGCAAGTGCGGTGCCGTGATGAAATGCGAAAACTGCAACGTAAACTATACGTATCATTTAAACACAGATAAACTCAGTTGCCACTATTGTGGCGTAACGGTTAAAAATCCTGAGGTTTGCCCGGTATGCGAGTCAAAATACATTAAATATTTTGGTGTCGGCACCCAAAAGATTGAAGACGAAGTGATGAAAATACTACCCGAAGCCGTGGTGCTTCGGATGGATATGGATACGACAAAAAACAAAGGGAGCCACGATGCAATCTTAAAGAAATTTGCGTCGGGCAAGGCTGATATTTTGATCGGCACACAGATGATTGCCAAAGGTCTTGACTTCCCCAATGTATCTCTCGTCGGCGTCATTGCCGCCGATCTTTCTTTAAACACGGGCGATTATCGCTCGGCAGAAAATACGTTTCAGCTTTTGACACAAGTGTCGGGACGCGCCGGACGCGCCGCCACCTATGGCAAGGTGTATATCCAAACGTACAACCCCGAGCACTACAGCATCGAGTACGCAAAGAACAACGACTATGCCGAGTTTTATAACCATGAGATCACATTGAGAAGGCGAATGATATATCCGCCTTTTTCTAGCATATTCTTTATCATGTTTGTGGGCGAGGATGAAAAAAAAATCATCATGAAGCTGTATAAGCTCTTAAACATTATGACCTACTACAACAGCAAAAAGAACATATTTGAGTTTTTGGGCCCTGCCCCCGCCGTTATTTCAAAAATCAAAAAGCAATACCGTTGGAAACTCATCGTGAAGGCGGTGGACGAAGAGCGGCTCAAAAATTTTGTTATATACTGTGTGGACAAGTTAAAAGAAAAAGAAGAACTGACAGGCATCAACGTCAGCTTAACATTAAATCCAGTTTTGATACAGTAAAGGAGAACAGCACATGGCACTTAGAATAATCCGACTTGAAGACGACGAATTGTTAAGAAAAAAAAGCCGAGAAGTAAAAACAATTGACCAAAGAATTTTAACATTGTTGGACGACATGAAAGAGACAATGGATGACTACGAGGGCGTTGGCCTTGCGGCACCACAGGTGGGTGTGTTAAAGCGAGTGGTTGTCATTGATGTGGGTGACGGTCTGTTAGAATTGATCAATCCCCAAATTGTAGAAACCAAAGGAGAAAAGACAGAGTACGAAGGCTGTTTGAGTATTCCGGGCAAAAAAGGCAAGGTATGCCGCCCAGAAAAAGTGAAGGTAGTGGCGCGCAATCGGTTCGACGAGGTGATCGAGGTCGAGGGCGAAGGCATGTTGGCGGTTGCGTTATGCCATGAGATCGACCATTTAGACGGAATTTTATACACGGACAAGATGATAGAGCCATACGAAGACGATGTAGAGGACGACGAATATGAGGATGATGAAGAATAGATGAAAATTATATTCATGGGAACGCCGACGTTTGCAGTGGAGACGTTCAAGCGTTTGTTAACAGCGCACACGATTGTAGCCGTGGTGACCCAACCGGATAAGCCAAACGGCAGAGGCAAAAAAATTATATATTCACCTATAAAGGAAGCGGCATTGGCAGAAGGTCTTCCCGTGCTACAGCCAACGAAGGCAAGAGACGAAGATTTTATACATGCCCTTTCACAATTTGAAGCCGATCTCTTTGTTGTGGTTGCCTATGGGCAAATATTGCCAATGTCTATTTTAACGATGCCAAAATATGGCTGTGTCAACGTGCATGGCTCTCTCTTGCCCGCGTACAGAGGGGCGGCGCCGATTCAGTGGGCGGTCTTAAACGGAGACACCAAGACGGGCGTTACCATTATGTACATGGACAAGGGCATGGACACGGGCGACATGATTTTAAAACGGGAAATGCCGATTGAAGCGGACGATACGTACGGCACATTGCACGACAGAATGAGCGTAGTCGGGGCTGATGCGCTAATAGAGGCGCTGGCGTCGATTGAAAACGGCACGTCCACCAGACAAAAGCAAGACGACAGCCAGTCGACCCATGCCCCGATGATTCACAAAAGCATGGGCAAAATCGACTGGTCGAAGACGTCTGCCGACATCATGAACTTGGTCAAGGGATTAAATCCGACACCAAATGCATATACTGAATGGGAAGGCAACGTTCTTAAAATATGGAAAGCAGTTGCGATGCCAGCCGTAAGTGAAACGATAGGCGAAGCGGCATGTGGCGAAGTCATCGACGTTGTAAAAGGCGAGGGCATCGTTGTCAAAACGGGAGACGGCGCACTGCTTCTGACAGAAGTGCAAGGGCAAGGTGGCAAGAAGATGAGTATGTCTGATTATTTACGTGGGCATGTCATCGGAAAAGGTGTGTTATTTCGTTGAGGATTTGTAAAAATCCTAATCGTACCTAAAAATGTGAGGTGAACATATTGAAGGTTGAGAAAATAAATGCAAACAATTTCATGTTGTTTAACGAAGCAACCATCGACTTTTCAAAGAACATTAACGTGATTAGCGGAGAAAACAGCGTCGGAAAAACGGCGTTGCTTAAAATTTTATATTGTGCGCTAAAAGTAATAAAAGAAGTAAACAGTGGGAAAGCAGACAAGACAAAAGAACAACTAGAAGAAACCATGGTGGCAAAGCTACAAGGCGTCTTTAGACCAGATGATGCCGCGATCGGACGATTGGTCGGGCGAAAACAGGGCAGCAATCGAACCGATGTTGACATTAGCCTATTTGACAGTACGGATGTTCTGTCATTTGGGTTTGGAAATCGGCAAGAGAAACGGATGGACGTGAAATTTCCGAATATACAGGTGGACGCAGAAACAGAAATCGTGTATATTCCGCCAAAGGAAATTATCTCATCCACAGAGAATTTTACATCGCTGTATGATGATTACTATATTGCCTTCGAAGAAACCTACTATGATTTGGCTAGATTATTAGGCAAACCATTAAAAAAAGGTGCGAACACAAAAGAGCAGAACCAGATCATGGATAAACTAGAGAAGATTTTAGACGCAACCATTGTTCAAAAGGATAAAAAATTCTTTTTGAAGGTGAAAGGTTCGGGAGAATTTGAAATGGGGCTGTTATCTGAAGGATATCGCAAAATAGCCACAATTATGTACTTGATTCTGTCAGGAAGTCTAGGTAAAAATTCCGTTTTGTTTTGGGATGAACCTGAAACGAATATGAATCCCATGATGATCAGACCCATATGCGAGACGTTGGTTGCGCTCGCTAAAATGGGCGTACAGGTTTTCATTACGACCCACGACTATTTTGTGCAACAATGCTTCAATCTAATTTCTGCGTATCCTAAGGCGAATCAAAATACATTAGACATTCGGTTTATATCCCTCTACCGAAGCGAAGGCATCATAAGACATGAATCATCTCATACAATAGCAGAGCTTTCGCACAATAGCATAATGGAAGAATTTGATTTGCTATACGAGAGAGAGCAGGGGATGTTTTATGACAATTGAAGAGAGCGGCTTGCGATTTGACTTTGCCCCTTCATACCAAGTCATCAAATTTGACGAGACAAACTTCTATAGACAATACTTCAACAAGCTTCCTGGTTCGAAAGGGATTGATATGATGGCTTTGTCGTCGTCGGTTGTCTTAATGATAGAAGTTAAAAATTTTACAGGCTACGAAATGGACAATACTTGGCGAACAGTATCAAACAAATTAAGAGACGGTGAGGAAAGTCTAGATATTGAAGTGGCAAAAAAAGTGGCCATGTCCCTCGCCTGCTTGTTTGGCGCAAGTACAAAAAAAGAAAAGTCGAGCAATGCAGCGTCGTTGGATCCGTATTTTGAAAGTTTGGCGGGCAAGGTTGGCCGACAAGAGGCAAAATTGCAAGTGGTGCTTTTTGTAGAAGGTGTCACAGATAGCCATGCAAGAACTAAGAAGATGAAAATGAAAGCATTAACAGACAGTATCAAAAGACAGTTGTCATGGCTCGCGTGTGATGTCTTGGTCGAGGATACTGCCCTACATAAGGCGGCCTACTTTGGGGTGACCAAGTGAAAATGAAAATAGGAGGGGTTTTAGTATGTTCTTTGATTGGACAATTATTATTTTGATTCCAACAGCAATTTTTGCATTTATCGCCCAAGCGAAGGTAAATTCTACCTTTCAAAAATTTGCAAAGGTGCAGAGCGCCAAGGGGTTGACAGGTGCCCAAGCCGCCCGTGAGATTTTAGACAGAGCAGGCGTCAACGATGTGTCAATCGAGCGTATCAGCGGCAATTTAACCGATCATTATGATCCAAGCGCGAAGGTACTGCGCCTGTCGGACGCGGTGCATGACCAAAGAAACATCGCGGCCATCGGTGTGGCGGCACACGAGTGCGGTCATGCGATCCAGCATGACGAGGGATACATCCCTCTTACAATGCGCAACTCGATTTATCCTGTTGTAAACATCAGCACAAAAGCGTCTACGCCCCTTATCTTAATCGGGCTTTTACTCGGCGCGTTTACAGGCTCTCCTTATGGGCACCTGCTGGCACAACTTGGCGTTTTATTATTTGCGGTGGTGGTTGCGTTCCAGTTGATTACGTTGCCTGTAGAATTTAACGCTTCTAGTCGTGCCGTTGCTATTTTGGGTGACTATGGCTTATTGTCGCCGGACGAAACACCTGGCGTCAAAAAGGTACTTGGCGCGGCGGCATTAACCTATGTTGCGGCACTGGGCGTTGCCATTGCAAATTTAATCAGACTCATCTACATCGTCAATCGACGAGGAGATAGGTAATGAAGACGCACCAGAAATTTTTTGTTTTGTGCCTCCTTTGTGCCGTTGTGTTTGTCGCTGTATCCGCTTGTCAGAAAAAATCTGCACTGGATAAGGATGCGCCGATTACGCTAACGTTGTGGCATTATTATGTGGGGCGAAACAAGATATCGTTAGACGATGCGGTAGCAGAATTTAACAAAACGGTCGGATTTGAGAAGGGCATTATCGTTCAAGCCGTTGGGTATGGATCGATTGCCGATTTGGAGGCAGATGTGTTACAGTCAGCCGACGGTATAAACGGCGGAAAGCTCATGCCCGATCTTTTTTCATCTTATGCAGACATGGCATACAAAATTAATGAGACAGGAAAGCTGGCAGATTTGACGCCTTATTTTTCAAAAGATGAGACGGATGAATATATGGGCATCTTTATTAAAGACGGACAATTTAAAGGTGGCAAATTACAAATCATTCCTGTCGTAAAATCAACCGAGATTCTGTATGTAAACGATACAGAATGGGAGCAATTTAAAGCAGAGAAACAATGGACGGATGACGCGATGCTTTCCACATGGGAGTCGATCTATGATGCGTCTAAGCAATTTTACGAATGGACGGCACAATGCGCCCCCGACAAGGAAACAGGACGAGCCTTTATGGGGGTCGAGTCGGTCGCAAACTACATGATTGCCGCCTGCAAGCAACGTGGCGTCGATTTGTTTGACGCCAACGGGGATGGTACAGGGCGTATCGTTCTCGATCATTCGGTTCTCAAAAAAGCATTTGATCTTTATTACAGAGGAATGGCGTTAGGCTATTTTTCCACCGTCGGTCGTTTTTGTACAGACGATATCAAGACAGGCAACATCATCGCCTTTGTGGGCTCAACGTCAAGTGCCTCACATTTTCCCACCGCAGTCATAAAGGACAATCAAGAGCAAGACATTTCATTTTTGGCGATGCCGTATCCTTCTTTTAAAGGTGCAGAACCGTTGGCCATGCGGCAAGGTGCTGGCATGTGTGTCACAAAAGGGTCAGAAGCCGAAGAAGAGGCGTCCACGATCTTTATCAAATGGTTTACAGATTCGAAGCAAAACATCAAATTTTCTATGAGCACGGGTTATATACCGGTGAAACGAAAAAGCTATCAAGACCCTGCCTTTACAAGCCAATTAAACGCGTTTGAAGGCAGCAGTGAAACCAAAGCGCAAGAGGATATCATTGTCGCAGGCGTTTATAAAAGGGGGCTTGCCCAGCTGTTAGAAGGAAAAACCTATGCGGTGACGCCTTTTGCAAACAGCTATGATGCCAGAGCAAAAATTCAAGAAACGATGCAACAGATCGTAAGCGAGGATAGGGAGATCGTTCGCGCAAAACGGGCACAGCACATACCGATGCAACAAATCGAAACAAGCTTAGACGTCGAACAGCGATATCAAGATTGGATCAAGACATTAAAAGCAGAGCTCAGCGCATTGCAAATCGGTTACATCGAGTTAAATTGAAATTTACTTTAGGGAATGAGTGTTATCCATGAACCAGACAATAACGACCTTTGTAGCCGCAGTCAAAAATTCATTTGTAAAGCGATGCAAAGCAATGAGGGGCTCCCTTGCAGGTCGGACTTTTTTTTCCATGATATTGATCGTGATTATGCAAGGCATGGTCATTTTGGGCGCTCTTGCATTGTCTGGCATATTCAGTTCGCTCAATTCAGAGGCGTCTCGTATATTTTATGAGACAGTTTCACAGCGCGCGGTTGCATTTAACCAAAGCATGACGACAATCTCAACGGATGCAGTCATCAAGACAAATCTTTTGAATGGAGAAATACTCGCGTTTGCACAAGCACATCATGTAGATCCAAGCAAACTCTATCTAGATGACGCGCTCTACTTGCAGGTAGCCGATATTTGTGCGGATTCGGTCATATCCTCACTGGGCGATAATAAGATTACAGGTGCGTTTGTCATTTTTAATAACAGCAACCTAAACAAGCACGCAGGAGAAGCACATTCTGCCATCTACATTCGCGATGCCTCCCCCGACTTTAAAAAGAAGGATACTTCTTCTTTGTCCATGGAGGTAGGGCCGTTCTCTATCGCTCAGAAAAAGAAAATCGCGCTTGGCATCAATTGGGATGTCGATATGGACCTTTCGAAAGAAGGAAATGCATTTTTCTACCAGCCGATTTTTTCGTCAGAGATGAACAAGGATCGAACACTGGATGTGTTTGGCTACTGGTCAGCCCCTACGGTTATGTTTGGAGACAACCAAGAGGTTATTACATACACGGTGCCACTCCTTAACGAAAATGGGGAGGCGTATGGCGTATATGGCATCGAGGTTTCGATGTATTATTTGTCGCAAGGCTTGCTTCCCTATAAAACCATGCCTTATAAAAATAGCTTTTTCGTGGTGGCAGGGATGGGCGACGGGGTGCTAAACTTAAATTGGTACATCCCGAGTGGACCTATTTCAGAACGATACATTGCAGAGGGCGATATGCTTGCGTTGCAGGATGTACGCCAAAGCGACTATATGAAAGAGGTGCGGCTGAATGACAAATCGTTCTACTGCATTTCCCGCCCGATCCATTTGTATAGCGAACATTCTGTTTTTTCGGATATCAATTGGCAGTTGACAGGGTTTGTCGAAAAAAGTGTCATTACCAGTATGTCACATCATGTACAACATGTCATTCTTGGGGTGATCCTGCTCGTGACGGGTTTGGCCATTCTCATCGTGTCCATCGTTGCGTACGTATCCACAAAAGACATTTCCAAGCTTTCTAAATTTATCAAAAGCGTGCATAGCGGCAAAGAGATTCAGTTTAAACAGACAGGGCTGAAAGAGATTGACGAATTGACGTCCGCGATTGAGTATTTGAACAAAAGTGTGGTGGATGCGTCGGG
>JAVBJY010000097.1:0-30074 GCA_031546735.1 Eubacteriales bacterium
CGTGGATGTAACAGGCAAGCAGTCCCTTCTGCTGATTGTCGACCCGGATGGGTCAAACAGTAGCGACCATGCCGATTGGGCAGGGGCTATGCTGACGAAGACGCCAGATCCGAAGGATACAAACCCCTTCCGGTATGCCGGAGAGTATATGGATTTGGAGACGGGTGCCATTTACCTTCGGGCACGGTATTATGACCCGAGCACAGGGCGGTTTAAGAGTGAGGATCCGATGCGAAGTGGGTTTAATTGGTATTCGTATTGTGGAAATAATCCAATTAGATTTATTGATCCGAGTGGGCTTGTGGCTATGAAGGCCTCAACTGTTAAGGGCACCACAAAATCTTCTACAAGTGGTTCCGCATCGAAATCGAGTACGATCGTTTCAATAGCAAAGTCTGTCGCGAATGCAGCGTCTGTTAGCAAGAACAATGCAGTAACGAGTGCTGGTAAGGGCGGATCATCGGTCGGTGCGGTCATATCTGCAGCCTTACTTGGGACAACAAGTTCTACAGGGATTGGCGCAGGATTTACCAGTTCAGTGGGTGCGGCTGCAAGCAACACAAGTTCTAAAATTGATATTGGCTCTTCATATACCCCATTTCGAAACGAAACGAATGCACCTGCAAAAAGTAGTATCCCTGATATGGCATATTTTAAAAATTCTACGGCATTAAATGATATTTCAAAATCTGGGATAACATCTAAGCAACAAGCAACGATGGAGAACACTCTCTACGTGTCGAATTCCACTTCAGGGCGATATAGTACAAATGATTTGGTTATGCATGGAAGTAGCCTAAACGGGGATATTAGCTTAGAACAAATGGGTTGGGGCAACATAGATTGGGGTAACGTTGTAAGAGCCACTACAGCAGCTGCTATTGCTGGAACTACGCTTGGAGCTGTAAAAGGGGCACAGGCGGGATTTGCGGCTGCGGTCTTGACAGACGGGATATCAATTCCGAGTTTTACTATTGCTGGAGCCGCCGCACTGGGGCTTGAATCTACAGCTACTGCATTCATGGGAACAACGATATACGAGATTCTAAAAGATGACTGACGAGTAATGAGTCTAGGGGGAATTCAAAGGTTAAGTTTTTTACCAGAGCAAACACATAGTTGTTTTTTAACATAATGGAAGGAGAGAGCATCTGTATGAACATAAAGCGCATAGTAATTCCCATAATTATTGCATCCACGGTGGCACTACTATTAATCATCTATTCATTTTTCGATGTTTTGCCGCTGACTAAAAGTATTTTTTTATCCAGTGCACTCACAATTATAGTAGCGATGATTCACGTTGTATTACTTTATGCATTCTATGTATTGGAAAAAGTCGACAGAAAACTGCAAAGGGAAGCGGGGCGTGAAAAATAATTGATGAACTTTGAAAGCCCAAAGTAGGATCAATAACTTATGTGGATTGGGTTTGGATACTTTTTGAGTGGTATACCCCATTAAAAATAAAACGGAAGGTAAGTGTATATATCGTGAAAAAGATAACTAATATAGTAATGCTTCTGATAGTGATGGGGATGGTAGTTACCCAACAGTCATTTCGACATATTTTGCCACACGATAACTTTATTTTTTTATATGTTGGACTTGTAATTCTTTGTGGGACAATTGGCGGTACGTTGGGTGCAGTATTGACTCTTTTACAGAAAATTAATGCAAAGCTCCAAGAAGCTCAAAAAAATCGCTAATATAAAAGCTATGCGACAAGTGTGCTACAATCAAAGAAATTGTAGCACCATAACAATATGATATAGGGTCGGTTCTGGTGACACAGAATAAAGAATGAACTATACGAGATATGAAGCGGATTGACCAATAAAAATGTGTTGATCCGCTTCATTTATTGTACTCTACAACTACAAATGATGGAAGATCCATGTCTGCATACAAATATGGCCTAACGGTATGCGCGTATCTAAGACGGTAGATGGCGTCGTCACGCGACATATATGGGACGACAACGATATCATCTTTGATATGACTGCAATAATCGGTTGTGTTCTAAATTTATTGGTACAATGAAACATGACCAAAAAACCAGATATTTATAACCAGACCAATTACAATTTTGTGCATTTGCTCGCTTTTTGAAAAACAAATACCTTTTCTGACCGATCTTGCACACCAAGTTCTTAAAGATAAATGTTTTCTCTCGATTTTTTGAGTATTTTTCTTGGTTACAACAAGAACATCTTCAGAAAAACGCTTAAAATACGCATAATTACCATCAGTATAAACCTTGCCAATTTCCAGTGGGTCTAGTAACTTTATGAGTTTATCAAGATTTTCGTGTTCCCGCGTGCCGAACCAATATGCAACAACTTCACCTGTGTCATGGTCGATTGCCCACCATAACCAAATTTGATGTTTCTTATCATGATAATAACTCCACATTTCATCCATTTCTATCCGAATTTTGATGCTGTCATGCGAAGCAAAGTACTCTTTGTTGACGAAATCTATTAAATTTTTTTTTAATTCAGCAATGACTGTATCAGTGCTTATACTTAATTCATGAGATATTGCTCGTATACCAGCCCCATCGACAGGCCATTTTATAATGTTTTGCTTTACGTCAGGTTTACATCCATTGTATGTGTACTCAGCATAAAATGTCTTATGAGAGCACTTAATATTGTTACAGGCATACCGTTGCTTGCCATTTGAATGACCACTCCTACTTACTTCTTCGCTTCCACAAAATGGGCATTTTAAATTTACTAAGACCATAATCCACCTCGTTAATTGTATTTCTTTTTATTTCGACAGATTATGGTAATAAATTTAGAACACAACCAAGGAGTGAGCATCAGCATGTACACAAAGCGTGTATCGATTGTTATAGTTCTTGTATCAACGGTGGCACTACTATTAATCATCTATTCATTTTTCGATGTTTTGCCGTTGGCTAAAAGTATCTTATTATCTATTGTACTGACAAGTATCGTGACAGTGGTTCACGTTGTATTACTTTATGCCATATATGTGTTGCAAAAAGTGGATAAGGAACTGCAAAGGGAAGCGGGGAGTGTACGTGTTATGAAAAAAATAGTTAGTAAAACAACGCTTCTAATGGTGATGGTAATGGTATTTACCCAGCAATTATTCCAACATGTTTTGCCGCACGATAACTATACTTGCTTATGGATCGGACTTGTTATTTTTTGTTCGACAATTAGTAGCATGGTCAGTAGTGTATTGATTTTTTTGCAACGAATCAATACAAAGCTTCAAGAATCTCAAAAGAATCACTAATATAAAGGCGGTAGATGAGTGAACAACGCATCTACCGCCTTTATATTTTTATTCGCCGAATGCCGCGATATGATCTGCTTTAAACTTCTCGATGCCTTGATCTGTAAGAGGGTGTTTGATCATCTGCTCAATCACGCTATACGGAATGGTGGCAATATCTGCGCCCGCGAGGGCACAATCGATGACATGAACGGTGTTGCGGATACTGGCCGCGATAATTTCCGTCTCCAATCCATACACAGAAAAGATGTCGGCAATCGTGCGTACGAGGTCGATGCCGGGCATCGAAATATCATCCAAACGCCCTAAAAATGGAGAAACGTATGTAGCACCGGCACGGGCTGCCAAAAGCGCTTGTGGCGCAGAAAAAATCAACGTAACATTTGTCTTGATGCCCTCAGCGGCAAGCGCTTTTACAGCCTTTAGGCCGTCTGCGGTCATGGGGATTTTGACAACCATGTTTGGATGAATGGCGGCGATGGCTCTGCCTTCTGTAATCATGTCTTCGGCCTTGGTTGTGGTTGCCTTCACTTCGCCGCTGATTGGCCCATCTACAATGGCCGCGATCTCTTGAATCACTTCGTCAAAGTCTCGTCCCTCTTTTGCAATAAGGGAGGGGTTTGTGGTGACGCCACAGATGACGCCCATATCATTTGCTTTCTTTATATCATCAATCTTCGCTGTGTCTAAAAATATTTTCATTGTGTACACCGTGCCCTTTCGTTATTTTTGTCCATAATAGGCATGTTCGCCATGCTTGCGTAGATAGTGTTTGTCGAGAAGTGTTTGTTGCATAACAGGGATTGAGCCATTTGATAACGATACGTTGTGCCACGCCATCATGGCGCATTCTTCTAGCACGACCGCGTTATGCACGGCGTCTACGGGATTTGTGCCCCATGTAAATGGCCCGTGGCTGTGCACAAGCACCGCGGGAACCTGCGCAGGGTCTAGCGCTTCAAACCGTTCGATGATGACGGTGCCGGTTTCTTTTTCGTAGTGGCCTTTGATTTCTGCGTCAGTCATCTTGCGGGTGCAAGGAATCTGGCCATAAAAATAATCGGCATGGGTGGTGCCAAAGGCGTCGATGCCAATGCCCGCTTGCGCCATGATGGTCGCCCAACGGCTGTGGGTATGAACCACGCCATGAAGAGACGAAAACGCCTTATACAATTCGAGATGTGTCGGCGTATCGGAGGAGGGGGACAAGCCGCCCTCCACTTTTTCGCCACTATACAGATCGACGACAACCATGTCTGACGCCTTCATATCACTATATTGCACGCCAGAGGGCTTTATGACAACAAGCCCTTTTTCGCGGTCGATGCCGGATACGTTGCCCCATGTGAAGGTGACAAGCTTGTGTTCGGGAAGCAGTAAATTGGCTTCGTGCACCTGCTGTTTCAGTTGTTCTAGCATATACGTCGCCTCACTTTAATTTCCACGCAAGGTCTGCAAGGAATAGCTTTTCCTTTAAGCCTTCGATGGTTGTGTCTTTGTGGATATGGACGTACTCAATGTCCATCATCTCTGCCCAGTCTTGCATCATTTCAGGGGTCGCCGCATAACTAAACACCGTGTGGTGGGCACCGCCTGCTAAAATCCATGCATGTGCTCCTGTGAGCAAATCAGGCTCTGCACGCCACATCACCCGTGCGACTGGCAAATTTGGCATTTCGTAGATTGGCTTTACGGCTTCTACGTCTTGCACAATAAGCCGCAGACGGCCGCCCATGTCGATGAGAGACATGACAATTGCCTTACCTGCTTTTCCTTCGAACACAAGACGCGCTGGTGCTTCTTTGCCGCCGATGCCAAGGGGATGTACTTCGATGCGCGGTTTGCCCGCCGCCAACGTAGGGCATACTTCAAGCATATGGGAACCAAGGGATAACTCCTTGCCTTGTTCTAAATCGTAGGTGTAGTCCTCCATAAAAGCCGTGCCGCCGTCCATGCCTTCGGTCATTTTCTTTACAATATGGGTCATGGCGGATACTTTCCAGTCGCCTTCGCCGCCATAGCCATAGCCTTTTTCCATCAACCGTTGGCTTGCCAACCCTGGAAGCTGTTTCATGCCGTGTAAGTCTTCAAATGTGTTGGTGTAGGCAGAGGCATGCTCGCGGTCTAGCATCCGTTGCATCCCGATTTCGGCACGGGCTTGGTAGCGAACGGTCTCGATTAAATCGGTGGCCATTTCATAGTTTGCACGGTACTCTTCCATTAATTTGTCAATTTCTTCTTCTGTAACCGCGTTCATCTCTCGAACCAAATCGCCCACGCCAAATGTGTTAACCTGCCAACCGAGTTTGATTTGCGTTTCAACTTTGTCACCTTCGGTTACGGCCACTTGGCGCATGTTGTCGCCAAAACGAATCACTTTTAACTGTTTGCTTACCGCAACGCCAACGGCAGAGCGCATCCATGAGGCGAGCTTTTCATGCACGGGTGCATCTTCCCAATAGCCCACCACGATTTTTCTTGGCAGTCTTAGCCTTGCGCCGATAAAACCGTGCTCGCGGTCGCCATGCGCCGATTGGTTTAGGTTCATAAAATCCATGTCTATGCCGAGGTTCGGGATGTTTCGGTTGAACTGTGTGTGCAGATGCAAGTATGGCTTTTGCAACAAGGATAGGCCGTTGATCCACATTTTTGACGGCGAAAACGTGTGCATCCATGTGATGATGCCCGCGCATGTGTCGTCATAATTTGCCTCTTTGATCATGGTGGTAATCTCTTCGGGTGTTTTCATCGTCGCCTTGTATACGATTTCGTAGGGCAATTGCTTGGATGCATTTAGTTTTGCAACCATCTCGGTTGCGTTATCGGCAACTTGCGCCAATGTTTCAGGGCCGTACAAAAACTGTGAACCAACTAAAAACCAAAATTTATACATATCTTTTTTTCCTCCTCATCTTAATTTGTCTTTGCGTTCTTCTTTATATCTTTCAAACGTTTCATCACATCATTTGCACCCCGACCAAAGTAGTCGTGCAAGAGGGTATATTCGGCATAGAGTTTGTCGTAGACGTCTTTGTTCTCTGCAATCGGCGTGTACACTTCGTCTCGAAGCTTGCCCATATGTCTGGCGGCGGCTAAAATATTTTCATGTCCGCCCTGTGCGGTTCCTGCCGCGACAGCGGCAAAGATGGCGCTACCGAGGGCGGGACCTTGCTTCGAGCCTGCAATTTTAACTGGGATGCCAAGAACGTCTGCATAAATTTGCATCGCCATTGGGTTTTTTTGCGATATGCCACCAGATGCGTAGAAGGCATCAATGGGGACGCCGTTTTCACGAAACGTTTCTACAATTTTTCTTGTGCCATATGCGGTGGCCTCGATGAGTGCCCGATAAATTTCTTCTGGCTTTGTGTGGAGCGTCATGCCCACCATCATGCCAGTGAGGTCGACGTCAACGAGAACAGAACGGTTGCCGTTCCACCAATCCAGCGCCACCAATCCACTTTCGCCCACCTTATATTGTTCGGCTTTCTCGGTGAGAAACACATGGATATTTTTGTTTTGTTCGGTCGCTTCATTCCAGTAGGCGGCAGGCAAGCAATTGTCTACAAACCATGCAAAATGATCGCCGACACAGCTTTGCCCCGCTTCATATCCATAAAAGTTAGGGTATACGCCGTCTTCTACAACGCCGCACATGCCTGGCACGCCACACTCTTTGTCACCTAACAAAATATGACAGGTGGAGGTGCCCATAATGGCCAAGATGGAGCCAGACGCTTCGATTTTTACAGCGGGCACTGTTACATGGGCATCGACGTTTGCCGCCGCCACCGCTGTTCCTTCGAGCAAGCCTGTTTTCTCGGCCATCTCTTTTGTAAGGCCGCCCACGCAGTCGCCAAGCCCGACCATCTCATAGTTTAATTTTTCTTCGATATAGTTTTCGAATCGTGGGTCTAACGCTTTAAAATATTCTTTAGATGGATAGCCGTCTTGTTTGTGCCAGATGCCTTTGTATCCGGCGGTGCATCGGTTTCTTGTGATTTTTCCACACAGCGCCCACACGACCCAGTCGGCACCTTCGATAAAATGATCGGTTGCGGCATAGACATGGGGCGCTTCATCTAATACTTGCAATGCCTTTGGCACTTCCCACTCAGACGATATTTTGCCGCCGTAGCGATGGATCCATTTTTCACCGCGTGCGTGCGCCGTTTCGTTGACGAGATTGGCTTTGTCTTGCGCCGCGTGGTGCTTCCACAGCTTCACATAAGCGTGAGGCTCGGAGGCGAATCCTTCTACAAAACACATCGGCGTGCCATCTGCCTTGATGGGCATAAACGTACAGGCCGTAAAGTCGATGCCAATCCCGATCACATCCGCCGGGCTGACGCCACTGGTTTTTAACAGTTCGGGGATGGTATGGTAAAACACCTCTACGTAATCTTGCGGATGTTGTAACGCCCAGTCGACGCCAAGAGGCGTGCCGTCTGGCAACGTTTGATCCATCACGGCGTGAGGATACTCGTACACACTGTCGGAAAGCTCTGCGCCGTTTGCGACATCTACCAGTACACCACGCCCCGAGAGCGTGCCGAAATCGATACCAATTGTATATTTTGACATGTAGTGCCTCCTTATTCATCTGTTTTATAGAGAAAGTTTGATTGTTTTGACGGAACACCGCTGAACGAGACTTGGCTCGAGGGTAGCAGTTGCATTAAATTTGGGGTTATTGATTTTCTTGAGCATGTTTTGTGCCACTGTCTTGCCCAATTCTTCTTTTGGATGACGAATCGACGTGAGCGGCACCTCACAAAGCGCGGCAATCTCCGCATCATCGATGCCCACTAGAGACAAATCGTCTGGCACAAAGATGCCATTTTTTCGCAGTTCGGCGGCGATACCGCAAGCGATTTTGTCATTGTAGCAGACCAAACCCGTGCAACCTTGCAAGCACCGCTTGATGCGGGCAAAATCTTCTGCGATGTATGAAATATCTTCGGTGGTAAACCATAAAATGTTACCAGAGCGTACTTCGATGCCTCGCTCGGATAAGGCGGAGACATAGCCGTTGTAACGTAAGTGCCCCTGTCTGTCGTCAGATTGAAACATGCCGGCGATGTGCCGATGCCCGGCGTCTAGCAGACAGGTTGTCGCCATTTTGCCAGCCGCCAAATCATCCATGCATACATGGGGGAATTTTGTGCCCTCATAGTAGGCGTTAAAAAAGATAAGGGGGATTTTTTTTCTGTATATTTCGGTATAGAGCGGCAAGTTGAGGTTGGGAAGGGCGCTTTTTGTCGGCTCTACGATAAGACCGTCTACGTGTTTATCAAGCATCGCTTGCAGTGCCCGGGCTTCGTTTTCGACTTGATTGTGGGTCAGGCTGAGCTGCATGGCGTATCCATTTGCAGACAGCACCGTTTCGATGCCCTTCATAATTTTAGGAAAGATATAGCTGTCCATGTAGGTGGAGATGACGCCGATGTTCATGGTGGGCGGGTGCTTTTCTTGAGCGCTGTTTAAAATGTAGGTGCCACTGCCGCGACGCCTCTCGACGACGCCGTCTTGTTCGAGCACGCTGACGGCCTGTCTGGCGGTTTGGCGGCTTAAATGAAACATATCACGAAGCTCGTTTTCAGAATAGAGTTTGTCGCCATGTTTGAGTGTGCCGTTTGCGATTTGTTCTTTTATCCAATTGGCCAGTGTGGCATACTTGGATAACTCTTTCTCGGTCATTTTTCCGCTGTCACCCTCTTTGCTTTCGGAATATGCGTTCTATTTAAAATATACTATTTTTGCCACAAGTTGTCAATACAACTTTGTGAATAAAGTACATCTATTCCGATACATGTTTCCGACAAGTTGTATGATTTTAACGAATAAAAAAAGAGCAGTATATGATCAATGTGGATTGCTTTTTTTCACTTTCAAAGAATAAAATCGATCGGACTGAAAATTTGCGCTCAATCCGTGGATTTCTTGGCTTAATTATGGTATGCTAACCCTAGAGAAGTATATTGACATTGCATGATTGTGGAGGAAAGGTGAGTACGTGCAAAAGCTAAATCCATTAAATGATTTTATTTTTCAGAAAGTATTTGGTGAAAAAGGCAGCGAGGAAGAGTTGTTATCTCTTTTAAATGCTATACTATATTCTGACAGCAAAGATAAGTTAATAAGTGTTGAGATTTTAGAAAACAAAACATTTGTTGGGGAACTAATCAAAGATAGAACAGGCATCCTTGATGTAAGAGGAAAGACAAACAAAGGTAGTTATATAAATATTGAAGTACAGCGCAAAAATTATAAGAATATGGATAAGAGAAGTCCGTTTTATTGGGCTGTGCAGTTTGCAAAAGCCATTAAGGAAGGTACAGATTTTATACATCTACCCAAAATCATTGCGATTAACATACTGGATTTCGCTTTTTTCACGGTGCCATCGTATCATACAACTTTTCGTCTAAGGGAAGATACCTACAAAGACCTCATTCTGACTGATGTTATGGAATTACACTATATTGAAATGCCTAAGTTTCGTAAACTTAAAGATAAAAACTTAGAGGAACCGCTTCAAAGGTGGCTATCCTTCTTCAATGAAAACCTTTCAGACGATGAATTAAAGGAGCTGATAAAAATGGATGCGACAATCGGAAAGGCAGTTGAAAAAATTAATTTCTTAGCGAGCGATGAAGAAACCGTGAGGATTTATCAAGCAAGGGAAATGGCATGGTTTGATGAGCAAAATGCCATTGCCGATACCAAAATTGAAATAGCGTTAGAGTTCTTGAAAGCGGGCGCTACGATTGAAATGGTAGCAGCAGGGACAAAACTTTCAATTGATGTAATCCAAGAATTAAAAGCTGATTTGGATAACAGCCCAGAGTAAGACAAAAAGTCGGTCATGAAAAAATCATGCCGACTTTTTGTCTGTTCTAATTTCTTTCGGGTTGGCGGTTCCCTGTATAAAGATAATACAGAGTGCATGTTGATATACTGCCTAGACTACTTGCGTTGCCTGCCATTCATCTGCAAGGAGCGCCCAGATATTTGTATCACCGAATGAGCCATCTCTACGCAGCTTTGCATGGTGCATCGTGCCTTCTAATTTCATCCCGACATGTTTCATTACCTTGCCGGAGGCAACATTCAACGTGTCATGCTTTGCCTGTATTCTATGCATGCCTACCTCTCGAAACAGAAATGTCATCACCATCTTTAGCGCCTCGGTGGCGATTCCTTTTCCCCAATAGGCTTCACCGATGCAATAGCCGATTTCGCAATTCTGATGCTTTTGTGACATGCTAATGACGGAGATAGAACCGATCGCTTTATGATCTTCCTTTAGACTAATCGCCCAATTGTATACATCATTATTCTGATAATTATTTACCCGTGCCGCCAACAGCCGCTTTGTTTCTGCTAGATGTCCGTGTGGTTCCCATGATAAAAATTTGCAAACTTCACTGCTGTTCGCCCAATTGTCAAACATATCTTGTACATCTGACATAGAAAACTGTCGTAAAACCAATCGTTCAGACATGATTGTCTTCGTACCAATATTATTGATCAAGATGTTCACCTCGTTGTATACCCATCACCAAAACTTCCGATCCATGTTGCGCATCTGAATCGCCTCAGCCAAATGCGTAAACTGTATATCAGTCTGGCCGTCTAAATCGGCGATGGTGCGTGCGATTTTTAATATTTTGTGATAGGCGCGGGCGCTTAACTTTAAGCGATCGAATGCGTTTTTTAGCAGCTCTCTCTCTGCCGATTGGAGCTGGCAGTATTTATCGATCTGGGAGGCGGAGAGTTGGGCGTTAAAATAAATGGCGTCGTGTTCGTATCGTTTTTGTTGGATGCGATGGGCGTCTACCACGCGAGCTTTGATAACCGCCGATGACTCTGTGCCCGTCTTGTTTTCGAGGTCGTTGTAATTGACCGCCGACGCTTCGACGTGAATATCGATGCGGTCAAGAAGAGGGCCGGATATACGCCCTAAATATTTATCGATTTCGCCCTGTGTGCAGGTGCACTGCTCGGAGTATCCATAATAGCCGCACGGGCATGGGTTCATCGAGGCGACAAGCATCAGGTTAGATGGAAATGTAACACTCCCGTTTACTCGCGAAATAGAGACACAGCCGTCTTCTAATGGCTGTCGCAACTCTTCCAGCACGTTCCGGTGGAACTCGGGCAGTTCGTCTAAAAACAAAACGCCGTTGTGAGACAGGCTCACTTCACCAGGGCGGGGGATGCGCCCGCCGCCCACCATGGCAGAGTTCGAGATGGTATGATGCGGAGTGCGAAAGGGTCTTTTGGTGACGAGAGAATTTCTGTTGGCAAGGAGACCAGACACGCTGTATATCTTTGTCAGTTCGATGCTCTCGTTAATGGTTAAGTCGGGGAGAATGGTAGGGATTCTTCGTGCCATCATCGTCTTGCCTGAACCTGGGGGGCCGATCATTAAAATGTTATGCCCGCCCGCCGCCGCAATTTCGAGAGCGCGCTTCACATTTTCTTGACCCTTCACGTCAGAAAAATCCAGAGGGTTGTCGGATACGGAAGATTCAAAAAGCTTCTCGATGTCGACGGTCGTCGGTTCGATTGTAGGCGTGGTCAAATGGGCAATCAGCTCGCGGAGGTTGGCAATGCCGATGACCGTAAGCCCTGTGACAAGAGAAGCTTCCACGGCGTTATCGAGGGGTACGATGCATGTTTTGACGCCTGCGTTGTACGCACTATACATCATGGGCAAAACGCCGTTGACAGACCGCAAGTTGCCGTCTAGCGACAGTTCGCCAATCAAAATCGTATCCTTTAGCTTGTGTGGTTCAATCATTTTCATACAGGATAGCACGCCCGCCGCGATGGGCAAGTCAAAATAGGGACCTTCTTTTTTTGTGTTGGCAGGGGCTAGGTTGACGGTGATCCGCTTGATGGGAAAGTCGTAGCCAGAATTTTTGATGGCGGTTCGCACGCGCTCACGAGATTCTTTCACGGCGGAGTCGGGCAAGCCGACGATATCGAAGGCAGGCAAACCTTGGGACAAGTCAACTTCGACTTCAACGATGTAACCGTCTACGCCAACGACGGCGCTTGATAGTATTTTTGAAACCATTCGGGAGGCCTCGCTTTCAGCTTAGGATAGGGGGTCGGTGTGCTCCGTCGCCGCAATCGACGATTCGAAGTCACAGATGCAGTAGTCAAAGGGGATCGATTGGGTGCAGGCAAGCGAATAATATTCACTGCCAAACGCCTTTCGAACAGGCGCATACACCAGAGAAGCCAACATGACAAATGGATTGAGCAGGCTTGTACACACGATTTTCTGGTTGTTGTATTTTGCGATTTGCAAAGAGAGGGCATGGGTTTTGACATGTGCCTTGTTTTGGGGCATAAAGGTGCCTGAAAGCCGCGCTCTGTACAGCAAAAAAATCAATTCGCAAAAGTTATCGATGTAGAGCATGCTTTTGATGTTATCCATTTTGGGGCATAGTTTGAGGGTGAGAGTCAGTTTTCGAAGAAGCTGGTAGTTGCCGGGGCAACCGTTGCCATAAAGAAGGGGTGGTCTTAGAATGGTTACGGCAAACGATTCGTCTTGCAACTTGTGAAGTGCAAGTTCTGCCTTGTATTTGCTCGTTCCGTATTTTGTGACGGGGTGACATTCTGTAGAACCATCGATCGATTTTTTTGAGAAGAGGGAGGGTGCAACGCCGTACACCGCCATCGTGCTGATAAAAATAAAATGAGGCACGCCATCTGCTTTTGCTTTTTTTGCAAGCGCATCTGTCAGATGGGTATTAACCGCTTCATATTGTTCGAGCGGGATTTTTTTTTCGTTGTGATGAACCAACGCCGCCGTATGAATGATACAGCAAACGCCTTCAAATGAGAGGTTTTTCCAATCGTCATTTTTTAGACTGAGCATTGTAATGTCGAATGCACCTTTTGTCGCAAACCACTGCTTGATGTGGCTCGCGACATATCCGTGCTGACCGGTAATGATTATTTTATCCATGGGTCAATCTTCCTTTGTCTATCGATGTCGTGGGGGCATCACTGCCACAAGCGGGCAGAGAGGGCGGCGATATCGGCGCTGATTTCGTTTGTCTTTTCTTTATCAATCGCATATCCGTCTTCTGTTTTTCGCAGCACATCGCCTTCTTCTGCTTCTTTCGGGACGGCTTGGCGCGGGATGTTTTCGATTTGTTCTGTTTGCAAGTTTTGGCAGACACAAAAATCCCCTTCAAACCGATCGATTGCATAATAGCACATGGTTGTACCCCCTTTGGTTGTTAAACAGTTTGTTACACGCCGCTTGTCTCCGCGGTAATATTGGTTCCGTCACTGGTCAGCACGATGGTTCCGTCTGTATCGGTGCGATAGATTTTAACATCTTTCTTTGTTAATCGATCCATTACTTCTTTGTGTGGGTGGCCGTAATCATTGTCGCGTCCACACTGGATGACCGCAATCGATGGATTCACCGCGTCTAAAAATTTTTGCGAGGTGCTTGTGTGGCTACCATGATGGCCAGCTTTTAACACGTTCGCCGACACGTCCAACCCGTCTGCTAACATTTCATCTTCTGCTAATTTTTCGGCGTCGCCTGTAAACAAAAAAGACGTATGCCCATACACCGCGCGCAATACGCAAGAATAGTTGTTCAGATCTTCATATTCTGCATCTTTCGGCGACAACACCGTGAAGGCAACGCCACCAAGCGAGAATTGGTCACCGACCTTTGGCGATTGGATGGTCAATTGCTTTTGATCGATGGAGGTCAGCAATTTTTTGTAATCAGACGTCGTTACTTTTTTGGCTACTTTCGGCATGATGATGGTGTCGATATCGAATTGATCTACAATCTGTGACATAGAGCCGATGTGATCGGTATGGGGGTGGGTGCCTACGACATAGGAAAGTTTGGTGATGCCCAACTGTTTGATGTATGCGGCAACCTTCTCGCCTTCTTGGCGTTCGCCTGAATCGATGAGCATGGCACCGTCTGCGGTTTGGATTAAAATACAGTCGCCTTGCCCGACGTCGATGAAATGTACTTTCATCAATGGGGTTTTATCTGGCAGGTTTTCATCTGGCTGGTTTTTATCCGGTTCGGTTTTATCCGTATTGGTGGTCTGTTGGGGTACGGTACTAGCGGTATCGGTTGTTTTATTTTGATCGAGATATTCGAGCGCGCCGAGCATCAAAAGGACGAGTACGAGGATCACCCGTGTCAAGTCTCTAAGCGCTTTATTCTTGTGCTTTCGATTGGCCATGATATGTAAATTCCTTTTCCGTATTTTTCTCCGTTGTTGACGATTTAAGGATGAAGAGATAAGACCGTGGGCGCGGCCCACACGCGCAAGCCCTTTAAAAAGGGCTTGACCCCAAACTTCATATTGGGGTCAACACCCGTATTTCGCCTCCCATTAAGGGTTAAGGGGGTTGAAGCGACGCCCCAAGGTCTTATCTATACTTGCATCCCAGAATCTAACATAATGATATCAACCATATAAAGCATGTCGCCAAGGGTGAGGGCGGCTTTCGGATTGGCAGAACCTTGTTTAAAAAATCCGATAGAAGCGGCTTTGAGTAGGTCGGTTTGGTACTTAGGATCGGCGTTTTTGATATCGGTGTAAGACGACGTGCCGACCGAACCCGACACCGCGATGCGTGCCTTTGTCTTTGATTCGTATAGCTTAACGAGCGTCGATACACCTTGCTCACGAGACATTGTGTTGCTCATCACAAGCAAGTTGCTTCTTTTAAGCGCGGCAAAGTCTACTTGTGAAAGGGGCGCGTTCATGTCTACGTCTTTCTTACCGTTGGCAACAGCGGATACGATGTTGTTAAACTGATCGGACGTCACCGGCGCATCAAGACGCAATGCACTGGAATTGTTGATGTTCATTCTGGTCATCACGCTGTTTGTCGCGTTGGCATTTTGTATGTCAGACGATGTGGCCATCAGTGTGTCGGCAATGATTGCATAGGAGCCTAACGTCTTTGTGTTGCACAGAAACAACTTGTTTGGCGCGTCAAATACGCCATTGGTTCGTTGCCACTTGTCTGTCGTGTCGGTGTCAACGAAGAGACCGACATTTTTGTTTGTGGTGATGGCATTGTTGTTTAACTTCATGGTGATGGACATGTCTTTTTCGGTGTTTTTTAGCTGGATCACGCCTGTTTTTGTCGCCACTGACACGGATACTTTTTGCGCAATTGAAGCGAGTGCTTGTGTACCCGATATCGGTGGAACGTTGGTTGGCATCTCTACAACCGAGATCGTCACCGTCGCGTCACTGCCGTAGGTAGAACCTGTTTTGATTTGCTCATTTTTGATAAAGTTCGGTGGAAATTTAATGATCATATTGTTGGCCGTCAACTGGAACGCGATGTTTCTTTGCCCCATTGCCTCCATAATCGAGTATGGAATCTGCACCGTTCTCGTGGAAGGGTTAGAGAATTTTTCACTCTTCGTCAAATCGATGGCGTGTACAAAGGTATTGTTTTTGACAAGTTTGCTGATAAACCGTTGGTCTACCAGTTGGTCGTCGTTTTTGTTTGCATCTTCTTTGTTTGTTCTAAACCGATAATTAAGCGTGCCTGTTGTACGGTCGTACGTAATCTCATAATCGTCGTCTGGAAGCGGGTACAAATCAGGGTTTTTGTCGGTGTCAAAGTCGCCAGTCGATGGCGCTGTGATCACCTTTACAACCGTTGACCAATCGGACTCGACCGTCAACGTTTTTGAACCTGCCGCGGCTGTACCGGTGCCAGTGCCAGTCGTAGCACTTGTGGATATGGTGACAACTGTGCTGTCTGTAAATGTATCATCTGCCGAAAATTGTATGGTGTAGGTATAAGCGCGTACGGTCGGCGATTTTGCCGCTTGGGTCAATGTAAGACTTGTTTTGACACGTACAAAATAATGCGTCATTGCGTTTAAGCCTGTAAACTGCACCAAGCATGTTTCTAAAATATTCGCATTGCCTAATATATTGTAGCCTGTGGCCGTGGTTGTGCTTGCGGCTGGGGTGACAGCGCCAGATGTATCATAGGCATCTTTAAACCATTCCATCACCACATATGTCGAGTCGGAAGCCGACAGCTTTGTGGTAGCCCCTGCATTTAACAAGTCGAGACTTTGCTTTGAGGCAAGCCCCAAGCCCTTTGGCGGTGACTGTGGTTTCACGGTTGAAGTTTGGATATACAAGGGGTTTGACCACTCGGAAGAAACAATTGCCCCTGTCACAGGATCTGTCGTAAACGCCTGTACCCATACATAATAATTGGTTTCTGGAAACAATCCAGTCAGTTGATAATTCAAATATTGGTCGGCGCCTTCTAGTTTTAGAACGCCGTCTTTGTCGATCATATCGGATGTGATTTGGTAATCGGCCTTTGATGGGTCGTCGAGCGCTCTGTCACTATAGGCAAGCAAAAACTTCATGCCGCTTGCCTGTACGGGCCACTTGATTGTACATGTCGTATCCGAAATGTCTACTTGCTTTAGGTTTGGCACAGTGGGTGTCACGACTAGAGATGTGTCTAATGGCAACGTTGTGCCGAAGATAAAGGACGCTTGCCCTTTTAACCCGCCTACCGGACGGTATGGTCTTAAAAAGATTTGGTAGGTCGTATTTGGATCGAGCGGTGCAATCGTTGTATCGGTGTTGTTATATTGTGTAATCTGCGTATACATAGTGCCAGAGACAGACGTATCAATTTGCATACCACCAGCGGCTGCCCCTGTTGCTTTTTTAAGGGGTTGCCATGTGAGACCAGCGATCTGGGCTGCATATGCGTCATAATCCGTCTGACTGTTGACCACACTTTCTTTCTTGACAAATACTTCATACTCTACGTCGTCGCCTAACGTGACCGTTCGGCCAAGAACGACTTCCTTTGTTTTGGCAATCTTTTGGTCGTCTGTCAAGGTTTTGTCTAGATAGCCGATAGACGTCAGCGTATTGGCAAATAGGGCGTACACGTTTGTGTTTGATGTGGCAAAATCAACCTTTTGGTAGGGTGCTACCGCTTGCTGGGCTTCTCTGCCATACAAAAACGACAACTGGTTGTTGGTGTAGGCAACGGCTACATTGGTTTCCCACGTACTGTTTGCCTTGTTAAAAACCTCAGACCATGTGGTTTGCCATTCGAGACCGATGTGATCTTTGGTAATATCAGCGATGCCGTTTGTAACCCGTATTTTAAGGGGCGGTTTTGATAACGTCTTTGGTGCCGTTGTATCTTGGTATGTCGGAATGTAGTAGGTGATGTCATCCGCAAACGAGTATAGATACCCTCCATTGCCATTTGGGTTAATGGCGTACGCGCGGATATAATAGAGCTTGTTTTGGTCAAATGTCTTTTTTTCTACGTATTTTCCGGTGGTCGGATCTTTTGTGTAGTAGGAGGTCAATGTGAATTTTAATTTTTGTAGGTTTGCCGGATCGACCACCTTTTGGTAGGTCACTTTGTCATAGACCTTTGGAAGATTGTCTTGGTCGTCCAAATTGGCTTGTGCATCGGTAATGTACATGTCATACAAAAGCGAGGTATCGATCAATCGTTTGCCGTCAGGCGTATCGGTTGCAAGCGGGATTTCTGCTTCATTATACGGCGGGCGCACAAACGCATCCCCGACAACCGTAAGGCTGGTCGGAACGGATGTATCTGTGCCTGGCGCAGGGGTTGCAATGCTGATGCCCGGCGCGTTTGGCGTGATGTTTACAACAGATGGGTCATACACCGCAAGCTCGGATTTGATGAGCACCGGCAACGGATTTGCCGGGTCTCTGCTCTCGATATAGACGTCTAGGTAATAATAGGTTTTAACAAACGGTCGGTCGACTTGCCATGTCGTCACGTTGGCGGCTTGCGCCGAAAACAATGTGCCCATCGGCTTTCCATCGTGGTCATTTGGCGGGTTATGGTCGGTTACGGTGTTGCCCATGACTTCGATACGGTTAATGGTGCCTCTGGGTGAGATTCCTTGCCATGACAAGTTCAGTTTCGCATCACCAGATTCTAAAATTTTGAGTGGAAATTTTATGCTGGCTTCATTTGTACCATAGGGCACAAGATCTTTCGTGCTGAAGGCGATGCTGTATAATTTTCCAGCGATGGTTAAGATGTTGCTTGAATCACGCACGTTGTTTCTTACTTCTTGCCCCATATAAATCGGCTCTACTCTAACGGCGTAAATCGAACCTTGGTCGAGGGTGATGTCGTTTACGACATAGGTGAGGCGCTGTACGCCGTCACGGAACAAATCTTTTGTACGGATGAGCGATGAATCGGTCATGGGGATCGTTCGGACACCGCTAAAGTTAGACAAACTGTCTGTTATTTTCGCATTGGCTTGATAATAAATACGATAACCAGTAAACGGATCAGCACCGTCTACAAGGGGGTTATCCCATGTCACTGTTAGCGTTGTGCCCGAGCCTTGGGCGGCCACTTCAAGATTGGTCATCAAAAGGGCTTCTTTCACGGGCGTGGAATTATCCATCGGTGCATCTGCAACGATTGGCACAGGCGCAGCCGGATAAGAGTGCGAATGGTGGGGGACAACGCTGTATGCATACATTGTACCAGAGGTTAAAATCTGGGCAACCTCGGCTTGTGCTGGCAAGGCAGCCGCGTTTGCGGCCGGTATATCGGCAAACTGTTGGGTCGTTTTATCGCCTTTTGTGGCGTTTCGATAGAGCACACGATAGCCCGTGGGCGTATGAACGGTACTGCTATCAGCCGGAATCGCTTTTGAGTCAGATTGTGTCGACCATGACGGGTTGTTCCATTCGAGTTTTACTTTATAGTTTGGGGCGCTAGAAGACAACAGGTCGATGGAAACGTTGGTGACGTTTGATTGCAAGTTGGCAAGCAATATTTCAAGGGGCATGGCGGACATGACAAAGCACACGGTCAGACCAAAGGCAATAATTTTTTTCAAAAGAGGTGTCATATAATTCAGCTCCTAATTTTTTATATGTTATATATTCGGCACTAAACATTTCACATGTCATTCTTTAGTGCCGAATATTTTCCACTGTTTATAGGAGGGTAGTAATGATTTTGTATGTTAAATCATTACTGCCGCCTATATAGGAAAGTGCTTTGCACTGTTCCTAGCCGCGACTCGTCGCGGTGCTTCATGAACTGCGGTTGAAAGTTTGCAGAGCAAACTGTTCTACATAGTCACTATCGTCAACTTAAGGATGAAAATAAAGAGTAAGACACTGGATAAGCATTTTCAAGAAAAGAAAGCAGGGGTGGGTGGTAAGCCCACGAACTTAACAGTTTCATCCCTAAGTTGATGATAGTGCTTTGTACAAACGTGTTTTGAAGAGGTTTGGAGAAACTTTTTCTCGAAAAAGTTTCTCCAAAGTCTCCAAGGTATTTGTACTTCAATCTTTTACAAATTCGTCTTTGTTGCCAAGTTTACAAGCACTTGTAAATAATCTTTTAACGCCATCGGCGCGGTCGGGTCAAAAATCGGGTTGGTGTAGATGCCGGTTTCCATTGCGATTTGTACGCTTTTTTTGTATTTTGGGGTTAAGCCTTTCATGTTGGCGGTTAAGCCGAAATTTCTCACCGTCATCGTTTCGATCTTGGTGTTGGTACGCGCTTCGTATACGAGCATGGTGTAGTACAACGCTTCTTGCCCGCCCATCGCCTCGTCTAGCCCACGGCCGCCAATGGTAATGCCCTTTGCCGCCAGAAAAGCGCCAATGTCGAAATTGCCTGTGGCACCCATCAACTTACATGCGACACCCGCCGCCATCTTCTTGGTGACAGGCGCGTCTAGCTTGAAGGTGAAGCCAGAACCGAAGTACGCGTCAAGCCCATACTTTGCAAACAAGGCGGTAATAACCGTCGCGTTTGGTATCGAGGTAAGCCCCGGTAGGTTTAAGGTGCGTCCGGCGATGACGTAGGTGGTAAGTGCGTTGCCTGAGATTGCTTTTTTGCCGTTATAGTCGATCACGTCTTTTCGTACGTAGTAACCTGTGCTTTTGTCGTAGCCTGCGGCGACGGTTGTGCTGTCTACAGGGTAGGCATAGTAGATGGTGCCGTCTACAACATCCATCGACTTGTGGGTATCCAATATGTCGTCAAACTCGCTACTCACGTCGTCTGCAAAGTCAGATTTAAAATCGTCCACCAAGTCTTTGATGTATACGACCATTTCGGCATTGGTCACGTTGTCGCCCATCTCACTTTTGATATCGTCTGACGCATTTTTTAATAGCTTTGCATCGGCAATGCGTGTTTCCAAAAGGGTTTGCATTCTGGCTTCCCATTTTGTGAGAAGCTCTGTTGTGCCGTTTACGTCGATGGAGATGGTCGCTGTCGGGCTGATCGCCGTGGCGTCTTCGATGGTTGATTTGTAATCATTAAAGCTAACGGTTATTTTGATGCAGTAGTCAATGTTTTCTTTTGTCTTGATCTCTTCTTTTATTTTTCGAATGGCGGCGTTTTGACTTGGGTCAATGGCACCCGCCGACAAAATCATGTCTGCATTTTTATAGCTGATGATGAAACCTTTGTTGTTGTCGAAGGCACTTTGCAAGATACTCGCGGGAATGTAATACACACGCTCTGCAATATCGTTTGCATCATTGCCGCTGACAAGAGGGATTAGGCTCGTGTCTGATGGACCCAAAAGACCGTTGAAGTAAGACGCCTTATACACGACATTTACTTTTTTCGTAGAATTATCCAAGAACCAGTATGGATCTTTGCCGATTTTGGCCAATTCATTTTTGTAATAGGTGATCCAGTCATTTGTCTCGTTGTCAGAATCGATGTCGGTTTGATCTGCCTCGGTACGGATCTGGATAATGTTCGAATAGCTCGAATCGGCGTTCATGATCTTATCAAAAAACTTCACACGAAGGTTGTATGTAGTCCCTGTCTGTAGCGGTGCAATTTTGTAATAGTACGTCACATACCCGTCGGCGTTCGGTGACGATTTGTCGTAGTATCCGTTTACGGCCAACACTTGGTCGGCGCTCCAGCTGCCGCCGTCTAGTTTAATTGAATATTTAAACTGGAACAAGTCTGTCTTTGTGTCGTCAAACTGAGGAGCCATAAAGCTAATGAGCGCTTCGGTTTTTGTATTTAAGGTATTCGTTGTTTTTGTTTTATAGTTGGCGATGGCTTCATCGCTTCGTTCATACTTTAGATTTTTGATTTGACCGATTGGTGTTGTGGTGGCGTTTGTTGGCACCCAGACGGAGTAGAACTGGTTGCCCGATCCATCGGTTTTCACCGTTCGGATGTAGTAAAAGTAGAGTGCATTTGACAATACAGAGGTGTCTTTTATGTTAAAGACGCCATTGCTTAATGTGTAGGTGACGCTAGCAGGGGGTGCCACAAAGCTGCTGCCGCTCCATACATATTTGTTTACGCCTGTTGCATCGCCTTTATAGCCGCCAATGTCTGTGGCGGTGTTTGCTTTTAACAGGTTGTAGCAATTGGCAAAGGACTGCTTTGTATCCATGGCCATTTTTGTGCCCGTGTACGTAAGGTCTTCAAACTTTTTATCCTTCAGGCGAAGCATTTCGTATGTGATGGTATAGTTGGCCGGGTCGTCATAATTGACGTTGTAGTTAATCGCATTCCATTGCAACGTAACGTGGTCGAAGGTCACATCGGATGCGACAGGCGAAAAATTCTTTGGCGCTTCGGGGTCACGGTCGTCGGTGTTCGGTATTTTGGTGTCGTCTGGTGTCGTCACCGTTGCCACACTCGAAGCTTTCGAGTAAGCCGGTTTGTATGTAGGGTCGGCATCTTTTGGCACAACATAGGCAAATACTTTTAAATAGTAATCTTGGTTTTTGCTGGCGTTGTTAAACTGGAGAACCAGTTTGCCATTGCTTTGGAATACGCCTTGTGTGATGTCCCGAATGCGGATGACATTCATGTCTGTCGTGTCTGTGTTGGCGTTAAACCAAGCGGTCGGCGACATGCCAGACGAGCTGTCTGACAAATCGATGGTGCCAATATTTGTATTGGCGTCAAAGTCGTTTAATGCATAGGTTTTGACAGAAGGCAAACCGGTGGCGGGCAAACTCTCTCTTGTGATTTTTTCGAGGCTCTTCTTGCTTGTAGAAAGATACGCCTCAAACTTGATATCACCGAAGAGCAAGCCGCGTTTGGTCAAGTACAAGTCGATGTATTGAGAGAGGGAATCCATAGACAAAAGATCCCACTGTGCCTTAAACGTCGCGGCCTTTTTATCTGGCATAAACCCGACAGAACCATTTACAATTTGCAAATTTTGGGGCGGCAATACATCTACTTGTGCAATCGGATCAACAGTAATGCTGGCAGAGGTAGAATATTCAGTCTCTACTAGCTGTCCATCCATGGTGTACGCACCGGCTACCGTCAAGAAATAAATGTTTGGATACTGAAAATAGGGTGCTTTGTGCAATGGGTCTGTGGCGGAGGTGATCTCCATTTTTAACGTCACTTGATGTTGTAAATAATTTTGTTTAACACCGTTTACCAACACCTCGTAAGAGGTGATATCGGCGGCATAACTGTCGAGCTCTGGGTTGGTTTGCAGTTGTGCGTTCATTTTGTCCATATCGACGACGACATGGCCGTCTGCATTGATCTTATAATAGACACGCACCGTTGCAAATTGAGATTTGTCTGTGTCGTTAGGGGAGACGGCACGTTTAAAGTTATAATCCACAAACAACTCGCCACCAGGCGTGTTGTTAATCAAGCTTTTCATAACCGACTCGAGGGCGACATCCCACTTGAGCGTCACATAGAGCGCCTCTTTCGGGTCGCCGTTTTCATATGTATCGTTGGTTCTCGTCACGACGGATTTGATAACGGTTAGGTTTTTTGGCGTGCCAAGCCCGATCTTGTTGGCATCGGGTCTGTAGATTAAATATTGTGAATCAAGATGTTGTTGTGCGGGTCTTAACGTTGGGTCGTCGTTAAATCGGTCAAAGCGAAACTCCACCTTAAAGGCCGTGGTTTGGGGGTTTATCGCGTTTAAGTTGACGGCTGTTGAGAGAGTTGTCGACGGTGTCTTCGGGTCGTAGTAGCGCTCTGCCCAACGGTCGCCTGCGGTGAGCGGCGTCGTCTTTGGCGCATCTAGGCTATAGATGTAGTAGTAGCCCGCATAACTTTGGTAGGGCGTAATGTCAAGATAATATTCGTAAGCGCCAACAGGACGTACCTTAAACTCTGGATAGGTGTAGACGACGCCTTTTGCGATGGACACGTCATCGGAGGTTACGCCCGATTTTCGAAAGGAGAGATCCACGCTTGAATACATCATACTGGCTTTCAAATTGGAAACTGTGACAACAATGGAAGCGTCGTCATCAGAACTTTTGACGTCTATGGTGCTGGCGGTCGGCTCTACCTGCGTTGCCGCATTCAGATCGGCGGCATAAATATCGCCGATTGTAATGGTTTTAATCTGTTGCGAGTCTTGGTTTTGCATTTTAAGCACGATAGAAGAAGCCGCGTCTGGTTTGTATGAAAATTTATGCTCGGTGTCATCCCAATATTTTGGCTTGTCAAATGTCATTTTTACGCCGGGGTTTTTGGCAGTAGACAAGGTGCTGTCGGCTGTCTGGTCGACAATGCCATTGTTGTCGTCTGCAAAAGGCGTAGAGGTAAATGTTGTTTTGTTGATGCCTGTAAACACGGTGATCTTTTGTGGCGAAATAGGTCTGCCACCTACATTTAGATTCAAATTAAAATCATGCATGTCGCCAGGGGTAACGCCGTTTGTGCAATACATAAATGTGTCACCGCCGGGCGTTCCCTTCCAATAGAAGGTGACGGTGTGGCTATCGAAGGTAAAGTTGAAGCCTTGGTTTTGCGCAATGTTAAATTGTACTTGGTCTGGTTTGCCAGCGGCATTGTACACGATTCCATAGCCAGTGGAAATGGCGGGATATGTCGTCGCGGTTGGGTTTTCGACCAATCCTTTCAGAGAGGTTCGATAGACGCTAAAGTTTTTGGCAGTAAAATCAATGGGGACATTCGCCCCTGTTGCATAATTGTATACGTTATAGGTGACGATTGCGCCCAATCCTTGTCGGGCAACGTTAAACCTGATTTCTTTGTTGTCATCTAAGTGATAGGTTAAATCATATGTACCTTGGTCGAACTTGACGCCATTTAGTGTGCCAAAATCCCATGACAACAATGCAGTGTCATCACCGGGGGAGCGGGGAGCGGCGTTTAAGGTTTGGTCGTAGATGTTGCTTTGGTTCCACTGAAAATTAAGGTTGTCGGTGGCAGCAAAGACAGGGGTAAGACTGATGCCGCCGATGAGTGTATTCAGCACCATCGAGACAGCGAGTAGGCGTGCAACTATTTTCTTCATTCTTCATCCTCCTAGGGAAAAATTTGGTTAAGTTTTCAAAACAAAATATCATTATTATTATATCGGTTATTTCGACGAAATGAAATAGCTTTTCATACAACAATGCAGAAAAAACTGCGCCCGCAAAGAATGCCGCGTTTGCGGCATTCTTTGCGGTTTTTATTGCTCGGTAAAGATTTGTACGATGATCTTTCCATATTGGGGGTGAGTTTTGACGGAAATGCCGATGCGGTTAAACCCTGTGTTTAGAATGTTGCATCGGTGGTAGGGGGAGTTCATCAGTTGTTCGTTGGCACCTTGCACGGTTTTGTTGCCCGCGATGTTTTCGCCGGCGCTTTTGTAGAGGATGCCGAACGTTTTTAGCATATCAAAGGGCGAGCCGTAGGCTTTCGACTGGTGTGAAAAATAGTGGTTGGTGATCATATCGTCTGCTTTCATGTCTGCAATTTCGCACAGACCTTTGTCTAAATAATAAACAGGCAGATGATTGGTCGTTCTTTCGTCGTTGATCAAACGCAACAACGCTTCTGTGTCTTTTTCGAGTGGTGCCGGAAGGGGTGTTGCCTTTTGGTTAAACACTTCAGCAGTGTCACCATCTGCCGAACTTTCGGCGGTTACTTTGACGTACTCTTTTGCGACGACGCCGATCGAATCATCCGGCAAGTGGATGACGTACCAGTCGCCCAACGCACCAAGGGCAGACACGGTGTCTCCTTTTTTTAGCATGTGGAAGGCGGGAAAATTTTTGCCGGGGCCGGTGCGTACGTTTAGCTGATCTGACGTGACCAGCAGCGTACTTGCGGTTGTCGGCTGAAAGGCAGACAAGGTGGAAGAGCACACTTGTACCGCCATGAGGAAAATAAAAAAAGTTGCTAGAATAATCGTCTTTTTCATAACAAAAACACATCCTTGTTATACATTCTCTCTCATATGGAGGGTATGTTCACTATTATTCGCAACTTAAAAATCGATATACTGGAAGTTTCAAACATCTCTATCTTTTCTTGCTGTTCTTCGTATATTGGTCGAGGACATGTTTTTTGGAGGCTCTCATGATATTAAATTTTGGGTTCGGCAATGTCGTGGTCATGAGCGCGCGGTTGCGTTCTTCTTTCACCCGGATGCGGATGTCAAAATCCATAATATCTTTAATTCGGATTTGCATATTGATGATAAAGTCTTTATACTGTTGTGTGTCGGCTTTAAGATGGTCTTTAATTTGATCGTACATGGATTGAAACACATCGTCTGCGATGATCACTTCATCGATCAGCTTTTGCTTTTCGCCCATGGATTCGTTTAGGAAACTATTCTTATCTGGAAAGTCTTCCAGCTTTAAGATGGTCTCTTGGTTTTCTGTGATGTTATAGATAGTTGTGAGTAACTCTATTTTTTTATCGAGTACGTCCATTAGAATTTTGATGCGTACTAAGATGTCGTCCATGACCCATAACCCCCTGCTCATACTCATATTGTGATGATGTAAAAAAATTATAACATATTCGCGCCGATTTGGTATACTTAATAATTGACAGATATGGTATAGTGATGAAAAAATGTTGGCGCGTAGGAAGGAGTATAACGAAGTGATTGTAAACGAAAACATTTTGCTTGACAAGCTAAACGGCATAACTGTCGATGAAACGATGTACGTGTTGTCTGAAAATCGGCAAACGGCAAAAATTCGACTGGGTGATATAGAATTTTTTGTGGCAAGCAAATACAATCCTGTAAAGGAAGGCGCTGGCTTTGCCCGTGAGAAATACGATGACAAAAAGAATATTCTATTATATGGTCTTGGCTTTGGCTATCACGTGCAAGCGCTGGTGTCGATGCTACAACCGGGGCAAACCCTGTATGTCGTCGAATGCAACCTAAGCCTGATCAAATTGGCTTTTGCCCACACAGACATCAAAACCTGTTTGGAAGACGAACGCGTGGTGTTTTTGGGCGACGATTCTTTTGCGGACGTCATTCCCTATTTGCGGGACGTTTTGCAGCAGGAGGATTTGCACGTCGTCATATTCGAACCGTCGCTCCGCTCAATCCCCACGTCGCTTCTGACACTAAAGGACATGCTAGAGGCATTTTACTTCTCTACCAAAAGCATGGCACACTTTGAAGATTTTATGCATGCGAATCACGCCTTTAATATCCAACAAGGCTACGAGAACGGCGGCGAGGTGCTTTATCATTATTTTGCAGGCAAGCCCCTCATTATCGTCTGTGCTGGCCCATCGCTTGAGCAGAATGGACACGAATTGAAGCAAGTCGGTGACAAGGCGCTTATCCTGTGTGTGGGAAGAGGTGCGAATTTTTTGCACAGCCTCGGCGTCCAGCCAGACTTTTATGTAGAGACCGAGAGCCAGAACGTCTACGGGCGAAACTACGGTGCCGTGCCAGGGACAAACCCCTTGTTTATGCTTTCGACGGCGTCGGGCGGCTTGGCGCAATATCCCGGCAAAAAGTATCTCTTGTTTCAAAAAACCAACGAGGATTTGCTCGACAAGCGGTTTGGTGTCGAAAGTGGCGGCTCTGTTTCGACGGTGGCACTCAGCCTAGCGGTGCTCATGGGCTGTTCGCCGGTTGTCTACATGGGGCAAGATTTATGCTACTGGTCTGACCACACCCACGCCCAAGACACGAGAGGCTACGAAAAAGTAAAAACCGCCAGAACAGTGCAAGGCATACACGACGAAACTTACTATGCGCCTACCAACCTATACATGTATTTGAAATGGATCGAGCGTTATATAGAAGGGAAAAAACAGACACAGTTCATCAACAGCACGGCAAAAGGCGCACACATCCACGGCATGGCGCACAAATCGCTTGCAGAGGTGCTCGCCGGGCTTTCGGATTGTGCTTTGATCAAAGAATACAGACAGAAAAACAATACGATAGACGGAGGTGGTTCGGTTGTTCCAAGACATTAAAGTAAGTGAAATTTTGATTCGTATTCCTGTTTTGCTATTGGCGCTGTCGGTGCATGAGTTTGCACACGGGTTTGCCGCCTACTGCCTAGGCGATTCAACTGCCAAGCGTGATGGGCGGCTCTCCTTAAACCCACTCAGACACATCGACCCGCTTGGGTTTTTATGTATGCTTGTGTTTCGGTTTGGTTGGGCGAAGCCTGTTATGGTTGGCGCCAATAATTTTAAAAGCCCAAAATATGACATGGCGATCACCGCTCTTGCGGGGCCGTTGTCTAATTTCTTGTTGGGGTTTGTTGCCATATTTGCTTGTTATCCGCTTATTCAGCACTATACGGATACGGGTATCATGTTTTATGTGATTTCGTTTTTCGTAGAGCTATGCCAAATGAACATCATTTTGGGCATCTTTAATATGATTCCGTTTCCACCCCTTGATGGCTCGAAAGTGTTTGGTGTTTTGTTGCCGAATACGGCGTATTTTCGTTTTATCTCTGGCGGGCGGTTTGGCATGATTATTTTGTTGGTTTTAATCTATACCAATGCGTTTTCGAGGTGGTTATCGCCTGCGATACAAGGGATGTTTGAATTTTATTGGGCGGTTGCAGAGAAGGTGTATTCTTTTTTGTAGGCGTATCGCAACACGTTTGAAACCAGCAGGCGGTCGTTTCCGTCTGTTGGTATTTTTTTTGCACAATTGCACATGAAAATCTTGACAAATTTGGTTGCGTAACCCATTATTATATGTATGTGTACTGTTCTATGTTTGATTTTCGATTCAGAATTTCAAAACCGAAGGCGGTATAGTCTAAGAAGGAGAGTGAATGTATGCGGTGGTTTGGAAATTTAAAAATCAGAACAAAGTTACTTTATGGGTTTGGTGTGGGGGTGGCGCTGACGATTGTCTTGGGCATTATAGGCATCATGGCAATCGATTCGGTGCAAAACAGTTATGAGCATATACTGGCCTTCACAGAAAAGCGCGTTGAGGCGTTGCTAGAGGCCGAAAATTGTATCACAGATCTAAGAAGGAATGTCGTCTCCGCAGGTTTAAATGCAGGCAATGCAGGCAAAATACAGGACACCCAATCGGCGATCGATGCAAATTATGCAGACTTGGAAAACCATCTCAATACGTACTGGAACCTCGTACAAAGCGACACAACCTTGTCTGAGAGCATCGTACAAGACAGAAAGCAAACGCTAGAGGCACTCAGAAAAAACATCACTGCCTACAAATCAGACGTAAGCGACAAAGTCATTAAGGCGTCTCAGAAAAACAACTTAACCGAAGTGCGCGCCACCATCGCAATTGGCGCAGACATCATTGCCCAACTGACAACAGACATTAATAAACTTGTAGACGCCACACAAGACGTCATGAAGACTACCACCGAAAAAACGACGAAAGAGGCAAATGAGGCTGTTTGGGCGCAGGTCATCATTTCTGTTTTGGTTGTTTTGGTGTCGGTGTTTGTTGCCTTATGGATTGCCGGGTTAATGACAAGACCGATCCGCGCACTGGTTCTATCTGCCAAGCGCATTGCAGAGGGTGACTTTAATGTCAATTTGAATGTAAACACCAAAGACGAGCTAGGCGAATTGTCCAACACCTTTCACGTCATGTCCCAAACGTTAAACGACTTGGTCACCGATATAAAAACACTATCCACCAATCTGGACAACGGCATATTGGGATCAAGCATAGACGCAGGTCAGTATAAAGGGGTCTTTTCAGAAGTGGCCACTGGCGTCAACAAAACCACCAGTGACCTTATAAATGAAACGCTGTACATATTGAATACCATACAGAGCTTCTCAAAAGGTGACTTTAATGCGCCAATGAAAGTGTTTCAAAATGACAAAATATTGGCGACCAACATCGTCGAAAGCATACGCACACAGCTAAAAGCAGTAAACACAGATATCACCATGTTGGTACAAAATTCACTTGTGGGCAATTTAAACACACGTGTAGATGCTACTAATTTTGATGGAGATTGGAAAACATTAATCAATCAGTTAAACGCACTGATGGGTGCCGTATCAGAACCGATCGCAGAGACACAACGGGTGCTGACGGCTGTATCCGAAGGTGATTTTAGTATCCGTGTAACAGGAGACTACAAAGGTGATTTTCAACTGATGAAGAACGCTTTAAATTGTACGGTTGACACGGTTTCTTCCTATATAGGGGAAGTGTCCTTGGTGCTTCAAAAGATGGCAAGGCAAGATTTTGATGTTGAGATCACAAGACAATATGCGGGCGATTTTATCGAAATCAAAGACAGCATCAATAACGTTATTCTGGTGTTTAATGAGATCCTCTGGGAGATCAACTTAGGGGCAGCCCAACTGACCTCTAGCTCTAAATACATATCCGACACAAGCATACAGCTTGCAAACGGTGCCGTTGACCAAGCTGGCTCGGTTGATAAATTATCGACGACCATAAATGGCATCTATTCGCATACCGGTCAAAACGAAACAAATGCCGAAACAGCCAATGAACTGAGTTC
>JAVBJY010000090.1:0-34379 GCA_031546735.1 Eubacteriales bacterium
CGCATTGCCACAAAATATCGTACATGATGACAAAGAATCCTATGCGAATTTCACTTTTACTGCGCATATGCACCTCAGGAAAAAAGGCGGGGGGGAGCGGTAAACCCTCCAACCTATAGTAAAAGACGCTTAAAATTTTAAGCGCCTCTATCTTTACTTTTTATTAAATTGTGGTATAATAAAAGCAAGGCAACTCCGCAAATGCGGCTTTGGCCTCACCAACAGTTTGTTTTATTTAAACCGTTCGCTAATGCCATAGCAGAACGGTTTTTTCTTTATTTCAATAGCGTAATTAATAACACTATGAAGGTCAAGAGGGCAATCAAAAATGTTCCGAACTGTATCAATGTCTGCATACGTTCTTCAAATTTCTTCATACCAACCACCTCCAATCTTTTGAAAGATAAGGAGGCCAAAAACCGCAATGCTTTTCTCGATCGTTTTGCTTACGCAAAACCGGGTTTGCCGCCGGAATGCTTTCCGGTACCTGTTGCCTTGCCGAACTTTATCATATCACATCATCGTACACATTGCTACAAAATACCGTGCCTCACGACAAAAACTCCGTATCCCCTCATTCTATACTGACGAATGGAAGGGTACGGAGTTTTTATTTGTTATGCTATACGGCGTAGCGGTTAAAGTTCTCCACGCGAACTTGCCCCTACCTGCGGAAGCTTGCGTCTAGGTGAGACCGCTTCTGCTTGTTCATTCATTACTTCTAGCACTTTTGATACTTCATCAATCGCTTCTACGATATGAACCAAACGGTAATTGAAGGTGGACATTTCAGACTCTACTTCGTCCAATCGCCACAACTCCCGCTCATCTTCGAGAAGAACTGCGTTCAACTCTGCAAAACATCCGCAAAGCAAAAGCACTTCCATGTGTATCTGTCGTACTTGTCGCTTGCATTGCCATATTTGCTCGAACGTCTTCTATCACTCCCTTTTAATTGGTTGAAAGGAAGACGAACGCAAACTAATCTCCATAGGGATTTTGCCAAAAATCCTATGCTGCTTTGGGTTTCAAGGCGCATACATTATTTTCATGTTCTGTTGGGGCAACGGAGAACGATGGGTGATGAAAACTATGTATATACGATTTAACTCGAAAACAACACAACATGCTAATCTCTGCTTTATACTCCACGTGGAATGAAATCAGCATGATACAGTGAACGGTAAGAATACGCTTGAAAAAAAGAGAAAAGGGTATTATACTGTACATTGTAGCGCCGTGCGCTATGGCGTTGATGAATTTGCCGTTCATCCTCGTCGCCTAGTGGGTAGTAGTGTACCCACTAGGTTTGCTTTCTGTTTATAGTATAATTGTTTCTGTTGCATTTGACAAGTTTTTTTAATGTCCGTTCGGATTAAATATAGTTTCGCTACCTTTCGTAAGCCCACGACCTTAACACACAAAAGCCCAGAGTGATAAAAACTCTGGGCTTTTGTGCATTCTTATTGATTGACGAGGCGCTAATGCCCCTCCCCCTACTGTTCAGAACTTTCTACGTCATACGGCCAATGATTGATGCCGCCTAGGTTATACACATCGGCATAGCCCAAGCCCTTCAAAAAATTATAGGCATCCAAGCTTCTTTTGCCTACTTGGCAGTATACAATAATCGTTTCGCCTTTATCCGTAAGCTTTGCCGCGTTTGTGGAGGTTAGTTCATCATACGGCATGCTGATACTTCCTTTGATATGCCCTTTTTTGTAATCGCTTTCGGGGCGAACGTCTAACAGCAACGCGTTCTTGTCTGCGTCCAACATTTTTAATGCCGCATCCGGTGCCAGTGTCTCTACCTTGGTTTGTTCCACTGCATTTTGATCGGCGGTATTGGCTGGTGGCAACGTGCGAAGCGTTGGATCGAATACTTTCATAATAATGACACATGCTTCGGCTCTTGTTAAGCCCGCTTCGCCGTCGAACACAAAACCCGGTCGACCCGAAACAATGCCTTTGGCATACACTTGCTCTAGATGATAGCGGCATGACTTGCACGCATTCAAATCCACCAACTGCGCCGCACGAGAGATATCCTCTTCGTCTGCTTCTCCGGCAATTGTTTTTAACGCCATATGAGAGACCCTTGCAGCCTCTAACCGTGTCATTGCACCGTTGTTTGCCATATCTGCCTCGTCAATGATGCTCAACTCAAGCGCTTTTTTCATATAGCCCGAAGCCCAATCTTTGCTGTCTGTTGGTTTTTGTGCGCCATACTGTGTAGAAATCATGATCGTGATAAACTGCGGAAATGTAATGGGGGCATCCGGATGAAATAGGCCGTCACCCATGCCCGAGATGGCATGTTTTTCGATCAGTGGCATAACAAAAGGCTTCGACCAGTGCCCATTTAAGTCTGAAAAACTTTCCCCCGCTGCATAACACGGCACAACAAATAAAATCAAGCATACTAACAATACTACCCTTTTTATTTTACCTTTCATTATGTACACCTCCATTATTTTTGAAGCCGAGCCCTTGGGACAGATCCCAAGGGCTCGGAAAAACCACATTACTTGTTATACAAATCTCTACTTCACGATCTGAATCGTCTTCGCTTCTTCATTGTAATCGACCTTCGCGCCGAAGAACTCTGATATAAACCGAAGTGGCACAACCGTTCTTTCGCCGATGATCTGGGCCGGAACATCCATGCCTGTCACCTTCTCACCTACTTTAAATTGTAGGGTTTTGCCATCGAGCGTGATTGTAACCGTCTTTGTGTCTTTCTCCCATCCTACATTTGCGCCAAGGCTTTCGGCAATAAATCGAATCGGAACCATTGCTCTTCCACCTACAATGGCCGGTGCCACATCTGACTGGTTTTCTTGGCCATTTAATTTGTATGCACTGCTACTCAAGGATAGTGTCAACACCTTAAGATCATTCAAAACAGCAACACCAAATATGCCAGATTCTGTAGCGGTAAACGTAAAGCTCTGTTGTTCTGCATCTACTTTGCCACCCAATACATCGATCGTACCGTCGACATTGATCTGGATCGCGGTCAGTTTCTGAAGTTGATCCTCTGTTAAATTTTTGTCTGTAAGGCCAAGTGTCACGGTCATTGGATCTGTTACGGCGCTTACACCCACATTGTTAACAAGAAGCTTGATCGCTGTGAGGTCTGAAGAAGGCACAACGTTCTTGTAGCTTGCTTGCTTCACAGCCTCTAGTGCGTCTTTCACATCTTTGTCATTTAACGTGTTGATGCCCAATTTCACATTTGCCTTATCTTGATTGACTTCTTTTAACGTCTTTGCATCCAGTTGAACCGCTACATTGTCTTTTTTGACGGTAAGTGGTACGTTTGCGGTGATTAAAGCCGCCACCGTGTCTGCATTTAAAACCAAGTCACTCGCTTCTCCAAGTGCGATAGCGGGTGATGTTTTGTCTTTCAGTGACGCTTGTATCGCTTGTTGGTTTTTACTTGCCGTTTCAACTTCTGCTGCGGTTAACGGTTTTTGTTCAGTCGTATGTGCTGGAGGATTGTTTACATAGACACCTCCACCACCACCGCCGCCGCCTCCTCTCGACCCGCCGCCACTACCTGGCGTTGCTGTCGGCATTGGTGTTGGCATTGGTATTGGTGTCGCTGTTGGTGCTGTTGTCGGTGCTTGTGTTGGTGCTGTTGTTGGCACTGCTGTCGGTGCCGTTGTTGGTGCCGTTGTTGGTACAGTTGTCGGTGCTGTTGTTGGCTTTTGTGTCGGTGCCTGTGTTGGTGCTGTTGTTGGCTCTTCTGTTGGTGGCACTGGCACAACGGTCAAGTCCCACTTCGCATATAGCATCAAATCTTCGGTTACAACATCCGTATCAAAATTCCATGGCGTTGTAAAGTCTGTTGCTTTAAACCAATTGACAAAATCAAAGCCTGCGTAGCTCGGATTAATTGGTTTTTGAATTTTAGCACCATGCTGCACATTTGGAATGGAGGAAACATTGGAACCGCCCATGCTACTAAATTGGACGACATATGTTTTTGGTACCCATTTTGCATAAAGTGTCGTATCTGTTGCAATCGTATCCGAAGCGAAATTCCATTTTTGCGTGCGCGCTTCGTCTTTATACCAACTCTCAAACACGGCACCTTCCTTCGTTGGATCTTCTGGCTTGGTAATCTTATCACCAAATGCCAACTCGGAAATCGTGGTGACATCACTTCCGCCATCGCTGTTAAAGGTAACAGAATATTTGAGCTCTGCCCATTTCGCATAAAGGGTTGTATCTACCATAATCTTGGTTGCAAAATCCCACGGCGTTGTGCCGCTTGCATCTGCAAACCAATTAATAAAACGTGATCCGTCTTTTGTTGGAACAACAGAAGGAACTGAAATGGCAGAACCAGACGTTACCGTGTCAGATGGCACATAGCTTCCGCCAAGTGTGTCAAATGATACAACATATGGCGTCAAGTTCGGATCTGCACCCGGTGCTAACTCCCATTTTGCATAGAGCGTCGTATTTGCTGAAACCATATCGCTTGCAAAGTTCCACGCCGTTACACAAGTCGGTTCTTTAAACCATCCTGCAAAATTATAGCCCGTCCGTACGGGTGCCGCCGGTTCAGCAATCTTAGATTGTACCGGTAGATTTTCCATTGCATTTACTGCATTGCCGCCTCTTGCATCAAATTGAACTGTGAAGGACAAGCTTCCATCTGGCGTCCAATTTGCATAGAGTTTCATATCGGTTTTAAGGGTATCGACATCGAAGTTCCATGCCTTTGTACACGCTTCATCAGTAAACCATCCGCCAAAGGCGTATCCACCCTTCACAGGGTCGACCGGTTTTACAATTTTGTCGCCAAGCTTCGCGACGTCAATGCTCGCAACGGCTGAGCCGCCTGCCGAATCAAAGTCAACGCTAAATCGATCGGTCGGCGCGCCATCAAATAGTGCGCTAATAGTTGTATCTTTGTCTACACCTGTTAATGTGATCATGTTGTATCTGTTCATCATGTCGGTGATGTCGGTGCCATCTCTGTACACCTTCACCGCCGTTTTTGCCACATCTGGCGTAAAGGTAAGCGTAACCGTGTTGTTTTGGTCTAGCATAACCACACGCTCGTTTGCCGTGTTGTTCTTCGTATAGGCTACGTCACTGACCATAACCTTACCATTGCCTTGTACCTCTAAGATGACAGAATTTCTAAAGCCATAAACTTCAAATGCGGCCAATTGGAACGCCCTTGATGCCGCTGTTGCACCGATTCCACTTCTGCCACTTACAGCGCTTGCGTTCATGCCCACAGCCGCGGCAGCGCCTCTATAGCCTGTAGGGGAAACGCGTACATATTGCGCTTTTACTTGGTTGTCAAAGATAATATCGTTCATGGTAGAGCCAGAGACGTTGTTATACTCCGTCACTTTTGTCCATGTTGCGCCATCATCGCTGACGTCGATGACCACTTTATCCGGTCTGTTTGCAAAATTCCAACGTAACGTCACCCGGTCAAATGTAAGTTTGTCGCCTAGGTTTACATAAATCCATGGTGCGACTGCATCGTTGGTGTTTGCCCAGTTTGTGGTCGCATCTGCATCTAATATGCTTCCGTTGTAATTTGTTGCTGCTGTGACTGCGGCTGCCGCAACGTTTACCGCGTTGGCAGGTGTGCCACCGCCGCTTCCTGTCGCCACCTTGTTAAGCGCTAGGTTACGTGTGCTTCGGATGTTTGCCACACGCGCTGGTTTGCTTTGAATTACGTTGTTGTAACAGTTTACGGTCACGGTCGCATCACCGGCCAAATCGGCCACATTATGCGAAACAGTGATGTCACGGCTTTCGCCTGGGAACAGCGTAAACAAGTTGTCGTCAAACAATACAGGGGCAACCAATGTTGTTTTTCCACTGTCTGTATATGCTTTTAACTCTACCGCGTATGCGATCTTGTCTGTCGCGTTAGAGACATGTATCGTCTGCACCACTTTTTCATCTGTTTTGTTGCTTGTGATCTGCGCGGAGGTAAGATCCACAGCAGGAAGTTGATTTAACTGTGTAAAATCAGCATACTGATAGTTTGGTGTTCTGTTCCAGCTATGTGCGCTAATCTTTGTGACATCGTTTTTAGACGCAACAGGATAAGAGTTATAGCTGATTACTTTGCCTGCCATATCTTTTAGTTCTAACCGAACGAAGTATACATCAGTCGTTGGTTTGATCAATGATTTTTGAATGTCGTCCTTGCTCCAAAGCTTGTTAACACCAAATGATTTTTCGATTTGACCATAATAGTTATAGTTGAGGTCAACATACTTGCCATCGACGCCCTTGGTGAAACCAATCTTCTTTGGTGTTTGGGATGTGTTTTTGTAAGAAATTGTGCCTGTTGATCCGTCTGGCACCACATTGATCGATTTTTGCATGGCCGTGTTGATCACATTGCCGTTCAAATCGTAAATGGTGGCCGTTGCCGTCAACCCACTGTAGCTTTCAAAGGTGTTGTTGATGACATAAATATCTTTGTTATACGGATCATACATGATATGAACCGGTTCATTACCTTTTCTTGCGCCATACGTAGAACCGTTCGGATTCATGTAGAAGTCAAATTGGTTCCAGTACAAGATGGGCCATGCGTTGTTTAACATCCAGTTTACAAATCCACTGGTATTTGTAAATTTGTTTACGCCAAGTGCTTCATACTGTGACCGTTGGTAGTCATACTCTTGCACTTGCGCTTTCATCACATACTCTTCAATGTTTGCCGCCGCGCCATATTGTGATTCCAAATATTTTTGGAACTGGGATATGTCGGAGAAACTTCCCCTTGTCGAGTGGTAGTTCCACACGTTCAAATTTTGGCTTGTATTGTAAGGCCAGAGGTTTACAGATGGTATGATTTTTTTCATCGTTTCCAACACTGGAATCGATGGGCCGCCGCCACCTTCTGAAATAAAGCCGTATTGCCCCTTCGGATCAGAATAAGGGAACGTAATCGACTGGTAGTCATAGGTATCATCCATATGCTGACCGCCTGTTACACCTGTATACGTGGATACTTTTGCCGACCCGCTTGAGCAGATCGCACCGATTTCAGAAAATCTTACATCTGCCGCGATTTCTAAATAACGACGTTCGACTGTTTTTCCATTTGCCGCATTTGTCGTGCCGTATCCCGGCGGATTGTCACTGCCGTTATACCAAAGCACCATAGCTGGATGTTGTCTCGCATTGCGAAGTTGTGCATATTGAGACTCGTATGCGATGAATCGTTCTGCTTTTGTCCAAAGCTGTGGCGCTTGGAATCGGTCACAACAGCACCAGCCTGTCATTAACAAAATACCATTTTCGTCCATTAAGGTTAACAAATCGTTGTCAAAGAACTTGCCTTCATCACGAACCATGTTAAAGCCCATATACTTCACGTAATCGATCACGGCTTTATTCGCCCGTTGGGAATGACGCAAGAACAAGTCGGTTGGGCAATAGCCACCACCTTTTAACGCAATCGGTTTGTGGTTGACATACACTTGCATCATGTTGGCAAGAGAGCCTGCCGCCACTGTCGCCGCATTGCCGTTTGCGAATGCCGAAACATTGACTTCGGTCGTCACTTCTCTGACACCAAAACGGTGCACAAGGGTATCGCTCTGGACGCCGCCACTTGAAATTGTGTATGTAACGGTGTACATTGGTTGATCGCCAGACATGTATGGCCACCAAAGTTCTGGTTTGCGTAGCGTAAGCTGTGTAAAATCGGAAGAACTAAGTGATACTTCTTGGTTGTACGCCGCACCGGCTACGTCAATGTTTTTACTTACATCCGCGACTACATTTCCCGATGGGTCTTTCACGACTGCATGCAACGTCGCTTCTGCCAAGGTAGCCGCCAAGTTACTTGCATCCACATAAAATGTAAGGGATGCTGTTTTTAAATCTGTGGATACTTTAGAAACAACAGCCGGATTTGCCAAGCGCACGTTACCCGAGGTTGAGACAAGTGATTCACCGATGAGTCCCATGTTGTTATCTGGTGGCTGTGGATTCCAGTCTACCCAGTAAACGGCAAGGTCGTTGTTTGCATCGTCGTCTCCACCACTGTTGTAGAGTGGTTTTGCCACCTTGACTTTGATGTTGTTGTCGGTTCCCATTGCATTTACATAATCGGTGATATCCAATTCGTAGGTTCTAAACGCACCTTTAAACAGTTTGTTGTAGTCTGTAAAAACGGTGTCATTCGCCACGGTTGCTGGCACCGCAGACGTACCTGTCGGATCAGCCGCTGTCGCCACTTCTGGCGGATTGTTTTTCAATAGGTTTTCATCTTTAATGGTGATATTTTTGTTTTCAAGCTTTTGACCATTTACATAAATTTCGGCTACGTAAGAAATGCCTTTGAAGGTAAGTGTCGTCTTTTTGCCGATTTGATCGCTTGGCAAGGAGAACGAGGTGCTGTACCACCACGGTTTGTCAAAATCTGCAAACGGTATCTTAGAAAGATTGTCACTAAAGAATACATCTTTTTTGCCTTCGGCATTTGCCGTAAACAAGCTGTCATACTTACCCGCATCAAGCAATGCGCCCAAAACGGTGCCCGGCACTTTTGCACCAGTCCAGCCTGATGTGTCGTAATCTGCTTTGGCTACATCTGCATCCACTTTGCCGTCGGAGGTGCTAATCTTCCAATCCTTCAAACGTAGGCTGTATCCATCGCCCGTTCCAAAGTTTGCTGTGATTTGTGTGTCTTTTGTAATATCCGTAAGCGTAACGGCTTTGTTGGCGTCGAGAGAAGCGGTGATGTCTACGCCATCTCTGAGTATTTTCATCGGTTGATTTTGAATCTTTGGTGTAAATTTTAATTTAATGGTGTTATCGTCGCCTACCACAATTGCTCTCTCGTTGGCATTGTTTAGGTTTGTATAGTCGACATCATTGGCATTAATGGTACCTTGGCCTACGATGTTCAGCAACGCTGTATTCTTGTAACTATATACTTCGAACGAGTTGAGCTGGAAGGTTGTAGCCGCACCGTTACCTCCGGCTGAACCGGCTCTAAAAATACCTGTCATGGCACCTGTGCCCGGTATAGCGCCACGATAGCCTGTTGGGATCACCTTCACAAATCTTGCTTGGGTACCCGCCGGAAGCACGATATCGTTCATCGTGTGCCCGTTGGGATTTTGCTGTGTGATGACGCTAATCCAGTCTGGACTACCCACAGCTGGTGCCGTGTCTGTTATTGCCACTTGCACTTCTACAGTATTGGGGCGATTTCCAAACAACCAGCGTAGTTTTACGCGGTCAATTTTCTTCACTGCGCCCAAATCAACCGTTGGCGATGTTTGGGTTGCTGAACTGACCCAACTCGTCGAAACGTCTCCGGCTGTAACGCCTGCTGCAAGAGCGGCAGCATTTGCATCTGTTGCATCTGTTCCACCGCCATTTAGGAGTGATTTGTTTAACGCAAGGTTGCCACTGGTTCTAAGTGTTGCCACGCGTGACGGAACATCGTTGCAAACATTGTTATAGCAGGTATAGTCGATGGTTGCATCGCCGCTAAGAACAGACTTGTCATAGCTAACGGTGACGGTACGACTCTCACCCGGGAACAACGTAAACATGTTGTCACTGAAAAATACCGGTGCCACCAATTGTGTTTTGCCAGCATCTTTAAATGCTTTCATATAAACAGAATACGCGATTGCACCATTGTTCTTTGTTGCATCATTTGTAATGGTTACGGTCTTAATTACTTTGGTGTTGTCTTGCTGGGTCGACTGCGTCGCATCCAAGGTTACCGTTGGAAGCTCGTTTAGTTTTGTAAGGTCTGCGTATTGATAGTGTGGGGTTAGCCTGTAGTCATGTGCGCTCGCTTTGATGATATCTTCTTGCATTGGAACGGCGTACGTATTGACACTTACGCTGTTGTTTGCTTTGTCTTTTAACTCAAGGCGTAAGAAGTATACGTCCGTCGTCGGTTGTTGAAGCGCACCCATAATGTCTGCTTTTGTCCACATTTTTGTAACGCCTGTAGATTTTTCGATCATGCCATAGTAGGTGTACGTCTTATCCGAGTACGTGCCATCGCTGTTTAACACGAGGCCGACTTTCTTTTGTTCACGCGTTGCTTTTACCCCGCCGACAACGCTAAAATCTTTGGTTGGCGTTGCGCCGTCTGCGACGACATTCACTGTTTTAGAAAGTGTGCCCACCGATTTGCCATCGATGTTATAGATGGTGGCCGTCGCGGTCAAATCGCCAAAATTTTTGAATGTGCTATTGACAACACTGATCTCTTTGTTATACGGATCATACATAATATGAACAGGTTCGTTGGCGATACGTGCGCCAAAGGTAGAACCATTCGGATTCATATAGAAGTCAAATGTGTTCCAGTATGTCTCTGGCCACGGATTGTTGAGCATCCATGTAATTTTGCCGGTTGTATTTGCAAACCGTTTTACGTTAAACGCTTCATATTGGGCACGTTGCGCTTCATATTGTTGAATCTGCGCTTTCATCAAATATTGATCCAGATTTTTTGCACCAGCATAATGATTGTCCATAGCACGGGTGAAGTCGCCCAAATTGGTGAAGGAGCCTCTCGCCGAGTGCATGTTCCATGTGTTGTAGTTTGTTATGGTTCCATCTCCAACGTTGTATGGCCAAAGTTTATCCGCCGGAATCATCTTCTTAAACGTTTCTACCGTTGGAAGAGATGGACCAGGGCCACCCTCTGAAACAAAGCCAAGCGCACCTTTTGGGTCTGAATAGTAAAAAGCCGGTGACATGTAGTTGTACGATTCGTTCATATGTAAGCCGCCAGGCGCATTGCCTGCATAACTAGAAGGAAGTGCGGCCGCACTAGACGATATTAACCCTGTTTCATGATAACGAAGTTGTGCTTCAATCTCTGAATACGTACGTTCTACAGATTTTGCATTGGTAAGATAATTGGCGTTGGCGTTTGTAAGCGAAGGCGGTTCATCACTACCATTTAACCAAATGGCAAGACTAGTGTGTGAACGAAGTCTGCGAAGTTGCGCATATAGAGATTCGTACGCGATAAATCGCTCGCCTTTGTTTAACGTCTGGGAATTTTGCCAACGTTCGCAACAGCACCAGCCGTCTAATAACAAGATACCATTTGCGTCCAACGTGTCTAATAAATCATCGTCAAAGAATTTACCCTCGTCACGAACCATGTTCATGCCCATGTACTTCACATAATCGACAACCGCTTGGTTTGTCGTCTTGTTGTGTCTCATGAAGAAATCGGTAGGGGTATAGCCGCCGCCACGAAGGAGCACAGGCTTATGGTTGACATAGACTTGCATCATAAATGAAACGTTGCTCGGGTCTTCTTGATTGCTTGCCGATGGAGCAAGGGATGTTTTTGACCCAAGGGCGAGAGGTGAGAGATTGATTTCACCGGATATCTCTCGAATACCAAATTTATGGGTCATGGAGTCACTCTTTATGCCGCCGACTGCAAATGAATAGTCAACGGTATACATCGGTTGATCACCTGAAAGATACGGCCACCACAATTGTGGGTTGACGATATGTAGGGCAGCAGAATCGGCTGTCGATAATTTTACTTCTTGGCAATACGCCGAAGGGGCTACGGTTACGTTTTTATTAATCGTCGCTATGGTGCCGCCTTGTGGATCTTTCACTGTTGCAGTTAAAACACCGGATACGGCTGCCGCCGACATGTTGTTTATGTCTGTGTATAGCGTTAGATCTGCGCTCTTGTTGTCTTCGGCCACTTTTGAGGCCGCCATTGGGTTGTTCAAGCGCACATCATAACTTGTGCTGACGGTCACTTTTCCGATTAAACCCATGCTGTTGTCGGCTGGTTGTTGTGCCCAGTCGACCCATGTAAGCGCCAAATCGGTGAAGCTCGTGGAGGTCAGTGTGTACATTGGCTTTGTTATTTTTACGCTGATGGTGTTCGAACCCGCTACCGCATAAGAGGTAACGTCCAGTTCGTACGTTCTGAGGGTGCCGATAAACTGCTTGCTGTAGACGTTATAGTCGCTGTCGTTAAACGGCGCTGTCGGCAACCCTGTTTTCATGGTTCCGGGGCCTGTTACCGACAGTGGATCGGCAACCGCCGGAACCTCAGGCACACGATTCTTTAATACATCTTCTTTGGTGGTTACTTTGTCGTTGCTTAGTTTTTGGCCGTTGATATAAATATCTGCCGTGTAGTTGATGCCTGAGAAGGTAAGCAACACTTTTTTGCCCGGTTGTTTTTCTGTCTGTGGCAGATTAAAACTGGTTGAATACCAGAATGGGTCGGCAAAATCTGTTGGGTTTATTTTTGATAGGTTTTCGTTGTAGTACACGTCCTTTTTTCCCTCGGCATTGGCTTCGAAAATGCTGTCATATACGCCGTTGTCGATTAACGCACCGAGAACAGTGCCGGGCACGGTTGCGTTGTACCAGCTAGATGTGTCAAAAGTCGGCGCCGATACGGTTGCGTCATCTGGTAGACCTTTAGAAGATTTCAGCTTCCAACTGGATAATTCTAAGTTAAATTCAGACGTCCTCTCCACTGATTTTCCGAATGTCGGAAATGTGCATACAGAGGTTAGGAGAACAGTGGCCAGCAATAAACTAATTATTCTTTTCATCATGCTTTTTCTCCCTTTCAATATTTAGTTTTTATACAAATATAATAAGAACAGACTTTTAATTTTGTTTTTCATATGCTATACTAGAATGCGTGTGCAAAAGAAATGATTTCCAAAATTCGTTTTTTTCCGTACATACCATACAAGATCGGGAAAAAATATACCTTCGACAGTATTCCTCATTTTTTCCCGACCTTTGCCCAATATTCCGCTATTAAACCCCCATTTCCAATTCCCATCCCTATTCAGCCGAAACTGAAAAATACAGTACCTTTCCGTACTCTGTTTCTTTGATGAGTTTCTTCGCCAGATCACAAGCCGCGTCTTTTTCGATTCCTGAAACATCGAATGCATACTGTAGTCCGGTCTTTGCTAAAAATTTGAACGACACCTCTCCTTCCTTATATTCTTCTAAAAGTGCTGTAATTTCCTTGCCTTTTAATGGTGTGTTTACTGTTAATTTCAAACACTCGCCTCCTTTTTATATTTCTCACACCGCCCCGACCAAAAACTTTGCCAAAAAATCTGATATATGCTTTTTGTACTCACCCTTTTCTTGATAGGTGAGGCATACATGCGGCTTTGGAACATTGTCGAGGGGTATGCTTGAGATCACAAAGTCGTACGTGTTACTTGGGATCAAATCCAATTGAAAGGCAAATGTAACCAAGTCGATGATTTCAATTGTCTCGATTTCGTTTGTAAGAAAATCTTTTAATGCGATCCCAGCCAGAATGCCGGAAGAGCTCAGGAGTACTGCTCTTACTTTTCGGTTGACACGGCTTGAAGAGGTCATGAAATGGGCGGTCAGTGCTTCCATCTCACTTTCTAATAACAAAAATCCTTCTCCAAAAACATCGGCAAACAAGTCTTTTGTTTTTTCGATTGCGCTAAAAATATTCATATCAAGGCCTATCGTATGTTCATGATGCACCGTGCTGATATGGATTCTATTTTTGAAACAATACACCAAGTCTTGTAAGTGGCACAGGATGCCAAAGTATAACACTTTGTCTGATGAAAACGAACCGCCGACTTCTTCTTGCACAAGCTCGATTATGTTGATGGCCAGTGCCTCTACATTTTCGCTCGATTCGAAATTCTGCCTTACATCTTTCGTCGCAATGCGCATGTTGTAGCTCATCAAATGCAAGCATATATACGCGATTTCCGTATCAGGAAACGCAATGTTAAACATACTACTTATTTTTGCAGAAACAAATTCGGCCGCTTCTCTTACCGGCTCATATTCGTCCGGCGGCAAGCAAAATTCATCTGTTTTGTTCCCCGTTTTTAATCTTGCGACACTAATGGTTATGTGTGTCAACAGCGAGACAAAATATTCCTCTGTGAGAAAAAAGTCAAAGCGCTGTTCTATTTCTTCTATTAAAGTGACAATCGCAACGGTGTCAATGTTTGGATAAAGAGAGTGAAGATTCATAAAATGCATTTCCGTCAAACGTGAAGATAAACTTTTGCTTCTCTCAGACACCCCGCGACTGTCAGTCTTATAAATATCAAAAAACAATGCGATTGCATTTCGTTTTGATATTTCATCCCCCAAAATACCAATTCCCTTGTTTTGAATCTTATAAAGCTGAAGGTTGGATTTTCTGAGCCATGTGCCAATCCAATCCATATCCTTCAGTATAATCGAGCGGCTTACGTAAAAAAAATCTGCCAAAAAGCCAATTGTAAGTTCCTCATCTGTGAAAAGTAAGAGTCGTAGTATATGCATTTTTCTTTCTATATCATCAAACGAGTTTAACCCTTCATAGACCAAAAGCTTTTTTACATTCGCCTTACTCTCTTGCCCCAATAGGAGCCGTACGCCCTTATTGGTTTTTTTTACGATTTCGGCGTCGGTGAAGTTATTTTCTTTAAACCAGTTTTCTAGCCACTGGATATGATTCTGCACCGAACGTTTTGTAACGCCATATTTTTTTGCCAACACCTCAAGGGTGACAAAGTCGTCTTGGTTTAAAAGCTCCATTACCATTTTCCGCACTTTTATCTCAAGATGATTCATCCTTCGCCCCCCTTAGGATAACCTTCGTGCGCGCCAATACGTCAATGCCCGCACGATTTTCAGCGTTTGCAAAAATGGATAAAGCCGAAATTGCAAATGGAAACCCTTGCAAGAAATATATGAATAACATTTTGATCACACTGCGTAAAATCCTTTTGGCAAATGTTTTGATCATCCCATCATTGGGATTCATCGCCACAACAGAGAGGCGGCATATCCATTTGCCCGGTGTCGCCCCCCTCAGTGCCACCATGAAAATCACTTCATAGGCAAACCATATGAGAAGCGTATACCGATAGGCAAGATTAAATTTAGAGAGCATGACGACTGTCATCGCTTGTTGATTGGCCGCATTTGGTACAACGTCTGCCATGCTTGCTTTTACCGCAGGATAATCTGGCAAGCCAAAAATCGTGTAGCTGATATATAACAAAATTAACAGAAAAAGACCGTCCAAAACAAACGCCAAAAATCTTTTCCTTTTGTATGCATTCGCGCTACTTTTTAGCCCCGATCCAAATATATTCATATCTCTTTCCCCCAACTCAAAAATAAGAATGTCTTGTAGCGGTTTTTATGCTTCTTGTTCCATTTTGTAGTTCTTTTCGTCCCAAATTCTGATGAACGGTAACCAGATTAAAAATGCAACAACAAACGAAATAAGCTGTGCCACAATACCCATCAAGCTTTGCGTCATTAAGAAGCCGCTTACTAAGAATGGTGTTGTCCATGGAACCATGTAGTTGCACAGCGGGAACAAGCCAATCGCGGTGCCAAGATATTGCACAGTCATAACGATTGCAGGTGTCGCGATAAAAGGAATCATCAAGAATGGATTTAAAACGATTGGAAGCCCGAAGGTCACGGGTTCGTTTATGTTAAACAAGCCAGGGGCAATACCAATACGACCAATTTGTTTTAACAATTTAGATTTTGCAAACACAAGCATGTAAACGACAACAGGCAATGTCGCACCCGATCCACCAATCCAGATTCCATTTTCATAGAACGGTTGGGTTACGATATGATGTGCGCCAGATGAAATATTTTCTTGAAGGTTTACGATCCACATCGGTTCAAAAATTGGGAAGATCACAATAGAGGAACCATGCAAACCAAGAGACCAAAGGAAGTGTTCGACAAGTACGGCAGTTAATGTGCCGAGGTAAGACGTACCAAACCCTCTTAACGGCGTTGAAATCGCATCTGCCATAAATTTCGGAAAACTCTCCCAAGGGGTAAGTGCAAAAAGACCATGAAGGATCAAGAAGAATAGCATAATCACAACACCAGGAATCAGCGCTGTAAATTGTCTTGCAACTGAAGATGGAACCGATTTAGGAAGTGTGATCACGACCTTTTTTTGTACCAAAATGCGGTATATTTCGCCTGTAATCAGAGCCGTGACAAGCGCTGTAAACAAAAATTCGGCTGTAAAGGTGTTTGCCGCCCACGCGCTTACGGTGTCTTCGCCTACTTTATACGATTGGATCACGTTAATGATAAAAAACGACGAAATGGCGATCATACCCGCCGGCGTACCATCTAGCCCATAACTGTTTACAAGGGACATACACACGCCATAACAGGCAACAATGGCGACAATTCCATATGTAGCGTTCATAATAATGCCTTCAAAGGCATTCCAGTTTTCACCAAATAGTTTTGCCATGAGGTTCAAATACGCTTGTGATGGAAATTCGCCAATAATCATGGAGAATGCCCCGAGAATTAACAAGGGCATAATCATGACGATACCATCTCTTAGCGCCAATAGATGTCTTTGGCTACCCATTCTTGCGGCGATGGGTAAAAACTTTTCTTCCATAAAGTTACTTGCGTTATTATTGCTCATATGGATCCCTCCTATTGTTTACTCGCTTCCAGTTGCGCCAACGTTTCTTTTAATACTTTTTCGCCGTTCATCAGCCCGTAGTCGCTTGCGCTAATTGCGCCGATAACCGGTATTTTACCTTCATACTTTGTTTTAAACTTTGGTAGCAAATGTCTAATTTGTGGACCAAACAGAAGAATGTCTGTCTTCTCCAGTCTTGCATCGGCATGATCAAACGCCATTGCCTCGATGTCTGCCTCAATGCCTTGTGCCTTTGCGCTGTCAATCATTTTGTCAACAAGCATCCCCGTCGACATCCCTAAGTTGCATAAAAGTGTAATTGTAATCATATCAGCACTCCTTCTCCTCTAATTTTTTTATTTTTTCGTACATGATGATAAATTCTTCTGCCAGCTCTCTCATCAGCATGGCACCTGTCAAATGATCTTGCGCGTGCACCATGATCAGGCTTATTTCCTGGTTTGTGCCACTTATTTCGTTCCGAATCAATTCGGTTTGGATATCGTGCGCCCCAACCATGGCGTGTTTCGCTTGGTCGAGACACTCTCTTGCACCAGCAAAATCTCCCTCTCTTGCGCGTGAAATGGCTTCAACCGCATAACTTTTTGCGTCACCCGCTTCTGCAATCAAACCCATTGCTATTTCTAATACGCTCATAGTTACCCTCCTTGTATAAAAATTAATTTTCGCCAAATTTATCAGCAAAAAGTTGTTCCAATGCCAGGGCAGCCGCCTCTTCGTCCTCGCCTTCAAACTCTACCACAACAGTTCCGCCGCATTTTTCATTTAAGAGCATGACGTTCATTACATTTTTCAAATTTGCTTTCTTGTCATCTTTTACCGCTTCAATGCGACTTTGAAAGGCTTGGCAACATCGTGTGACCTTGCTCGCTACGCGTGCATGAATGCCCAGTTCGTTGATGACCGTGAGTTGTTTTTCAATCATAACGTTCTCTCCTTATTTTAATGGTAATATAGCTTTTGATATAATAGCATACCCTTTATTGATTTAAAAAATTTATAACTTCCTCTGCATTGTCAAACGTCAAAACCTCTTGCAACTTCTGGCTTGCTTCCTGCACATTGGTTTCGCAGATTATTTTTTTAATTTTAGGGATGGAGGGAATGCTTACGCTTAAATTTGTAACCCCCATTGCCACCCACATCGGCACGAGAAGCTCGACTTCACCGGCTTGCCCACATATATCCACTTCGATGTGATGGGCGGCGGCGGCTTTGCAAATGGCATAAACGGCGCTCAAAAGTGTAGGATGAAAATAATTGTTCAAATGGGCTACATTTTTATTGTTTCTGTCTGCCGCAAACAAATATTGGGTCAAGTCATTTGTGCCAATGCTAAAAAAGTCAACCTCGGCCGCAAATCGCTCGGCCGCAAATGCCGCCGCCGGTGTTTCCATCATCATGCCAATCGCGACATCGGCGTAGGGAACGTTCTCACCTTTCAGTTCGTCTTTCGCTTCGGCAACCAATGCTTTGGCACGTTTTAACTCTTGCATCGAGGTGATCATCGGAAACATCATGTGTACGTTTCCGGCACAACCGGCTCTTAAAATCGCCTTCATTTGCGCTTTAAACACATCAGCATGGTCGAGACAATATCGAATGGCACGATAACCCAAAAATGGATTTTCTTCTTCTGGTATGTGTAAATACTCTATGTGCTTATCACCACCCGCATCGAGTGTGCGAATGATCAGCGGTCGCTGTTGAAGCGACTTGGCAATGGCGGCATAGATATCAAACTGTGCCTGTTCAGACGGCGAACTCGAGGCTTGCATATAAATAAACTCTGTACGCAAAAGCCCTACGCCGTCGCCACCGTTCTCTAAAAGAGCGGCCACCTCTTCTTTTGACGTGATGTTTGCATATACGTTCATTTCAATGCCATCTTCTGTAATGGCTTTGCATGTTTTATACGGATCGAGCAGTTTTTTCTGCTCTGCTTGTTCTGCAATCCTCTTGCGATAGGTGTGCAACTGCTCTTCTGTCGGCGTTTCAATAATCTCTCCGGTTTTTCCATCCATAATGACGACCGTCGCATCCTTGATAGCGGATAAGTTTTCAATCCCGACGATGCAAGGAATGCCCATCGATCGCGCCAAAATCACCGTATGAGAAGACTTTCCGCCCTTTTCAAGCAAGATACCTTTGACAAACTTGTTATTCACCTCTGCCATTTGACTGGGTAGCAGATCGTTGGCGCTTAAAATAACAGGGTCGCCTATATCGAGCAAGCTTTTTAATGTTTTTCCGCTCAGGGCAAACAAAATTCTTTTTTGAATATCTGCGATGTCGCCTGTGCGCTGTCTCAGGTATTCGTTATCGATTTCTGTAAACAATTGGATATATGCACCACAAACTTTTTCTACAGCGGATTCACACACCGCGCCTTGCTTAATCTCATCTTCAATCTTTTCGACAAAATCTGTGTCCTGCAACATGAGCAATTGATAATCAAAAATATCGGTCTTATCGTCACCGTAAACGTCTTTTACCTTTTCCATAATCGCCTCAAGCTGCGATTGCACAACTGTAAAGGCATGGGTCAAGCGATTACATTCTTCTGCGGTATCGACCACTTCTCGTATGGCCACAAACGGCGTTTCGTCTTCAAAGCAGTATATCGGCTCTACCGCAACCCCATCTACTGCGCCTATACCAACCATCACTCATCACCTCGCTATACACCGCCCCAAGTTTCAACCTTAAAGTGGCATCGTTGTTATTTTAGATAATTTTATCCTACCATACAAACGCAAATTGATGAATAAGGCATTAATTGTTTTTTTTTCATCAATGATCATGAAAAAAACAACAAATAATTTTTATTTTTCCCAATAAATTATTGCACTATGACCATGACCGGATGGTATCGAAAGCAAAAGAGCCTCAGACAACCTTTTTTGAAAAAAGATAATCTGAGGCTCTTCGTGTGAAAGCCATACGGCCCCACGGGATTACTTGTATCCCTTGCAACCGTGTATACTATTCTTCTGTGTTTACATACTTTGCGGTTAACTCATCAATCTTGCCTGTGCTCTTCATATCTGCAAGCACTTTGTTGATGGCGTCTAAAAGCTCTGTGTTGCCTTTCTTTACTGCAATGGCATAAGATTCGGACTCGAAGACGGTTGGGTCTTCTACAATTTTAAGATCTGGATTTTTTGCCACCATGGCGATTGCGGTGTGTGAATCGATAACAACAGCGTCGACTAAGTTGCTTTTTAAAGCAGAAATGGCATCTACGCCTTTTTTAAATGACTCTAAGCTACCGATTTGTAAGGTTAAGCATACTTTCTCGCCTGTATATCCTGCAAGTGCGCCCACGCGTTTGTCGGTAAAATCTGCCGCAGATTTGATACCATCGTTGTCTGCTTTTACGATAATGTATTGGGTTGCGTTAAAGTACGTATCGGAAAAGTCCATGTTTTTTCTGCGCTCGTCGTTAGCGGTTAGGCCTGCGGCCGCAAAGTCTGCATTGTCTGTGGGAATCGCGGCAAGCACCGCTTCAAAGTCCATGTTTTCGACCTCTAGTTGTTTGCCCAGTGCTTTTGCAATTTCGACACCAATGGCGACGTCGATGCCATCAAATGTATCCACAAGACCTTGGTTTGTCACAAACTCGAAGGGTGGAAATTCGGCATTTGTCGCCATTTTAATGGTGCCGTTTTTGGCCGTCGTTGCTGCCCCGTCTGTTTCTTCAGCCGTAGGTGCGCTGGTGTTATCTGTTGCTGGTTTCTCGGTTGATGGTGCGCATGCCACCATGCCAAATGCCAATAGCCCTGCGGACATACCCGCTATAATTCTTTTTAATTTCATTTTTTACATCCTCCTGATTTTTTTGATAAATAACTTTATACGCTGTCTTACAAGACCTTGCTTAAAAATGCTTTGGTGCGTTCATTTTCTGGGTTTTTGAACAACTTGCTTGGCGTACCTTGTTCCATAATCACGCCTTCATCTATAAATAAAATGCGAGACGCCACATCTTGCGCAAAGCGCATTTCGTGGGTCACAACGGCCATTGTCATACCAGCCGTAGCCAAATCCCGCATGACTTCTAGCACTTCCCCTACCATTTCAGGGTCTAACGCAGACGTAGGCTCGTCAAAGAGCATGATTTCCGGCTCCGTGGCAAGGGCGCGCGCAATGGCGATGCGCTGTTTTTGCCCGCCTGATAATTGGGCGGGATACGCATCTCGTTTTTCGAGTAGCCCTACCCGCTTGAGCAGTGTTTCAGCTAGCGCAATGGCTTGGTCTTTTTTGATGTTTTTAATTTTCATCGGTGCAAGGATGATATTATCGGTCACAGTCAGATGGGGAAACAGATTAAACTGCTGAAACACCATGCCCATTTTCTGGCGCAACAGATTGACGTCCGCGCCTTTTTTTGTAATCGACTCGCCGTCAATAACGATGTCACCTTTCGTTGGACGCTCGAGTAAGTTTAAGCACCTCAAAAACGTGCTCTTCCCCGAACCCGATGGACCAATGATGACGACTTTCTCGCCTTTTTCGATATGTTCTGTGATGCCCTTTAGCACTTCTATCTTGCCAAAAGATTTATGTAAATCGTGTGTTTGGATCAATCCAATTCCCCCTCTCTCATCTCTTTTCAGACCGTCGCAACCTGTTTTCAAACCGTCGGAGGCAATTTGTCAAAATTTTAATGATGATATAGTACATAATGGCAGAGCCAATGAGTGGATAGGCAAAATCATAGGTCTGCGCTTGAACGCCTTGTGCCGCCTTTGTTAAGTCTGTGATGGTCATAATCCCGGCGATCGCTGTCTCTTTAATGAGCACGATGAACTCGTTGGCCAGTGCCGGCAAGATATTTTTAACCGCTTGAGGCATAATAATAAACACCATGGTTTGAGCGGCATTGAGACCCAAAGACCGTCCCGCTTCTGTTTGCCCCTGATCAATCGACAATATACCCGCCCGTACGATTTCGGATACATAGGCACCACTGTTGATACCAAACGCAATGGCACCGATGATGATTTTATTCAGGTGAAATGGCGTGGCGGGAAAGATAACAAAATATATAATCAAACACTGTGTGACGACGGGCGTAGCTCTTATGATATCGGTGTAAAAATAGGCAATGCCCTGTAGCACTTTAAAACGCGAAAGCTTGAAATAGGTAAGAACAAGACCGATGGCGACACCAATGAGGCATGCCAATAAAGACATCACCAATGTGTTTTGTAGCCCTGTCAGGAAAAACTTATACCGGTCGTCATAGATAAATGTATCATACAGCTTTGTTCCATATATGTACTGGTTATAAAAATTTGCGAAAAAATTTGTGTCCGCAAGCACATAATCAACTCCCTTCCCGTACAATCCGGCGCTGCGTGTCCATACTGAAACCACTTCTATCTTGCACCGCTCTGTGATTGACATGAGTATTCTATTATATTTATGCATAAAAAGTCAATCATAATATAGCGTTGCACAAAAAAGTTCGCTTTGCGCGTGTTACAGGTCAGAGGCGAGAAAATCATTTTTGCCATAAAAACTTATTGTTTGCCCATGATTACAGCGTTCCATTCAAAACTCGAGTAAATGTAAAACAACCACTATCTGAGAAAAAACTCAAACAGTGGTCATCTTTATATCGTATCGCTACATTTGTTTCTGTAATTCGTTTATTTTAGCAATCGGAAACTTTGTCCATTTCGCAATCTTTTCTACAGGTTCTTTATCCAAGAGCATCTCTTTTACCATTTCTATTGTAGCATCTTCATTCGCTTTTTTAGTTGCTTCTTCTGCTTTTTTAGTTGCTTCTGCAGCTGCTTTTTCCGCCACTTTTTTAAATAATCCATGTTTCTCAGCCGCTTCATTTAGAATATCATATACTTCTGCAACACTCATGTTCGTCACCTCCTTCAACGTTTCTGTATTTGCTTCTATTAGACTGAATATATACGCATTATTTAAAGTCATATCACCTTGCTCTTGGCACTTTTTGAGAACCTTAAGCATATCACCCGTTGTTAAGTTGCTTCTTAAATTCTTCAACCATAAATTGTCTTCTTCCGAGAGACTCTTACCTTCTATTATTTGTATCGGAAACAGATCACCTTCTACATAGTATATACCGTCGAAAGCCTTTGTAACCTTAAAGCCACGTTCAGTCTCCAAGTGCTTCATTAGTTTTGTCGGATGTCTCATTTCAGCAAAAGTAATTGTAATATCGGCCAAGTCAACCTTTTCAAACGACTTGTAGAGCAAAGCATAACCATACACCTTATAAAAATCATCTATCGATATGTAGTCTTCCTCAGATTTATACTCAAACACATTGTGTGTTCTAAATATCTGTCCCAGGTTCTTTTTTATTTCTGTATCTTTTTCTTTTTTAATAATCAAGACATCCATTCGAAGCGCTTCTTTGCTCAGCTGGTGCTCACTTTCAAAATGCAAACTATCTTTATACTCTTTGAGTTCCAATTGGAGCGCCTCGTAAAAAGCTTCATGCCAATTGATTTTATCCTGTACATCTCCCAAATGAACCACCTGCTTCCTGATTTTATTATACTCCGCAATCAATCTTTTTTCAACCGCAGCATTATATATCTATGATCACCAAGAAAACTTTGAGCAGTAATAGAATCCACATTGGCTGATGCGCTACGACCATGAACAGGTCACACTTTCCGGGTACACAAAAAAGAGGATGTTTGAAGTTCCATCCTCTTTCGTCCGTAGACGGTTATCTATACAACCGAATTAAATTTTTCGTAAAACTCAAGATTGTGCTCGATAAAGATTTGACCGATGGTCGGGTCGAAGTGCTTGCCGAGGCCGTCGCTTATGATTTCGATGGCGTCTTGGTGGGTAAAGGCAGGTTTGTATACACGTTTTTCGATTAACGCATCATATACGTCTACAATCGCCATCAGCCGCGCAGAATAAGGGATATCGTCGCCTTTAAGACCCGCCGGATACCCTGAGCCATCCCACTTTTCATGGTGATAGAGGCAAATATCTTTGATGTGTTGCAAATAACGTGGCTCTTGCATCAAGCTTAGCTTGTCAACAATTTCTGCCCCGATCACCGTGTGGCGCTTGATGACATCAAATTCTTCTGGCGTCAGTTTGCCCGGCTTACACAAAATCGCGTCGGGTATGCCGATCTTGCCGATATCGTGCAACGTCACCGCTTTTGTAATCAATACTTTGTCTTCAAAGCGGCATGACTTGTCGAGTAGACCTGCTAGCGATATTTTCTCGATCAACAGTCGAACGAGTTGCCTTGTTCGCTTTACGTGCTGTCCGCTTTCTAAATCTCGATATTCGACAATATTGGCAAGGAAGTCGATCATCGTGTCTTGAATCAGTTCGATTTGCCGCACTTTCTCTTCCACAAATCCTTCGATGCTGATGCTATATTCGCGCAACCGCACCTGCGAATGCACCCGTTGCCTCACGACGTCGGGGTTAAATGGCTTTGAAACAAAGTCAACAGCACCAAGGCCTAGCCCTTGAATTTCGTTTTCGTAGGAGCCTGCCGCTGTGATGATGATAACTGGGATATGTTCTGTGTTTGCACTCGATTTTAATATGCGTAAGCTTTCGAAGCCGTCCATTTCAGACATCATGATATCCAACAAAATCAGATATACTTCACTTGCGTACTTGTTGGCTAACTCGACCGCGTCAAGACCTGTCTCGCCTTCCAGTATCTCATATTCATCGCCGAGTATATCGATCAAAATTTCTCTGTTTATCTTTATATCGTCTATGACTAATATTTTGTGCTTTTTCATCATCCATATCCCCCAAAAATAATATTTGCAAATTCTTGTTCCGATAGGCGCAACGGGTAACCCTGTCCAAAACCACCCTGCCCCGAATGAAAGCCCGAACTTTTTCATACTGAATATATATGAATCATACACCATTTGCCCCATTTCTGTCAAAGCAATCTATCATAAATTTTCTGATATACCGCTTAGCGGGCCAAAGTAATCGTTTTGCCGCAAAACTATCTCAAATTCATCCGCTAAGCAGTGTAAATATAGATTTTTTGTAAAATCCCCACCATACGATTTGTGTGTGCGTGCTCACTTCCCATTTCGTAAGAGTTCTATTGAATATTTTACAAATATGGACTATCATACGAATAGTGTCATCATAAGGAAGGAGAATTTTTATGGAGTACAGTCAAAAGGTTTTAATCGTCGGCGGTGTAGCCGGCGGGGCATCAGCGGCGGCTCGCCTACGGCGACTGGACGAACACGCCGAAATCATTATGTTTGAGCGGGGCGAGTATATATCCTTCGCCAATTGCGGCTTGCCCTATTACATCGGCGGTGAGATTAAAAAGAAATCGTCTCTCACCCTACAAACACCAGAGAGCTTTCGAGACCGCTTTCGGGTGGATGTACGAACCGCCCATGAAGTTACAGCCATTCACCCCATTTCAAAAACCGTGGCCGTCAAGCATGTCGATACAGGCGAAACCTACCTCGAAAGCTATGACAAGCTCATCCTTTCTATGGGCGCAGAGCCAATCAAACCCGATATACCGGGCATCGATTCAAACCAAGTGTTTCTGCTCCGCAATCTTGCAGATACGTTTAAAATCAAGTCATACATCGAACACCACAACCCGACTCGCGCGGTTATTGTCGGTGGTGGCTACATCGGCGTTGAAATGGCAGAAAATCTCCATAACGCCGGGCTTGCCGTCACATTGGTTGAAATGTCTGAACAAGTGATCGCGCCGCTTGATTATGATATGGCGTGCGACGTGCACCGCTACATGGAAAGCAAAGGAATAAAGCTATTGCTTCAAAATACCGTGCGGTCGATTACAGAGGAAAATGGCGTGCTTCACGTTGCGCTTTTGCATCATGTGCTCCAAACGGATGTTGTCATTATGTCGATCGGCGTACAGCCCGAGAGCGATATCGCCAAGCAAGCTGGTTTGTCTGTTAACGAAAGAGGCTCCATCATCGTTTCTGAGGGCATGCAGACGTCTGATGCCGACATTTATGCCGTGGGGGATGCCGTGCAAGTGGTGGACTTTGTGACAGGGCAAAAGGCATTTGTTCCCCTCGCGGGGCCAGCCACCAGGCAAGGCCGCATCGCCGCCGACAATATTTGTGGTGGCCATAGCACCTACACTGGCACACAAGGCTCGTCCATTTTGAAAGTGTTTGACATGACAGTGGCGACGACAGGCATCAACGAGAAAACAGCAAAGCGGTCTGGCCTCGCCTACGATAAATCCTTTACGTATTCGGCTAGCCACGCCAGCTATTACCCCGGTGCCACCAATATGTCCATCAAAACGCTATTTGAAAAAACAACCGGTAGAATTTTAGGGGCGCAGATCGTCGGCTTCGAAGGATGTGACAAGCGGTGTGATGTGTTTTCGACGGCCATTCGTTTTCATGCCACCGCGTATGATTTGACGAAGCTAGAATTGTGCTATGCACCGCCGTTTTCGTCTGCGAAAGACCCAGTCAACATGGCCGGATTTGTAATCGAAAACCTTCTGACCGGCAAGGTGAAAAATGTGCATTGGCACGATGTAAAGGGCTTTCCTCGCGATGGTAGCGTCACACTACTTGACACCCGAACCAAAATGGAATACGATAGCGGACATATCGATGGGTTTATCAATATACCACTGGATGAATTGCGGGATAAAATACACGAATTGGATCAAAATAAAACCGTGTATGTCACATGCCAAGTGGGGCTTCGTGGATATATTGCGGCAAGAATACTTGCACAAAATGGATTTGACGTCTATAATTTAAGCGGTGGATATAGATTGTACAAGACAATCTTAGGATAGAAAATTTATACAAGACAAAAGGAGTATCGGAATGATTTCAACAACCAATGTAACACTTCAATACGGCGGACGGGTGCTGTTTAAGCGCGTAACGGCGAGTTTTTCGGCGGGCAATTGTTACGGCGTTATCGGGGCAAACGGCACGGGCAAATCTACATTTTTAAAGGTGCTTTCGGGCGAGGTCGAGCCTAACGAAGGCGATGTCATCATCACGCCCGGCGAGCGATTGTCGATGCTGCGACAAGACCACTTTGCCTTTGACGAGGTAGACGTGCTAAAGACGGTATTGCTCGGCAACAAAAAATTATGCGATATCATGGACGAAAAAGAAGCGCTCTATTCAAAAGCAGATTTTTCTGATGAAGATGGCATGCGCATCGGCGAGCTGGAAGCCGAATTTACCGACATGGACGGCTATAATGCTGAAAGTGAAGCCGAAATTTTATTGGCAGGGCTTGGCGTGCCCACAGATATTTACCAAATGAAGATGAAAGAAATATCCAATGAGCACAAAGTGAAGGTGTTATTGGCACAAGCGCTGTTTGGCAATCCAGATATTTTATTGCTAGACGAGCCGACAAACCATCTTGACCTGGCATCGATTCGTTGGCTTGAGAATTTTCTGATCAACTTTCAAAATACCGTCATTGTCGTTTCCCATGACCGTTATTTTTTGAATAAGGTATGTACCAATATCGCGGACATCGACTTTGGAAAAATAACGATGTTTGTCGGCAATTATGATTTTTGGTATCAATACACCCAGATGACCCAACGACAAGAAAAAGAGCAAAACAAGAAAACCGAAGCCAAGATGAAAGAGTTGCAAGAATTTATTCAGCGGTTTAGTGCCAACGCGTCCAAGGCCAAGCAGGCCACCAGCCGTGGCAAGCTTCTTGACAACCTCTCCCTCAACAACATTAAACCGTCCTCCAGACGATATCCGTTTATCGCCTTTAAACAAGACCGAGAAGTGGGCAACGATGTGCTAGAGGTAAGCGGCATCAGCAAAACAATCGGCAGTCGTAAAGTGCTTGACAACGTGAGTTTTGTGGTACGCCCGCAAGACAAAATTGCGTTTGTCGGTACGGACGTATTGGCGAAGGCAACATTGTTTAAAATTTTGGCGGGCGAGCTTGCGCCTGACGAAGGCTCCTACAAGTGGGGCGTCACCACGACCTCCTCTTATTTTCCAAGCGACAATTCCGATATTTTTGACGGAAAAGACATGACTCTGGTCGACTGGATGCGTGAATATACCAACGAGCAGTACGACTCGGATATACGCGGTTGGCTTGGACGCATGTTGTTTTCGGGCGAAGAGGCGTTAAAAAAAGCAAGCGTATTGTCGGGTGGCGAGCGTGTTCGTTGTATGCTTTCAAGAATGATGGTGTCAGGCTCTAATGTGTTGATCTTAGACGAACCGACAAACCACCTCGACCTTGAATCCATTACCGCTTTAAACGAAGGGCTACAAAGTTTCAAAGGCACCATGCTGTTTACCTCTCATGACCACCAATTGATCCAAACCATTTCCAACCGCATCATTGAGATTTTGCCAGACCGCTTGATCGACCGCCGCGAAAGCTATGACGAGTATTTGGATAATCTCGACGTCGCTGAATTGCGAAGCCGATAAGTCATGAACGAATACTGGAGATCTTAAACAAGTTCTAAAGAGGAGCGGTTGCGATGAAGCAAAAAGGAATCGGATTTTTTACAGAATTTAAAGCGTTTATTTCTCGTGGTAACGTCATTGATTTGGCAGTGGGTATCATTATGGGTACGGCGTTTACCGCCATTGTCAATTCACTGGTGAAGGATATCGTCATGCCTGTCATCGGGTTTTTGATTAGTGGTGTCGATTTTTCTAACCTAAAAATCATACTCCGACCGGCTGGCGATGGAATAGAAGAAGTGGCGATTGCATACGGTGGTTTCTTTCAGCAGTTGATCAGCTTTGTTGTCATTGCCTTTGTCGTGTTTTGCATGGTGAAAGGGATTAACAACCTTCGCAAGAAGGAAAAAGCCGCGGCTCCCGCCGAAGAGAAAAAAGAAGACGTGGTGCCAGACGATGTTGCCCTGCTTCGAGAGATTAGAGATTTGCTGAAGAGGCAATGAGGTATAGAAAGAAACAAAAGAAGAGGTGTATCAAAATGAAACCATTTTGATACACCTCTTCTTTTGTTTCTTTCTATATTAGACCACTGGATGTGTATTTCCCGCCTTATGGGAAAGAAAAAAAGCAACCTACCGAACGGTTGCTTTTTTTCCTAAAGAGAAGGTATCTTTTATGGGGTTTACAGCTCAGATACATATTGGGGGATATCCTAAGCTGTAGTGTGAAAATATTGGGGGTTTTCACACTTGATATTATACCATACCAACAAAAAAAATGTCTATAAATTTTTTTTATTTTCTTTATTTTTTTTGTGCACTTCGCCGGAACAGTCGATATATTATTTCAATATTGTCAACCCAAACAAATATTTTTTTGTGTAATCGCGTTTTTCCGAGCTTACAGTGCACCATTTCGCACCAAAATCGCTTGTAATTTTTTCGCTCGAGTTTGCTCGGTTCTGCTTAGCTTCCATAATCCTCTAATATTTTGTTCAAGGCATCATTTCCCGCGACGTGGATCCCGTTTTTCAATTTTTGTTGTTCCTCCTCTGGCAAGGCGCTCATGGGCATATCTGTGATTTCTTTTAGGCTTTCGCCGTTCACTTCTTTTTCATAAAACACCGCCACATAGCCTTCATAGTCACCGACAATATAGTATTCGGCGCTTTTGCCCTCGATGGTCTTTTTCATCACAACCTCGGCCGTTGTAAACGATTCGATGTCCCATTCGGGAAATGATTGAATCAACCCTTCCTTTGTTTCGCCCACTAAAAAATAAGGCGGTTCTTCTTCAATCGTCTCGGTGCGCCCATCTTCACTATAATAGTAGTGATACACGATTTTGGTAGACGGCGTAATCGTTTGCACATCCGGTATGTGAGACACGTCTGCCACCGGCTCTTCTGTAGGGGCAACTGTTACCTCTGCGCCACTCGCCTTTGCTACCTGAAATTCTGAAATGGGTTTGTTCATAATGGTCTCTGGCACATACCATGTGTGCCCCATATAAAATCCAAAAAATCCAACCAGCCCTACCACTGCAATCAATAACCAGACTGTCACTCGTTTCATTTTGATAACCTCCGCTTCCTCTATATTTTCCGATACATACAGGTTATTTGCTTAAAATTTTGAAAGAATAAAGACCTTGGGGCGCTGCCCCAAACCCCGCAAGGGGCTCGCCCCTTGACCCTTAATTTTTTTGCAGACAACAGGGTCGCTTTTTCATTTACACTATATAATTTTTGACAGAACTGCCAATTTCTATACATCTCAAATAAATATTTAGGCAAGACATTCACCGTCTGCCCCTTATAAAGTTTGGGTTCAAGCCCTTTCCAAAGGGCTTGCGGGTGGTGGGCAGCGCCCACGGTCTTATTTTTTTATTTTTAGTGGTTGCTGTTCATATTTTGCATGATAATCTCGCACGACGCATTGACAAAGGGTGACAAATTATGATATTTTTATGTCGTAGAAAATTGCACCAAACAAAATCTAAGGAGGATATTCCAAATGAAGTTGAGACACATTGCACTTGCACTTTCCCTTGTATTTGTCTTAGGGGCATGCGCATCACCAAAGACAGCAGACCCTACGGCAAGCGACAAACCTGCGGACGCTGTTGCCACACCAGCTGAAAATGCACCAGATGCAACAAATCCTGACACCGTTGCCGCTGGCAACAAAGTAAAAGTCGGGTTTGTGTATATCGGCGCACCTGGCGACGCAGGCTATACCTTTGCCCACGACCAAGGCCGTAAAGCATTAGAAGAAATGGGCGTGGAAACTGCTTTTGTTGAAAATGTACCTGAAAATGCAGAATGTACAAAAGCGATTCGCGATTTGATCGATCAAGGCTGTAATGTAATTTTCTCTACCTCGTTTGGGTTTATGGAGTTTACCCATGACGTGGCCAAAGAGTTTCCAGACGTGAAATTCTTCCATTGTTCTGGCTATACAACCGATACAAATATGACGGCCTACTTCGGACGTATGTACCAAGCACGTTACCTTTCGGGTATCGTGGCGGGTATGAGAACAGAGACAAATAAAATCGGCTATGTAGCCGCAATGCCAATTCCCGAAGTTATCCGCGGCGCCAATGCCTTTGCCCTTGGTGTAAAATCGGTAAACCCGACTGCCACCGTAGAGCTTCTCTGGACCAACACTTGGTATGACCCAACACTCGAAAAATCAGCCGCTGTTGAGCTTTTAAACAAGGGCTGTGACGTAATCGCACAACACCAAGATACAACAGCACCACAAATCGCAGCACAAGAAGCAGGCAAGTGGGCGATCGGCTATAACTCATCCACAGCCAATGTTGCGCCTAATGCCTATTTGACCGCGCCGATTTGGAACTGGGGCGTATACTACAAGGCACAAGTGCAAAAGATAATGGATGGTACATGGAAAAGCGAAAACTACTGGGGTAGCATTAACGACGGCATCGTAGGTCTTGACACGTTGACCGCAAACTGTGCACCGGGCACCCAAGAAAAAGTAGACGAAGCCTTAGCAAAAATTAAATCAGGCGAAGAATATATTTTTGAAGGACCTTTAAAAGACAACACAGGCACAGAGCGTGTGGCAGCTGGTGTGAAAATGACTGACCAAGAAATGTTGAGTTTCAACTGGTTTGTCGACAACATCATCGGCACCGTTCCGCAATAACCAACCCCGCCGCAAGCGGACAGGGCAGTGTAACAGGCGACAAGCAGTTTGCTCGTCGCCTGTTTTGTATTTTTTACTATTCTATTGTATGGAGTGGGGGATATCCTATGGAAACACCATTTATTGAACTGCAAGGGATTACGAAACGGTTTGGTTCGGTCATCGCCAACCACAATGTTCACATGGGTGTGCGCGCTTCAGAGGTGCATGCCATACTGGGTGAAAATGGATCGGGGAAAAGTACACTCATGAACATGCTCTCGGGCATCTATACGCCCGATCAGGGGCAAATTCTCAAAAATGGCATACCCCTCCATATTCAAAACCCCGAAGACGCCATTAAAGCCGAGATCGGCATGGTGCATCAGCATTTTAAGCTTGTAGATGTTTTGTCTGTGAAGGAAAATATTGTGTTGGGGCAAAAAGATGGTATGTTCATCAAGGGCAAAGAACTATCGAAAAAAATCATCGCCCTTGGCGCACGGTATGGACTCTCTGTCGACCCCGATCGAAAGGTTTACTCGCTGTCGATATCCGAAAAGCAAACTGTAGAAATTTTAAAGGTGTTGTACCGCGGTGCGCGGCTGTTAATTTTAGATGAGCCGACGGCTGTTTTGACACCACAGGAAATTAAGAATTTGTTTCATATTCTCGACAACATGCGAAAAGAAGGCTGTAGCATTATTTTAATCACCCACAAAATGAATGAGGTGATGGACATTAGCGACCGCGTCACGGTGATGAGAAAAGGCGAATCCATCGCAACGGTTGATACGGCTTCTGCCACGCCGGATGAACTGATTGAAATGATGGTGGGACGCCCCATCGTCTTGGACATTTTCCGCTGGCCAATCAAACCGGAACACGTTCGCCCGCTCTTACACGTAGACAACTTGACCATCAAAAACCGCATGGGGCGGAAAACGCTTCGAAAGGTGAGTTTCACCTTGTCCGCTGGTGAAATTCTGGGTGTCGCTGGCATTGCCGGAAGTGGCCAGAAGGAGCTATGCGAATCGATTGCGGGTCTCATTCGCGCCGACAAAGGCAGTATCAAGTTAAACGAAGAAGAATTGGTCGGGCTAAAGCCAAATGAAATTCAAAAGCGCGGCGTGCGTATGAGTTTTATTCCCGAAGACAGGCTTGGCATGGGGCTTGTGGCCAACATGAGCATCGTCGACAACGTGTTGCTTCGCAACTACCACAACAGTGCTGGCATTATCCTCGGAAAAACGTACGCCCGAAAGCTTTCCGCAGAAATTATTTCAAAATATGACATCCAGACACCGTCTATGAACCATTCGGTCAAAAAGCTGTCGGGGGGAAACATTCAAAAGGTATTGCTCGGGCGTGAACTCGACTTGAATCCACAGTTGCTTGTCACTGCCTATCCGGTTCGGGGGCTTGACATCGGTGCTTCTTATCAGATTTACGATGCCCTCAACGAGCAAAAAGATAACGGCATCGGCGTATTGTTCATCGGTGAAGATTTGGACGTGCTATTGGCACTTTGTGATAGAATTATGGTGTTATGCGAAGGCAAGGTGACGGGCATCGTGGACGCCGCCACCACCACAAAAGAAGAGGTCGGCATGATGATGCTTGGCCAAACCCAAGACCAAGGAGGAGCAGAAGATGTTGTCAATCGTTAAAAAGAATGAGATTACCGGCCTCATGGCTACCTTATATCGGTTGGGTGCGATTGTCGCCTCGTTATGCTGTGCCGCCATTATTATCGTCTTGATGGGCTATTCGCCTGTCACCGTGTTTTCTAAAATCGTGGAAGGTTCGCTTCTAAGCGGCTACCGCCTACAAGAAACAATCAGCAAAGCCATTCCCCTTGTGGTGCTATCCCTTGGCGTTTGCGTTGCGTTTAAAATGAAATTTTGGAACATCGGCGCAGAAGGACAGCTTTATTTAGGTGCAATGGGTGCGACGTGGGTCGTTTTTTGTTTTCCGAATTTGCCCGCGATCTTCTTGATTCCGTTGATGATGATTGCCGCCGCCATCGCTGGCGGCTTATGGGCGCTGATTCCTGCGGTTTTGAAATTAAAGCTTGGCACAAGCGAAACCCTTGTCACCCTGATGCTCAATTATATCGCCGTCAAATGGGTTGCCTTCTTGCAGTATGGCCCATGGAAAGACCCCACTGCCTTTGGTTTTGCTAAGATTGCCCGTTTCCCTGAAAGCGCTGTGCTGCCAAAATTATGGGGCGTGCACATCGGTTGGGTCATCACACTGGTGTTGGTGGCGTTAATGTATTTTGTATTAAAACATACGAAGTTTGGATTCGAACTAGAAGTGGTGGGCGAAAACAGTGACACGGCACATTATGTCGGCATGAACTTGTCCCGCATTTTGATTGGCTCTATCTTGTTGTCTGGTGGGCTCTGTGGGCTTGCGGGCATGATGCAAGCGTCGGGCATCGAACGCTCCCTCTCGTACCAAATGTCTGGCGGGCTTGGCTTTACCGCCGTCAGCATTACATGGATGGCGCGGCTTTCGCCCCCTGTTATCTTGATTGTATCGTTTTTATTTGCCATGCTGTTTCAAGGTAGCGTCTTTCTGCAAAGTTCTTTGTCGATTCCGGCGGCCGTGGCCGAATTGATTCAGGGCATCATTTTGTTTTTTGTACTGGGTAGCGAGTTTTTCTTACAGTATCGCGTCGTTTTTGCTCGCAAGGTGAAGAGAACCAAAACAACAAAGGAGGTGATGTAGCATGGAAACGCTTGCGTTGTTTTTACAAACTGCTGTGCAGATGGGCACACCACTCCTATTCGCCACATTGGGCGGCATTCTGTGTGAAAAATCTGGTCACTTAAACTTAGGCATCGAAGGAATGATGCTGATGGGCGCGGTCATGGGCTTTCAAGTGGCCTATCTAACCGGCAACCCCGTCCTCTCGATGGTGGCCGCGGGGCTTTGCGCGTCGTTTGGGGCACTGATTTACGCCTTTATTACGGTGACACTACGTGGCAATCAAATTGTGACTGGGCTTACGTTAACCATTTTCGGTACAGGCTTCTCCAACTTCCTTGGGCGAAATTTATCGGATGTGAATTTGCCTGCGTCTATTGGTGCTTTCTTTAAGCCTCTTGATATTCCCTTTTTAACCGACCTACCGATTGTCGGCAAGATGTTTTTTAACCAAGGCATTTATGTGTTTCTCTCGCTCATCATTGCAGTGTTACTTTATTTCTATTTGAAAAAGACACGGTTTGGGCTTTCTCTTCGCGGCATCGGCGAAAACCCAGCCGCGGCAGATGC
>JAVBJY010000088.1:0-3067 GCA_031546735.1 Eubacteriales bacterium
AACATAATATTAAAAAAATCCCGAAAATAATTTTAGAAAAGGAAGGATGGGTGCGTTTCCCTCCTTCCTTTTCTATAGGCGCACTCATTGCAAACCAACAGCACCTAACGTTGCATCCACGTCTTGCACCAGTTTTAGATCAATTTCATTTTGGGCGGTCATTTTATATAATATGTCCATCGTTTGCGAATGTGTCAAACCGCTTCGATAGGGGCGCTCTTCGGTAAGTGCTTGGTAGATGTCGAGCACTGTCATCAATCGTTCTTCTAGCCCCAATGTTTTGATGCCGAATGGATAGCCGCTGCCTGTTAGTTTTTCATGGTGATGCGAAGCCCAACGTGTGATGTCCTCAAAATAATTAATGCTGTCTAAGGCAAATCGGGTGTAATAGGTGTGTGTCTTGATGATCTCAAATTCTTCAGGAGTCAGTTTGTCGGGCTTGTCTAATATGGCATTGGGGATGGCCAATTTGCCCAAATCATGCAAATCGGCGGCAATGACAAATTTTGTTTTTCGATCGGCGTCAAACCCATAAAAGCTCGCCATATGTTCTGCCTTTTCAGAAAGCCCGCGCGAATGTCTCGCCGTAAACGTAGACTTCTTATCTATAATAGAAGAAAAAATTTGGGATATGCTGTGGATGTCTTCCCACGAAAGCTCTAGGTACCGCTTGGGCAAGCGCTGTGGCAACACAATCGAAATAAAATTATGATCCATATCCAACCAGTAAGACGCCGTGGCAGCAATGGGAAGCCATATGTCTACAATCCAACCGGGGAACTTTAAGCCCCTGTTGGATATAACATATTGTTTGATCTCTTCTTTGCTCTTGGTGTACATCAGATCCAGCTGGTCGGCAAACCCAATGATCGCAGAAAACAGCGGAATGTGCTGTTCTGTCAAACCAAAATATCCGCTGCCGTCGGCGTACTCGTGGTGGTAGAGCAATACAGTTTCACGACTAGAGAGAAGCGGAAACTGGTCTAAAATATCCTGGCTGTGCCTGCAGTGCCCCTTTGGCCCTTCAGCAGACGCCCTCGTCTTCACATCAAACTGATAAGCGGCCACGCCGCTGTCATGCAGCAGCGCGCAAGTCGTCAAATCAAACCGATCATCATCAGAAAAATCAAGTGCTTCCCCAATGCGGTCACATATATAGGCCACCCGCTTGTTGTGATAGGTGACATGGCGGAACAAATCCATCTCTAAAAAATCCAACGCCGTCGATAAAGACAGCAAAAAATCGTTAATACTAAATTTCAAGATACTCACTCCTTTGTATACATACTACTGCCCCAACACCTCTACCGCTTTCTGCAACTGAATGTCTTTGTCATAGCCCAAAGAGGATACCTTGAACGCTTCTTCTTCAGACACATCGACAACATAGTCGGGGGCGATGCCTTTGCCATCGATGCAAACGCCTTTTGGCGTATAATACTTGGCGATGGTGACTTTAACGCCACTGCCGTCGGTTAGTTTGTAAATGTTTTGAACGACACCTTTTCCGTATGTCTGCGTGCCCACAACCTTGGCGACACCGTAGTCTTTTACGGCACCGGTCAAAACTTCAGAAGCACTGGCGCTGTTGCCGTTTACCAAAATGACAAGAGGGATGTTGATGTCTTGTGGGTCTGAGTTTGCATAGCGTCGTTTGCCATCTTTGTCTTCCGTGTAGGTGATGATGCCTTCTGGCACAAGCTGATCGGTGATTTTGATGACGGTATCAAGAAGCCCGCCCGGGTTGTTTCGCAAATCGATCACCATTTTCTTCATGCCGTTCTTTAAAAGGTCATTGTATGCGTCCATAAATTGATCGTAGGTCACCCGATCAAAGGTTGCGATTTTTAAATAGCCGATTTCGTTGTTAATCATTTCATGAGATACGGTCGGGATGTCTACGTCTTCTCGCAAAATATCGAGATCGAAGTCGCGATTTTCACTTTCGCGGTAGATAGTCAAATGCACGGTGGTACCAGCGGCACCTTTAATCATATCGGTCGCATCTTTCAAATTGGTGGATTTCATATCCAAGCCATTGATCTTTTTGATTTTGTCGCCGGCCACTAACCCTGCTTTTTCACCGGGCGCGCCTTTAAAGGCTGTTACGATGACAAGCGAGTTATCGTTTTTATCTGATGTGACCACGACGCCGATGCCTTTGTAGGTGCCTTCGGTGTTTTGCATAAATCCTTCAAATACTTCTTTGTCCATGTAAACCGAGTAGGGGTCTTCCAGACCGTCCACAAGGCCACGGTACATGTTTTCTTCCAGTTCTTTTACGTCATACTTGTTGGCGTAGTGCGTGTCGATTACGTTTAAAATCTCGTTAATTTTTTTATCGGGGGTGAGCGTCGTCGTAAAAAAACCTTTGTGCAGGATGGACGCCCCTTTGATGATGATACAGATTGCAACGATGAGAAAAATCCCGGCTACAAACCCACTGATAAACTGCTTTTTTTCTTTCATGAACAACGCTCCTCCATATTTTTGAAACTGCAACTTTGAAACATGCCGTAGTACATATATTCTTTATCTTATTATTTCTAAGGCAAAATTATACCAGAAGCCGCAACCGTTAATCAATGACACTCTTGGCCCACCCATTGCGAAGCACCCGTCTTATGCTGACAAAAAATTTAAACAGCTCCTCGGAGTAAACGAGCAGAACCGTGTAATAAATGGGCAAATGTAAAAAGTAAGAACCCAGAAAGGCGCAAGGGACGCCGATGAGCCAAACGCTAGCGGTGTCTAAGAGAAGGCAAAACTTTGTATCACCGCCACTGCGGAGAATACCGACGATGGTGGCAAAGTTAATGGTCTTGAGAAACATACAAAGACCAACGACAACGAGAATATAAAATGCGTCGTGCTTTACAGTATCGGATATGTCGAAGAAGGAAAGAATAAAGGGAGCAGAGGCAATGAGAAGAAGCCCCATGACCACGCTGAAGACGCCTGCGACGACCATACACTTTCGGGCGTACGAAATCGCTTGGGCGATATCCTTGGCACCCAGTTTGTTTGCAATCATGATGCCGGTCGCAGATCCGATGCCCATGCCGAT
>JAVBJY010000165.1:0-10508 GCA_031546735.1 Eubacteriales bacterium
CGGAGATTATCAATACTGCTTCTGGCATAAGGATTTTGGGTAGGCATATTAAGTCACTCGTATTTTCCACGGATGTCGCCATCATCAAAAATTGTAACGCAAACGCCGTAATCGCGGTATATCCGTTTACGCCCCAGCCGATGATCACGCATGCCTTGATCATCGCATCCGATGTGCCGGTTTTTTGCGGTGTCGGCGGTGGCACGACGACGGGCACTCGCTCCGTCAATCTTGCGATGGACGCCGAGTTTCAAGGTGCCATTGGCGTTGTTTTAAATGCGCCGACCTCCAATCAGGTTTTGATGGACATTAGAGATAGAATTGATATTCCCATTGTCATTACCGTTGTTTCGGCTGAAACGGATATTCAACAGCGCCTCGACTGCGGCGCGAGCATACTCAACGTGTCATGCGCCGCTGAGACGCCCGCCGTCGTGGCAAAAATAAGACAAAAATTCCCAACTGTCCCGATTATTGCCACAGGGGGTCCTACGGATGCAAGCATCAGAGCAACAATTGAGGCAGGCGCGAACGCCATCACCTATACGCCGCCTACATCAGCAGATATTTTTAGAGAACTGATGGATACATACAGAAATGGTACCGCGTAGATATACAAAAAGCAACCGCTTGTCTCTACAGAGAAGGGCGGTTGCTTTTTGTATGTCATATTTATAAATGTAAAAGTCTAAAGCGGGATAATAAACGCGGGTACAATCTTCTCGCCCGAAAGCTTTAGCATGTACTTCACAGCTTCTTCGTAGTCTTTTGGCGGGTAAAAATCCCATACGCCGTCTTTGTTAAAAAAGCCCAAGAACTTCTTGCCGCTTTCGAATGTCACATACAAGAACTGGTCTGTGCGACAGCAATACGTAACAGGCAAATCACTTTTCTCGATGAGCAATCCGCTAGAGAGCATGGCGTTAATGATGGCGTCGCTATCCGGAGACAATTTGTCACGATACTTGGATAAATCGTATGGCGGCAACATGGTGATATCGAAGTCAGGGTATTGTGCATTGATTTCTGTTCGGGAGGATTCTGAATCTTGCAAGTTGCCCGACACCACTTCCCAAACGTCATTCTTTTTCTTCAAAATATGCTCTTTTACTTCCGACACGTTCTTTTCATCTGAAAAGACAACGACAGCATAGGTACCGTCTTGTCGCATGTAACGAATGCTGTATTTGCGGGTATTGCTTTTGTTTTCAAAGTCGTGAACGCCTTTTAAAATGGCATTGTAGTCGGGGCCATCCTTCTCAGGTGTCACGATATCGCCGTGCACTTGGTTGTAAGACAACACAACTTTTTTGAATTCGCTTAAAGGCAACGTGCCGCCTTCTTCCTGATAGTTTCTGATTCTTACGGTGTCGCCTGTCTCTACGGCACAGAAAACAGTCAGTTCATCGCCCTTTGTCACGTTTAACTCATTATAAGAGGCAAATTCAGACGGCTTCATATACAGCACCATAATGTCTTCGTTTGCAAAATCACGCCGCAAACAGCCTTGGGCTTTCAGTTCCTTCACGTCGATGTATTTTTGATTGGTGTCATCATATAAAAAACTAAATAAAGAGAGCAGTGTGGTTGTCTCTTTGTTTTTTGCAAGATACACTTCGCAGGCATCGTTCACTTTTTCAAGTTGACGGTCGATGTCGTCGGCTCCATTTGTCGCCGATTCGCCAGTTGAGGCTTGTGTGTCTGGCGAATTGGCTTCGGGTTCAGGCGCTGCGGGTTCAGGCGCTGTGGGTTGTTCGGTTTGGATGACAGCGGCCGTTGCCTCTGGCTCTTTGTCTGCGGGCTTACGTTTACAGCCGATACAGGCGCTAGATACTACAAATAAAAAACAGACAGCGATGGCTAATTTTCTTTTCATTCGATATATTCACCTTTCTTGTCTTTGATCACCTCGTACACATCTTGCAGTTCTTTTAGATGCATGGCGAGTAGTTCGCCGACCTTATCCTCCACATCGATCATGTCCTCTGGGAAATCAAATATCATCTCCCATGTGGGGTTGTAACAATCTTCTACTTCTTTAATGCTTTTGAGTGCATCTGCATAGATGGTCTCGTCATAATAATCATAGATCGCCTGAAATTCCCAATCCTCTGCGTCTCTGTCTATGGTGACCTTCATATGAATTTCCATTTTCGAATCCACTTCCACGCCAAACACATTGACAAGCAGATTTTCATTTTTCAAAACAATCAAACTACCAAGTTCTTTCTCTAAAAAGCCTGTTTCAAGATCTTTTAACATAATCACAACAACTGTGTCCATATAATTCCTCCATTCAGGTGTACTGCTTAAGCGTGTCGCAGTATTGTAAGTTGCTCCAGTATGCCTTTGGCAATGCTGGGCGAGTTCATTGTATAAAGATGAAAATACCGAAACCCATTGGCGTACAAATCTTCAATCTGTTTTACGGCAAACAAGGTGCCAGCTTTTGCCATTTCGGCGTCATCGTCTCGATACTTGTCCAAAAGGGTTTGCAGGTTTTGTGGGATGGTGGCACCAGAAAGCGATACCATCTTTTCAATCTGCTTTGCCTTTGTAACGGGCATCACGCCAATTAAAATCGGAATGTTCATGTTTTTCTTCGCCATTTTATCCACGTAGCGATAAAAAAGACTGTTGTCAAAAAACATTTGCGTAACCAAAAAGTCACACCCCGCATCGACTTTGATTTTTAAATAATCCACATCTGCGTCAAGGGTTCCGCTTTCGGCGTGTCCTTCGGGGTAGCAAGCGCCGCCAATGCAAAAATCACCCATTGATTTTATTTTTTGTACCAGTTCATAGGCGTACTGATAATGTTCTGCCTCGTCTACGGCGTCCTTTTGCTTGTCGCCCCGCAGTGCCAATATATTTTGCACATGATGGGTACGAAAGCCGTCAATGATCGCCGCTGTTTCTTTTTTATCAAACGAGGTGCACGTTACATGGGCAAGCGCCGTCACATCAAGACCGTTTTGTATATGAGAGGCAATGTCTACCATTTTTTCTGAAATGCCACCACCTGCGCCGCAGGTTACGCTCATAAAAGAGGGTTTTAGCGTTGCCAGTTCGTCTACGGCCGCCTGAACCGATTCGTAACCCACTCTTTTATTGGGTGGAAATATTTCGAAGGATACCCGTGTGTCTCCGTTTAATAAGTCTTTAATGTGCATTGTTCCGTCTCCTTATTTTTCCCCTTCCTTAGGGAATCCATGTAAATTTTTTTTGAATATTGCAAAATCATATGTATTATAATACTATTGTCGTACGAATGCAATCATTACAGCGCAGGGCGACATGAACCGACGGATCATTTTCGCTTTGCAGATGGAGGAAATCACAATGAATTTAAAACACAAACTAGGAACAAAAATCCTTTTTTTCGACGGTGCCATGGGTTCGATGTTGCAAGGATACATCGCAGAACACCCACAATTGCCTGAACAAATCAACTTAACCAACCCTGCGCTGATTACCGATATACATAAACAATATTTGTCTGCCGGGTGTGATATCATTACCGCCAATACCTTTGGTGCCTATTGTACAAAATTTGACAACGTAGAAGATATCATTGCGGCGGCAATCAAAAATGCGCGGGTGGCCATTGATGAGCTGGGGCTTCAAGACAAATACGTCGCCCTCGACATGGGCTCGGTGGGCAAGTTGTTAAAACCTCTTGGTGAGCTGGCATTTGATGAATGTTATGATATTTTTAAACGGTCGCTGATTGCGGGCGAAAAAAGTGGAGCGGATTTTGTCCTTTTTGAAACATTGTCTGACACATATGAGGCAAAGGCGGCCATTCTTGCCGCAAAAGAAAATACAAATTTGCCCATCGTCTGCACGATGACCTTCGAAGAGACAGGACAAGCCCTCACAGGGGCCGATTGCCTTACGATGGTTGCGCTCTTAGAGGGATTGGGCGTAGATGCGCTGGGCATTAACTGTGGGCTTGGTCCGAAGCAAATCAAAACGATTTTTCAAGACCTGATCCAGTACGCGTCTATTCCGATTTTGCTCCAACCCAATGCGGGGTTGCCGCGCATGGTAGACGGAAAGACAACCTACGACTGCGATGCAACAGAATTTTCTGATTATATGTTGGAATTTGCAACATCAGGCGCATGGTTGCTCGGCGGTTGCTGTGGCACGACGCCGACGCATATTGAAAAAATGGTTGCGCGCTGTCAAGAGGTTGCGCCGGTTCCGATTGTGGACAAAGGCCTTACGGTTGTCAGTTCTTATGCCAAGGCGGTGATTTTATCAAAAAAGCCGGTTGTCATCGGTGAGCGCATCAACCCGACAGGCAAGAAAAAATTTAAAGAAGCACTGATTAATCGTGATATGAACTACATTTTAAATGAAGCCATCAGTCAAAAAGACAAAGGTGCGCATATACTGGATGTAAACGTGGGCTTGCCAGATATTGATGAAGAGCAATTGATGGTGGAAGCGGTAGAGGCGATTCAGGCTACGGTTGACTTGCCTTTGCAGATTGACAGTGGCACGCCCGCGGTGATCGAAGCGGCGCTTCGACGATACAACGGCAAGCCAATGGTCAATTCGGTAAACGGCAAATTGGAAGTCATGGAAAAAATATTTCCGATTGTCAAAAAATACGGTGGCGTCGTCGTAGGGCTGACGCTTGATAAGAGCGGTATACCCAAAACAGCGGAAGGTCGCCTTGCAATCGCCAAAACAATCGTCGATACGGCGAAACAATACGGCATCGACAAAAAAGACATCATCATCGATACGCTGACGTTGACAGTGAGTGCAGAGCAAGAGATCGCGTTGGAAACGGTTCGGGCGCTTTCACTGGTGAGAGACGTGTTGGGCGTCAAGACCATTTTGGGTGTATCCAATATCTCCTTTGGCTTGCCCAACAGACCGCTGATCAACACCACTTTTTTTGCATTGGCGCTACATGCGGGCTTAAACGCGTGTATTGTCAATCCGTCTTCGACACAAATGATGGACACAATCCATGCATACAACGTTCTGGCCTGCCATGACGAAGCGGCGGCGCATTATATTCAACTGTATGCAGGTGAAACGATCGTAAAAGAAACGACAAAATTGGATTTAAAAGAGATGATTGTGAAGGGCATGAAGGGCAACAGCTACGATGAGACGGTTGGTCTATTGAAACAACAAGAGCCTCTCACCGTCGTCAGCGACTATATCGTTCCGGCGCTTGACGCCGTTGGTGCAGCCTATGAGAGCAAAAAAGTCTTTTTGCCACAGTTGATCATGAGTGCGGAAACGGCAAAAAATTCGTTTCGTGCAATCGAAGACCATCTGGCGCGCATGGGCGTCAAACAAGAGAAAGTGGGCACCGTTGCCATTGCCACCGTCGAGGGGGATATCCACGATATCGGAAAAAATATTGTGAAGGCGCTTCTTGAGAATTATGGCTTTGAAGTGATGGATTTGGGCAAAGACGTGCCGATTGCCACCATCGTGGACGCGGTGCAAACGCATCAGTTAAAATTGGTTGGGCTGAGTGCGCTCATGACCACCACAGTTGTAAACATGGAAAAGACCATTCAGGCCATTCGAAGCGTGTCGAAGGATTGTAAGGTAATGGTGGGTGGCGCTGTTTTAAACGAAACCTATGCGAAGACAATCGGTGCCGATTTTTATGGGAAAGATGCGCTTGCTTCGGTATCGTATGCACAAAAGGTGTTTGTAAAGGGCATATGATCGATCGATGGTAGGAAGAAGGGGGATATATGCTGTTTTTAGGGCTATTTGTTTTATGGGGATTTTTCATTGCACTTATTTATGTGCTGGCGGACAAAGAACAGAAATTGTCTTTTAAAGAGAAGTATTACTTAAACATCCCGGCCGACTATACCCCGGCCGAGATGGGGTGTCTCATGAACTATGGCAAAACAAGTGTCACCGATATCACCGCTTCGGTTGTGGATTTGTGTAGGAAGGGATACCTTCATATCAACCGCATCATATTAGACGACATCAAGCTATTGGTATCGAGGCAACAAGATTTTGTCATTTCAAAAACAAACCAATACGAGCACGACAAATATGTGCTCAAACCACATGAGCTATATTTGATCGAATGGTTGATTGACAAAATCGGTGACGGCAGGCAGGTATCTGCATCTCAAATTAGAAATGCGACGAGGAGAAAAGAGGGCGTTGCCGCCTTTGGCGTCCACTACAGTACATGGTGCCACACCGTCTTTATGGTGAGCAAAACAAATAATTTTTTTAAAACGAGAAAGCCGGGCATTATCCTGGGCTTTCTCGTATGCGCACTCTACATCATTGCGCCGATTTGCTTGACGATCTCGTCTCATTCGTACCATTATCTATTTCTGATTGTGCTGGGCGTGATCACGATGCTGTATGCCCTACAGGCCATGACACGTACGGCCAGTGGGCAAGAGGATTATGAACTTTGGATGGCGTTTAAGCGGTTTTTGAAAGAACCCACCAACGAGCGGATTGATAAGGAAACGATGGAAAACATAGAGAGGTTTGAAACCTATATTGCCTATAGCATTTCCCTTGGTGCGTTTGCCAGTTTTTTGCCGTCACTGAAAGTGCTGTTTCGTGGTCGTGATTTTGGGCGTGACTCACTACAGTTGTTGCGTGCTCGTACGGTAGAGGATATCGAAGGGTTTGTGACGACATTTGAAAGGGTTATGCAGGTTTGTATGCAGGCGCAAGAAAAGGTTTGAACAAAAAATAAGGCGCTTCATAAACTTTAAGTTTATGAAACGCCTTATTTTTTGTTATGCCCGAGAAGGGACTCGAACCCCCACCTACTCACATAGAACGGATTTTGAGTCCGTCGCGTCTGCCATTCCGCCACTCGGGCAAGCGGCTGTTATCATCCTCATCGAAAACATGACCCAAGATATGGGTAAACGAGAAGAACTGACCAACAAGAGAGATTATAATACAGATATAGAAACAAGTCAACTGTTTTTTTATGAAGTGTGATTCATTACGCTGTTTAGAAACATATTGCACTGCCATCTAGATACTCATTTTTCCTATATGAGCAGATTGTAAATTTGAAGTTCAATTCTGACCCTACACCAAAATCGGTGTTTACCTCTATCTATGGTTTATGGAAGTGAGGATTTTGGCGTAGAGTCTTTATTTTTTAGAGAGAATTTTAAAAGACACTTTCTGTTGAACAATCATATATTTTCCGATAAACAACTTTCATTGGCAAGGCAAAAACCGTGAGCGCTTCAAAGCGGTTTCTTGCGATAGGCAATGAAGATTATTTATCAGGATAAATATAGCTCTTATTTCTCATATTTTTGCAAAATATAGAAATTATTAAAAAAAATATTCCGCATTCAATTAACGGTAATATATATCTCGGATCTTGTGAAGGTATGCTGATGATAAATAATGCTGACATAATTGTTGGCGGTATAAAAATTATAAGTAGTTTATGCTGCCCTTTTAAATGCAACAAAATACCGCAAGCTAAGAGGTTAAACAGCCATATACCACCTCTGAAAAGAATGGTCTTTGTCGAGGCAAGGTTTATTGTAAGGAATCCAAGCTTAAGTATAAAAACAGATATCATCGTGTTGGGAACAAACGATCTAACACCGTCATTCGTATAAAAACTGCCATTAAAAGGAATTTGTTCGTATCCATCAAGAGGGGTACTAATTTGCCATAAAATAGAATCTAAATCAAGTAATGCATTTATGTATATTTTAGGATGCTGTACAAGGAATTTTAGGTTAAGTTTAATTATTTTAGGCCCCAAATCTTTATTAATGTCCAGTTTAAAAATATCCTCACCAATTGCCCCCCATGTACGCCCAAGGTTATCTGCATAATACCTGTCGGCGGCATAACACTCTTTCCACCTTTCAATGGGCATAACCTCTTCCATTATAGCTATATCGCCTTTTTCCAAAGGAACACCGCTATGAGCAATGGCGGCCACCATATTCATAGGTGTAGAATATTTTACATATCCAGGATTTACCTCCATATGCGCAACATGCAACCCCAAAACATTAACAACAATAAAAAAGACAGCGCATATAGATACAGATGTAATAATAACTAGTTTAGCTTCAGTTTTTTGATATTTTATACAATACAAAAATAAAACAATTAATGTACCTATAACTTGAATTAATCCGCCATGCCTGAATAGAGAAACAAGCGTTCCGAAGAAAAACAAATGTATTAAGTGAATTATGACATATTTTTTGTTTTGGCTTGTTAAAATTTTAAATAGTGCGCCACAAAAAGCTAACATACTCATACTGAACACTACATCTTTCAGGGCTGTCTGAAGGTAAAGATAAGGCGTAAAGATAATCAATGACAATAATGTGTAGACTTTGCATGGATAATAGCTATTTGTATACGCCTGTATTGTTCTCAGAATAAAATAATTAATATAAATCCAAAGTATACTTTCAACAACATTAACAGAAAATGGGTGGTTATATAGTAAAGAACAAGCTTTTAAAAAAAATACATATCCAATGCCATGCCAATCTGAATAGCTATTATTCATTACAGCTTCCCAAGCATATTTGGTGTCAGGCGTATCCAAATAAGGATATCCACCATATGCAAATATAATAGACACAACAATGACAGGAAGCAAATAAATAATAAGCTTTTTGTTAACATCATTATGATTTATATATGGAGCATGTGCCGCATAACGAAAAAACACAAGTAATATCACAAAAACAGACAAGAATAGAAGTGGGAAGAAAAATATTTTAAAAAGCCAACTAATAATCAGTGCAGAGCTTTCGGGGTAGATCTCATAAACTGAACCAAAAGAAAATACAGAACTTTTAATCGCTTGTGGAAACGACAGTATAAGGATAAACAAAATTGAAAGAACAAGGCAAAATAAAATGCTTGTTCTGTTTTTTTTGTTGAAAATCAAATCATAAAAGGAATACTTTGTATAAAAAACAATAAATCCTCCAAGAAAAAGTACAGTGCAAGAAAATTTAAGTGCAGGTGTAGTAAGCTCTAGAGGCATCATCATGGTTAATAAGGCCATGATAATAAATGAGATGCCTAAAATCTTTTGTTTCATATGTGACATAAATATAGAACCATTGTCAAAACTTTACAAAACTATATAATATTGACTCGAAGAACCTATTGGGGTATGTAAAGGCATAACTTCCTGTGCAGCAAACTTACATATCCGCGTCTTCATTAGGTTATACTGCTTCAGGGGTTAACGTTAAAAGTGATCCGGTACCCCCTAGTTGCTCTTTTACAGTTTTGTAATGTTACTGGTCTTGACATACTCCTCTCCTTTTTTATTTTTCAAGTATTTTTTGATACTTGGCGTTGTAACCTACGCGGTTTTTTGTTTGGTTTCTCTTTTTTAGACTATTTAATCTTTTTGTATTTCCTAGCATTGTCAAATACACATTCAATCTATCTTAATGCTTTATGCCGATTTATTCAAGAAGGTTTTCTGGATTTTTATAATTATATACGAATAGTCGTGAAACTGCCATAGATACAATCATTAATGTTTCTCGGTATATATCAAAAAAATAATTGTTAAGGTATGCAGATCAGGACTTAAAGTATGACGGTTCTTTATTGACAAATAATTTTAACATGCTACTATATTTTTGAAAGACATTTGCAAAAGTATTAATGAACACAGATAATCACTAATTTTGGGAGGTTTACAATGGATAAGATAGCGGTATTGATACCATGCTACAATGAAAGCAAAACGATAAAAAAAGTAATAGAAGACTTTAAATCAGAATTGCCCGAGGCAGTTATTTATGTTTATGATAATAATTCTGGAGATAAAACAGATGAGATAGCAAGAGCAGCTGGGGCAATCGTCAGATATGAAACGAAGCAAGGAAAGGGAAATGTGATACGCAGAATGTTTAGAGAGATAGATGCAGAGGCCTATATTATGGTAGATGGAGATGATACATATCCATGCGAATATGCAAGGAAAATGGTTGATGGAATATTAAACGATGGGGCGGATATGATTATTGGAGATAGGTTGTCTTCAACATATTTTACACAGAACAAAAGACCTTTTCATAACGTGGGAAATAGATTGGTCAAAACGTTAATTAACTGGATTTATAAAAGTGAAATTACAGATATTATGACAGGATATAGAGCGTTTGGATATGTATTTGTAAAAACATTCCCCGTCTTGTCTAAAGGCTTTGAAATAGAAACAGAGATGACAATTCATTCTTTAGATAAAAATTTACATATTAAAAATGAAATTATTGAATACAGAGATAGACCAGAAGGCAGTGTTTCAAAGTTAAATACGATTTCAGACGGCATAAAGGTAATCAAGACAATTGCTAACCTATACAAAAATTATAAACCGTTTGCATTTTTCAGTTTTTTTTCACTAGGTCTGTTTATAATTGGGTCGTTGTTTTTAATACCTGTTTTGATAGAATATATGCAAACAGGAACGGTTCCCCAATTTCCTTCATTTATTGCTAGCATAT
>JAVBJY010000055.1:0-13782 GCA_031546735.1 Eubacteriales bacterium
ATAAAACTTGTGCGGCTTGCGCTGGCTTTAAGTAAGATAAAATAAGGGCAATGGTTTGTGGATGCTCGTTTTGGATAAAGTTAATGACCTGACTGACATCCGCCCTTCTGATAAACTCGAAGGGCCTTACCTGCAAGGATACGGTCAACTTGCTAATGATTTCGTATGCCTTGTCGCCACCAAGCGCTCTTTCGAGAATTTGTTTTGCGTAGGAGATACCGCCTTCTGTGATGTACTGTTGCGCCACGCATATCTGGTAAAATTCTTCCAGAACGCCTTCTTTGACGTCTGGAAGAACGGTTGATATATTTGCGATTTCAAGCGTAAGTGTTTCGATTTCTTCTTCTTTAAGATGTCTGAAGATTTGCGCCGATTTTTCCGGACCTAATGTTATTAGCAGCATAGCTGCTTTCTCTTTTCCGGTATAATCGGAAAGGTTTGCTCCCATTTGTTACCCCTCCCACTCGTCACTCAACCAATTTCTTAATAATTGAGCAACGGCCTCAGGTTTTTCATCAACAAATTTCTCAATTTGTTTCTTAAATTCCGACTCAACAGATCCGATATTCGCCAAATGCTCTGCATCGCTTTGCTCTTCTTCTTGCTCTTCTAGTTGTGTGCTTACCAACAAGTCTTGTACTGATAATTCTGGTTCGATCTCTTCAATTTCATCTGGTTTCGTTTTCTTAATCAAGCCATATGCAAGAAGTAATAACAACAATGCCAATATAGACAAGATCACGATTTGCTCGATTGCCAACGGCTTCAACACTTCATCCACGAATACGGGTCTTTCGAAACCAACAACCGTAAGCTTTGCAATGCCTGTACCTGTCTGAAGAGATTGAACTAACGCTGGGTCAATCGTAATGTTTTTTGTATCTGCATTTTGTGCTTTGAATTGCTCCCATGTCATTGTTTTATTGATTACATTGGCAGCCTTTAAATCTTTTTCGTTATATTGTTTGTCTTTGTAAACAAAAACAGCAACCGAAGATTCGTCCGGTACAAACGCCCCACCCTTATCCTCAATTACGCGTTCGATTACGTTGTATCCATACTCAGAATTGTCTTTTGAAGAATCGTAGGTAGACTTATCGGTACTGCCTTGAGCATAGTTTGGTGCTACATTGTTGTTTGCACCGACACCTGGCTGTTGGCTGCTATCACCATTTACAACTGATTCTGATGATGTATCTTGCTTCATAATAAGACCTTTTGTCTCGCCATCGACGGGTACTGCGTATGTTTTTGAGCTTTCATTTTGTTTATTCCAATTGATTTTGATGTTAGGAATAACCTTCACATCATCGTAAATCGAGATTAACGCGGCTCTTACTCTTGTATCAATCTCTAATTTCTTTTGCGTTTCGATTTCATCTTGTGAACTTAATTGTCCGTACTCACTGATTGCGCCAGAATAAATGGTATTGGCTTTGTCATCGCTAATCGAGATGTTCTTTTCGTCTAACCCTTTTACACTCATCGAAATCAATCTTGCCATCGTTGCGCCTTGCTCTTTCGATATGTCCTTTGAGGTGGTTAAAGATATGCTCGCTCTTGCTTCGTCTGTAACCGAGCTAAAGTAATTATCGTCTGTTGGCATAACCAAGTTGACAGCCGCTTCTTTTACACCATCGATCATCTTTAGACGTGTTGCAATTTCGGTTTCTTTAACACGTAGGTACATTTCTTTTTTATCGGTCTCGGATACCCCTACCCCGTTGCCTACTTCTAAAGAGTCTTTGTAAGAAAACCCTGTTGCGTGTATATCTTTTTCAGCCAAGTTTAACATCGCTTGGTCTGCAAATTTTGCTGGTACTTCAATACCTGAACTGTTTTCAACCAATCGGTTTGGTATAGCGGCATCATCAAGTGCAGTCTTTATGGTCGAAATCGTTGGCAAGTCTGAATGAGATTCAACAACAACCCATTCTGTTTTGAGTGATATGTATAAAGTCAAGGCCAATGCTGTAATGAGAGCCAAAACAATCGCAATTATTTTTACTTTTTGACTCTTTTCAAAAGCATTCCACTTGTCTTTTGTATTGTTAGCAAACTTTATGACTGTTTCCTGCATTTGTCCACCTCATCCTTTATCCCATAATTTCGCCGACACTGCCAACGGCGCAAGGAAAACCCTTGACACCGCACCGCGTACACGTTACGAAACTTGATGTTATGTTACATTTGGATACGCATGATCTCTTGATATGCTTGCACCACTTTGCCTGTCACTTGGGTGGTAAACTGAAGCGAAGAGGAGGCTCTTGTGCTCGCCATTGTCAACGCAATCAAGTCATCGCTCTTGCCTGACACAAAATCGGTTTGCAAGTTATCATATTTTTTTTGGTATGCGTTGGTTTCTTCAAATAAACTTGAAGCGGCATTTAGCACGCCTTCAAACGCTTTGTCGTTGCTATTAATAAGCTTTGGACTTTGATTTGCTTTTAACGAATCCAATGCTTTTAGTGGATCGTTGTTTAAAAAACTCGTGTCGATTTTCATGTCTTTACCCTCCAATTATAACGCAAACATCTGTTAGATTCGAGTGCCGGTGCAACCATGCACACAAATCATTATTTTCCAATCTCAAGGGTCTTTTTGATCATCGCTTTTGTCGTATTAATGGCTGTGATATTGGCTTCATAAGACCGACTGGCCGAAATCATGTTAACCATTTCTTCAACTGTGTTTACGTTTGCATTGACTACATAGCCATCTTTATCTGCATCTGGATGCCCCGGATCATATGTTTTAGCACCTGGTGTGTCGTCTTCTTTTATATCGGTTACTCTGACGCCATTGCCAGTTTGCGAATCAAGCGCTTTATTAAAAAACGATGAAAATTCACGACCTTGCGTCCCGATCTCTTGGAACATCACTATTTTTCTCTTATAGGGGGTACCATTCTCGGTTCTTGTCGTGTTGGCATTGGCGATGTTTTGACTGATGGTGTCCATCCGAAGTCTCTGTGCCGTCAATGCAGATGTACTAATATCTATCCCTTTTAAAAATGACATGTCATTCCCTCACTCTCTTACCAAAACTGCTGTTAACGACTGGTCAGAACCATATTCATCCGTGCCGAATTGTTTGTAACCGAGCTGACCAAAACATCATATCTGGCCGAGTTTTTGTAAAACTCTGCTTGCTCTGTTTCTGGGTCTGTGTTGCTTCCGTCTACTCTTGTATGAAAGCCCGAATCCAGTGTGCGTACACGCGGCTTCGCCGCACTCAAATCCAATTCACCCGTTCGTTTTTCTGTATCCAGTGCATCTTGCAACATACTTTCAAAATCTACCGTTTGTCGTTTAAACCCCGGCGTATCAGAGTTTGCGATGTTGTTTAGTGTCACTTGGTTTTTATAGGAGGTGGCTTGCATGCCGGCCTCTAGGATTGAGCTTTGTCTGTACATTCTATCAAATATCATATCATTCACTCCTTATCGCCACTGTTTGGGTTTTGTTTTTTTCGCTAAAGATGCGAAACAACTTATGCTCTAATTCTACTCAAAAAATCACATAAAGTAAATAGACTTTCCTTAAATATATTTCCAATTGTGACGCAAAGATTAATCCTTTTATGAGAATTACTTGATGCCAATGTCTTTCCTGTAGTGCATATCTTGAAAAGAAATGAGGCTTACGCCCGCATACGCCTTTTCGATTGCTTCTGACAGGGTTTCGCCTGTACCCGTTACCCCTAGCACACGTCCACCATTTGTACTATATTGCCCATTGGCAAAAGATGTTCCCGCATGATAGACATATATGTCTTTTTCTTTTTTTATTCTGTCCAATCCTTCGATTGTATATCCCTTTTGATAGCATTCGGGATACCCCCCTGACGCAAGAACGACACAAGCGGCACCATTTTGCTTCCATTGAATGTCGATTGTATGTAACGTGCCATCTGCGCAAGCCATTAGGATGTCAAGCAAATCGGACTGTAAACGTGGCAACACGACTTGCGTCTCTGGGTCGCCAAATCGTGCGTTGTATTCTATGACCCGAGGCCCTTTCTCTGTTAACATTAAGCCAAAAAAAATGATGCCCTTAAACGGTCTGTTCTCTGCTTTGAGTGCTTCTACCGTTGGTTTAAAAATCGTCTCCATACATATTGCGGCAATTTCGTCTGTATAATGCCGACTGGGCGAGAATGTGCCCATGCCGCCTGTATTTAGACCTTCGTCACCGTCTAACGCTCTCTTATGATCTTGTGCTGAAACCATTGGCACGATTGTGGAGCCGTCGCAAAAAGACAGGATGGAAACTTCGGGACCGGTGAGAAACTCTTCAATCACGACTTTTTTACCGGATGCTCCAAATTTTTGTTCAACCATCATTTCTTTCAATGCAGTTTCCGCTTCTGAAAAATTGTTACAAATGATGACGCCTTTGCCGAGGGCAAGACCATCTGCCTTCACCACCGTCGGGAAGGACGCCGTCTTTATATACTGCAATGCGTCTTGATGGTGTTCAAAGATTTCGTAACCGGCGGTCGGTATATGATACTTTTTCATGAGTTGTTTGGAAAACGCTTTGCTTCCTTCAATAATGGCCGCTTCTTTTGTCGGGCCAAATATTTTAAGGCCTTCTTTTTCGAACGCGTTTACAATGCCGAGAACCAACGGGTCATCCATGCCCACGATGGTAAAATCGATCTGGTTGTCTTTGGCAAATGCAAGAAGTGCATCGATATCTGTTGCCTGTATCGGCACACATGTGGCTACCTCTGCAATGCCGCCGTTGCCTGGCGCGCAATAAATCTCTGTTGTATGTTTTGACTCTAAAAGTTTTGTAATAATCGCATGTTCGCGGCCGCCGCTTCCGACAACCAATATTTTTAAGTTCATGGGTGACGTCTCCTTACTTTGTTGTTCTCGATCATCAGGTTGCCCTCTGCGATTTGCCTTATGGCTTCTGGGTATATGACCCATTCGGCCTCTTCCATCACGCGTCGTTGCAGGGTAGACGGTGTGTCTGCATCAAGCACGTCTACCGCTTTTTGCATGACAATAGGTCCCGTGTCCGTCCCTTCATCTACATAATGAACCGTCGCACCCGTGACCTTTACCCCTTTTTCGAGAACAGCTTCGTGTACTCGCAAACCATACATGCCGTCTCCACAAAAAGACGGGATCAAAGAAGGATGTATGTTTAGTATTTGATTGTAAAATGCTCTGATGAATGATTTGCCTAAAATGACCATAAACCCTGCCATGACGATGAGTTCAACGTTTCGATCCTTGAAATGTGAAATCAATGCCTGTTCATACTCATCTGCATCGGCATAATCCTTTTTGCGGATACAAACGGCTTCAATTGCGTTTTGTCTTGCTCTTTCTAATGCATATGCACGTTGGTTATTGCTCACGACGGTAGAGATGTGAATCGGCAAAGTGCCTTCGCCGATTTTATCTAGAATGGCCTGAAGATTTGTTCCGCTTCCTGATACCAGAACCCCTACGTTTAACATATCTCTATTCCATCTCCAACCGTAACATTTCCTATAATAAAGGCTTGCTCATCTAATTTTGTTAGTTCTGCAATTGTTCGATCTGCATCCGTTTTGGATACAGCCAACACCATACCGATTCCCATGTTGAACGTTTGATACATAGATAGTATATCAACATTGCCCTTCGACTTCAACACATTAAATATTGGGAGCACAGGCCAAGAACCCGCAGATATGTTTACTTTCAAACCTTTTGGCATCATTCTCGGAATATTTTCTACAAATCCACCACCTGTAATATGGCTGACCCCTTTTATGTTCACGATTTTGCTTAAAGCCAGAATGGTTTTAACGTATATTTTGGTAGGTTTTAACAATTCTTCCCCAATCGTCGTGCCCAGTTCTTCTATATACTCATGAACCGTGTCGGGTGTTGGGTTTAATATTTTTCTGACCAACGAGTATCCGTTTGAGTGGATGCCACTAGAGGCAATGCCAATGAGAACATCGTCTTCTGCGATTGTGCTCCCATCGATCAAGTGTTTTTTATCGACAATGCCCACTGAAAAACCGGCTAAGTCGTATTCATCTTCTGGATAGAACCCTGGCATTTCGGCCGTTTCGCCACCCACAAGGGATGCCCCTGCCATCTTGCACCCTTCTGCAATGCCCTTTACAATAGAAGCAATTTTTTCGGGATAATTTTTGCCACAAGCGATATAGTCGAGAAAAAACAGCGGTTCGCCGCCACAACAGACGATATCGTTTACGCACATGGCCACACAGTCGATGCCGATTGTGTCATGCTTATCTAAAAGAAACGCCAATTTTAATTTTGTACCGACGCCGTCCGTACCAGAAACCAAAATCGGATCGTCCATCTCTTTGGCTTTTGCAAGGGAAAACAAACCGCCAAACCCCCCGATATCACCCATTACTTCTTTTCTAAATGTGCTACGTACACTTTCTTTTATTAACTCAACAGACCGATAGCCCGCTTCAACGTCAACACCTGCCGATTTATAATCCATGCCAGAACGTCCCCCATCTCGTTAAAATGCCTACTCTTTTTCAAACTGTCACTTTGTCATGCGACAATTGTATAAACCGCAACTTGCCTAATTTTAGTAGTATATTTGTATCATACTAGAAATAAAAAGTCAATATTTCACGCCAAATCAGCGTTAATATTAAATATTTATTACAGGCCTTTTTGACACGCCATGACATTACAACGTGAGAGTTGTGCGAAAGAAATGTTTATGATCTAAAATCTGCTTTTGGTTGCCTAATGTACAAATGTTATTGGAGGCGACAACTGTCTCAATGCATTCGCTTGCCGCTTGTATATGGTGGCACGTTGTGTCTACTATCTCTTCTCGTTCTTTTTGTACCATTTCTCTTGTGATGCCTGCCTTGTGCCTGTACAATGCCACAACGCCTTTTTCCTTCGCCCTGAGGGGTCGATCGATTTTGTTTATGGCACCGATTTTATATTGTTTCAGCTGTCGTTCCGTTAGACACAAATTTTTGATGCCATGATGGATCTCTCGGTATGCCGTGTATGTTTTTTCAATGTTTGGGTCTCGCTCCGAATAAAAATACAAGAGCCCATCTCGCGTAAACTTGGTGCCCCCTCCGTATGCGCCCCCTTCTAGCCGTAGCTTGTTCCAGATCAACTCGGATGCAAGCACTTGATTGACCACCTGCAAGTGACCGGTGTACACAAGCCCGTTCTTTTTATAGTTGCCCGACAGCGCATTCGATTGCACGCCAGACTTTATGATAATACCTTCATTTTTTTCATGTGTAGGCAAATAGAGGTGCGCTTGGCATGGGTTTTTGTCTGGCAGTGCATCGATAAAATGCCGCTGCATCGTTTCCACTTCTTTTGTATAGGAGGTGATGGTGGTCGCCATTTCCACATTGTTTTTTGTAAACAGTGCGTCCTTTGTCTGTTGCAAGATGGCGGACAGGTTTTCCCATTCTGCATCAAAATGTTGTAGGAGATCTTTCAAAAAGCAGTAAAAGTCAATTCCTCCGATAAGGCCAGCATGTTCGTATGCTTGGTTAAAATAGGAAAGACTGCGATTCACCGCCACCCGACTTCCGCTTGATATAATTTGTTTTTCCATCTTTGCTTTCAGTTCGAGCAGCAAGCGCTGGATGCGATCTTTGTCATCAAACCTCGTACCGACGATTACATTGGTTAAAATGTCGTGACTTTCTTTTATGTATCGATCGAAGCATTTGATGCCAATGGTTACAACCGGTTCGTACGCCTCTGTTGTCAAAGAGCGGAATGCTTGGAAATGAATACTGAACCCACCCATATATTGGTTGATTTGTTCTGATACCATCTGCCACTTCCGTGTCGCGGTGTTTAGTTTTCCGAGAAGGTAGTTCAGCAGGCCAATGTGGCATGCAGACTGCACCTTTGTTGTATCAAACATATAGGAAAAATAGGCAATGGCATTGGTCTTCTCTTCTAACAGATACCGATTGACTTGCGCGAGGCAATCCTGTTGCAAGTTTATATATGGGGTTTCATTTTTTATCTGTTGCCTGTCTATTATATGAATTTTTTCGAGTTCTTCTTGTTTGTCTGCGGTTTGTTGGTACACACCTACCCGCTGCTGTTGGCTATTATCCACCGGCGACGCTTGGGTGATGGGCACTGACGTTGGTTTCTCTACATCTGCTTCTAACATCAAGTAGACGGCATGGTTATTTTTCAATAGGCTCTGCTCCATCAACGCCTCAAAATTTGTGTCTTTGATTTCTTGTAGCATGCTGATTTTTTTAAGAGGCGCGAAGGTGTGATTGCCGTATAAAAAAGTGTCTATTACGTCTATGCCATACGCAAGACCCCTTGGTTTGTATCCATAATTTTCTTCACGGTATTTGAATTCAAAGTGGTTGACCACAGCGTCTCGTAGCGTTTCTGCAATGCCTTCTTCTTCAATATGGGCTAAAATTTCTTCTACACTACGTCTAAACAGATGGACGTCTTCACAAGTCGATTGTTCCGCCACGATACAAATTCTTGGCTGACAGGAGGCGGCGTCAAAATAACCGTAGACATTTGTGCCCATGCCTTTTTTGAGCAAGCCATTCTTTAAAGGGGAAGACTGGGTATTAAACAGCATGTGGGTAAGCACTTCCAATTGCAGCTTTTGCTTTTCATCTAGTACCGATGGGAGTGCAAACCCCGCCGCAAAAGAAGGACGTGTCTGTGTCTCCACGGCTGGCGCAGAATAGTTTACTTTTATCTCCTTTGGATGTTCAAACGGCTCTTGCCTTGTTATAAATTTCGATTCGGTTTCGGGACAAGTGCCAAATGGCTGGAGAAAGTGTGTGTCGATATAGTCCAACTGCGCCTCCATGTCCATATCCCCATACAGATAGAGGATGCAATTGGAGGGATGATAATGGATTTTGTGAAATGCGAGTAGTTGTTCGTAGGTGAGGGTTGGGATGGCGTCTGGTGTGCCGCCCGCATCATACTGTGCATCGACGTCTGGAAACAATTGCTTCTTTAAGGCGTAGTGTAGTTGCCTTTCTGTGGACGCAAACGCCCCTTTCATCTCGTTGTAGACAATGCCATTCGTGCCATCTTCTCCATTATAGTGCCCTTCCTGCAAAAAAATTTCTTCCTTTTGATAGAGCGAGGGGAAAAATACACCATCTAGGTATACGTCCATCATCTTTCGCAGTTCATCTTCGTTGGTGCTGGCAACCGGATACATCGTCTTGTCTTCAAATGTAATGGCGTTTAGGTATGTCTTGAGGCTACCCTTTTCTAGCTCATGAAAGGGATCTTTCAGGTTATATTTTCTAGAGCCACATAAAACGCAGTGTTCTGTAATATGGGCTTCGCCTTTGTCGCTTTTGGGCTGGGTCCGAAAGGTGATGCAAAACACTTTGTTTGTGTCTTCGCAGGCAAGGGTAATGCACGTGGCACCAGAGGGGTGGGTGTATGCGGTCGCCTCTGCCGAAATTTCATGTATGTATTCTTGTTTGATTTGCTTGAACGACGTACGCTTATTTTTTTTCATATATATGCTCCATGGGGTACAATGACTCTGCCACTATATGTTTTTGGCAAAACAAAAAGGCCGTGTTCTGCCCCGAAGTACGGAAAAGAACACAGCCATATCATATGCTGCGCTAACCTTCGGCAACTGGCAACCATCTCGCTCCGTACACGGATACAAAGGAAGGCCCTATAGTTTTGCGTCACCACCTTTCGATGGGTTTGCTATTATCAAGTTTCTTATAAATTTATTTTTATATTATATCACTATTCCCTCGCCATATCAACGCTTTTTTGTAATTTTTTGAAATTTTTTCATGTATTGGGAACAGAGCGGTGGTTAAAAGTTTGCTTTGCAAACGTTTTGATTTGAATAAGCCAAGTCAAATTTGGTTACGCTATAAACGACGTCTGTATGAACAGACGTTGCATCTATACGTCACCTTGAAACGTGGCGCCGTATCCCACGATTGGAGGACTATCTTTTGAAAAAACTTTTTAGATTATTGACAGCCTCGCTTATTGTATCTATATGCATTTCATCTGTAACATATGCGAGCGGAACGATCGGCGATGCAATTGGTGTCGCGCCAACGGAACAATCAACCACAGACAACAATTCTACAGGCACAGAAACCCAAAAGCCAAAGATTTGTGAAAAAAATAAAAAGGCACAGTACATTGATTTGGCCATTGCCTCGGAAATGTTAGGGATTCCTGTTGAGGATTTGAAAGAAGCCCTAAAATCGAAGAGTCTATATACAATATTAGACGATGCAAAAAAAGTAAACGCATTTAAAAAAGCCCTGATCCAAAATTTTTCAGAGAAAGTGAACGCCGACCACAAGAGCGGACATATCAATAAAACGCAATCTGAAAAACTAATCCAAAAATTTGCACAAAAAGTAAATGCTTGGAATGGATGATAAAACCTGAAAAAAGCGGTTCAAAATGTCTTTTCACATTTTGAACCGCTTTTTTTCGTTTCATTTAAGTGCAACGTCTATTTACCCGCTGAGGTTACCGCTGCTGTTGGCGTTCCGGAAGACGATGTTCCAGAAGATGACGTTCCGGAAGGCGACGTTGATTTTTGCCATTCGTCGAATTGATCCATCACGTTTTTATAAGTTTGCTTTGAAATTTCTGGAAGCTCGCCGCCCCATGCCTTCTCTGCGTCTTTAAAACCTTTTTCAACAGAGTCACGCATTTTTTGAATTGTGGCTGGGTCACTACCCGCGAAGGATTACGCCATGTCCATAATTCTTTTGCTGGTTTCTTTTACTCCATAATAGCCGTCTTCGGAGATATCTTGTTGTGCTTTTGCCCTATCTTCATCCGACACGGTTAAGCTTTGATAAAAATCTTTTAAATTCGAATCTGGAAGCGCCTTCGCAGACGTCTTGCCTTGTTTGTCTACAATAGAGAGAATTAACTTTTTGAATTGCTCTGCCTTCTCATCCGCTTCTTTTAACATTTGTGTCCGTTGCTGTTTTGCAGCGGCCGCCGTTTTGTCTTTATCGGTTGCTGTTGTTTCATACACAGCGGCAGAATTTGACGCTACGGTGTTGTCGCTTTTTGTGTCTGTGGTGGCAACGGGTGTTGTCGTTGCTGGGGTCGCGGTTGTTGTCGCCGCTACTGTTGCGGTTTGTGCATTTTGGTACGCATAATCACTTGCTCCTACCGAACCTATAGATGCCATACTTTTTTTCCCTCCTAGAAAATAATAAAATCCGTTATGATAAACGGCACTACGCTTCATATCGATATATCGGCATTTCGTTTACAAAAATTAACACCTATATCGATTCTAATAAATAAATATCTGTGTTAATTTTGTAGAGGATACGCCACGTGGAATATAGAAAGCCCCATTGACATTCTTGCACTGTAATATTTCAACAACTGTATTGCCAAATCCACTGGGATGTAGCATAATTGGTGTAGAGAGGAGATGATAAAATTGATAACCATGTACAGCGTGTGCCTTTTGATTGGAATATTTTACAGTGTTGCATCCTTTATCTTGAACGATCTATTTACTGCGCTTCACTTTGATACAGATTTTGATATTTTTTCTTTACCGCTTAAACCATTTACCATCATGACCTTTGTGACTGTATTTGGCGCTACCGGCCTCATCACACTGCAATTTATACCGCCAATCTTCACGCTTGTCCCTGCCATTTTCTTGGGCTACGTTTTCGCCAGACTTTTGTACAATTTTGTATATCTAAAATTGAAGTCGTACGAAACCGAGACGAGCAAAGAGCGGGACGCTTTGTCGCTAGAAGCCGAAGTCGTTGAGAAAATTCTTCCCGGCTCATTCGGCAAAATTTCATACATAATGGATGGCAACACCTTGTCGGCACCTGCAAAGGAACAAGTTTCGGGCAACGGTATCGCAAAGGGCACAAAAGTAACAATCGTAGACATGAAGGACAATGTCTGCTATGTAGAAAAAGTTTCAGCGCACCAAAGCATCAAACAGCAAGGTAATGAAAACATTGTGAGATAAGAAAAAAGGGGGCACTATTTATGTTTCCACCAAGTGGTTGGATTATTGCTTTAATTGTAGTTGGCGTTTTGTTTGTCATTATCTATGGCATTTTGTCGATGTGGCGAAAAGTACCCCAAGACAAAGCGTTGGTCGTAACGGGTCTTAAAAAGAGAGTTATCTCTGGCGGCGGTGGCTTGGTCATTCCGCTTTTAGAACGTGCCGACGCGATTAGCCTTGAAAACATGCAGATCGTTGTAAATGTGAAGGGCTTAACCTCTACAGGCGTTGACATCGAAGTCGGCGCATTGACCGTCTTAAAAATCAAGAATGTAACAGAGAAAATTCTGGCCGCAATGGAGCAGTTTAACACAGGCCGAATCGACACAACCATTAAAAACATCATGGATACATCAAAAGAAGTATTAGAAGGCAAGCTTCGGGAAATCTTATCCGGCATGACCGTAGAAGAGATCTACCAAAACAGAGAAAAGTTTGCGTCGTCTGTCCAAGAGGTTGCGGCAAAAGAATTAGAGGACATGGGGCTTGAAATCAAAGCGTTTACCATAAAGGAAATCAAAGACGACCAGGGCTATTTAGATTCGTTAGGCAAGAAACAAGTGGCAGAAGTAAAAAAGAACGCCCTCATCGCCGAATCAAACGCCAGAAAAACCCAAGAAATCACCATCGCTGAGAACAATCGCGAAACGTCAATTCGAACTGCCGAACTGCAAAAAGAAACCGCCATCCAGCTTGCGATTGCAAAGCAAGAAGAGCAAGAGGCGCAATCTGCCGCCGATATCAAAATTGCAAACGCCGCAAAAGAAAAAGATTTGATTGTGCTTAGCAATACAGAAGACACCCAAAAACGGAAAGCCATTTCAGATTCGGCCTATGAAATCGAAAGCAACCGCGTTCGAAAAGAAGTGATCGCTACCCAGATGGATGCCCAACTGGTGCAAGAGGCAAAAAATGTCGAGTTGACAAAAGCCAACATGGAAGTACAGCGCACAAGAGAAGAGCAAGAGACGATTGTCGCCAGACAAAAAGCATTGCGACGTCAAGAAGAATTAAACTCTGAGGTTCAAAAGGAAGCAGAAGCGCTAGCAGAAAAAATGCGTATTTTGGCTGATGCCGATTTGTACAAACGCACCAAAGATGCCGAAGCCAAAAAAGTAGAAGAAATCAGTCGTGCCCAAGCAGAGGCCGAAGAAAAGAAACTACAGGCAATCGCCGAAGCAGAGGCTGTACGTGCGAAAGGTCTTGCTGAAGCAGAGACAACCGAAGCGGTGGGTCGTGCAAAAGCGGCCGCAACAGAGGCCGAAGGTTTAGCCGAGGCGACCGTTATCCGTGAGAAGGCATTTGCAGAAGCCGAAGCCAAGCGCAAGCTTGCCGAAGCATACAAAGAATACGGCGAAGCGGCGATGGTCGAGATGATTGTGAAAGCATTGCCAGACATCACCCATTCGATTACATCCGCTATGGCGGAACCTTTAAGCAAAATCGGAAACATCACCATTGTAGATTCCGGTTCGTCCGATTCGTCTAAAATCGCATCAAAGGTGACGGGCTATTCAGCCGAACTGTTGACGCAAGTGCCCACGATGGTCAAATCGATTACGGGCATCGACTTAAACACAATCCTCACCAATGTTGTTTCCAATGTGGGGTTGTTCCAAAACAAGGATAACGCCGATTGAGGTATTTTCTGATGTACAAAAAGGTTGTATGCAAATGTCTTCACACATTTGCATACAACCTTTTTTCTATACCGTTGATGGTGCTAAAT
>JAVBJY010000019.1:0-5497 GCA_031546735.1 Eubacteriales bacterium
GGGCGGATTAACTGCCAATTCGGCAGCCGACCAGACCCGTTTACGGGCAAGGGCTCTGAGTTTCATAACGGTCTTGATATCAAAGCCGCCATTGGCACAAGTGTGAAAGCGACAGGCGGTGGCGTGGTCATTTACGCCGGATGGCAAAACGGATACGGAAATTTGGTGGGCATCAGGCACATCAACGGCATCGAATCCTACTACGGGCACAATTCAGAAGTGTTGGTGAAGGTAGGTCAACATGTCAATAGAGGCGACATTATTGCGAAATCGGGCAATACAGGCAGAAGCACAGGCCCCCATGTTCACTATGAGATCCGCGTGAATGGGCAGCTACGAGATCCGATGGATTTTCTGAAGGAGGATTAATTTTCTTATGTTTAACAATAGCAAACGCACAGACGGCGACGGACTGAGCACCGTGATCGCAAAGGGCATCAGTCTTACAAACGCCGACCTTACAGGTGTCGGTATGGTTCGGATCGATGGTACATTTACAGGCACCATCAACATCGACGGCGAAGTGGTTTTGGGCGAGACTGGCGTGTTTGAAGGCGCACTCGCCGCAAGAGAAGCGCTTATTGCTGGTAGAGTGGTTGGCGATTTAAAGATTACAGAGGCGACACATCTGGCCGCGTCTGCCCATATAACAGGCAACATTGAAACAGGGAACCTTATTGTAGATGAAGGTGCTTATTTTAATGGCAGCTCTAAAATGGGTAACAGTAATGACAACGTGGCGTACATTGACAAAAAGAAGGACAAGACCGTTGTGTAGGGAAGATCGATTGCGTAACAGAATGAAAAAAGAGGTTGCTTTAGGGGTTTTAAAAATCCGCTAGAGTAACCTCTTTTTTAGAGTACTTGATTAGAAATTTCATTTAATATATAATGATTTACAGGAAAACAAATTAATAAAGGATGTGAAACCATGCGAAAAGCTACAGGATTTCAGGAATTAAAACTACCAGAAAAACAGCAGGGTTTTTTGCGTGTTTTCTTGGCAAACTTGGCGACTATTGAGAATCTTGATCGGGTTATCCTGTTCGGTAGCTGTGCAAGGGGTCAGATTCATAATGAAAGCGATATTGATTTATTTGTCGTCACGAAGCAGGAACCAACCATTGATGAGGAAGTCTATATCATGGCAGACTGCCCACCAGACTATGAAAATGAATATTATCTGCAATCGGATATCATCATTAAGCCTGTTGCGCAATATGAAAGGTATAAAAATGAGATGGGCATGGTGCAGAAGTATGTCGAGCTAGAGGGAGTGGATTTAACTGGACTATTATAGAAATGCGCAGGATAATGAAACAATGGCTAGGCTATCATATGAACATGAAAAATATCAGGTTGGGATTGCGTTGTCTTGCTTGTCTGTGGAGCTGTATTTGAAATCGGTGCTTGACCAAGTAGAGCATCCTACCGAATTAGAAACGACACATGATATCATTAACATATACAGATGCCTTGCAAAGAGGTATGTACCACAGGCAGATCTTATGCCCAAATTGGTTCGTTGTAGAAAATATTTCAATGAAGCAAGATATCCTGCTTCCAATTCGGCTGCGTATACGAAAGAGTTCTGTGAAGAATTTCTTGGGTGTATTGATGCTGTGAAGGACTATGTAGATAACAAATGCCAGGCAGGAATGAACGATTTGCTTAACAAATTCAAGAAAAAATTATAAACAAACGCTAGATATTATGAAATACGAACCAGAAGTCATACAGGATATATCATATTTGAGTTGGATACCGGATATAGGCTGCAACGAAGTACATATGGAGAAACACCCAATCTACGCACTCGATTTCCACCTTGTTTGTCTGATGACTTCAAGGATAACGGTTTTTCGAGTGTTTTTTCGTTTGCACTTAAAAGAAAAAAGTGCAGATTAACGAAAACTCAATCTGCACTCTGAAATAACTTTATACCAAAGATAGTGATCTTACAATTTTACATCCACACCAGAAAAACTTACTTCTTCGGGCTGGTTTTGATGCCAACGTCTATATTCATCTTACTCAAACTATCTCTTAACAGCGTGTCGGCTTTCTTATTTTCTAAATTATAATAATCCATCACGCCAATTCTGCCAGCATGAAACGCCTCGGCGATTGCAAGTGGCAAGGAGGCTTCGGCCTCTACGACTTTCGCGCGCATTTCTTCTACATAGGCTTTCATCTCTTGCTCTTTTGCAATGGCGAGGGCGCGGCGTTCTTCCGCTTTTGCCTGCGCAATTTGCTTGTCGGCTTCTGCTTGCTCGATCTGCAAGTGGGCACCGATGTTTCGGCCGATGTCGATGTCTGCGATGTCGATGGAAAGGATTTCGAAGGCTGTGCCGATATCAAGACCTTTGTTTAACACGGTCTGGGAAATTTTATCTGGGTTTTCGAGCACGTCTTTATGGTCTTTGGAGGAACCAACCGTCGTAACGATGCCTTCGCCGACACGGGCGATAATCGTTTCTTCACCGGCACCACCCACAAGGCGGGAGAGGTTCGTGCGAACGGTAACACGTGCCACAACTTTGACTTCGATGCCGTTTACAGCCACGCCTGAGATCCAAGGCGTTTCGATCACTTTTGGTGTAACGCTCATGCGCACCGCTTCAAACACGTTTCGTCCGGCAAGGTCGATGGCCGCCGCACGCTCGAAGCTTAACTCTAGATTCGCTCTGTGGGCCGCGATAATCGCATCCACGACGTTGTCAACACGACCGCCAGATAAAAGGTGTGACTCGAGTTGGTTGGCGGTAATGTCAAGGCCGGCTTTGTTTCCTTTGATTAGCGGTCCGATAATTTTATCGGGGCGTACGCGTCTTAACCGCATGCCGACAAGCGAAAAAATGTTGATTTTCACACCGGCTGCTGCTGCCGAAATCCACAAACCAATCGGGACATAGCTGAGGATAAAGGACGCAATGATGATAATGACGATAAAACCAAAAACAATAAGCATGATGGGAAATGAACTAAAAGGCATAATCGGTTCCTCCTTATTGGTGCGAATTTTCTACGACGTATACTTTGTTATCGGATACTTTGCTTACTTTGATTTTTTTGTTGGCGCGGATGAAGCCACTGTCAGAAAAAACGTCAATTTTGATGCCGTTAAAATCTGCCGTGCCCATAGGGCGAAGGGGCGTCAAGGTTAATCCTTCCTTGCCAATAAAAAATTCAAGCTCGCCGATGTCTTTCTTTTCCATGCCAAGTGTCTCGGTTAAGATAATCTTGCCATAGAGTTGATGCTTAGAGATGTATTGAAAGAGGATATACAAAACAATGAAAACGAGAATCATTTCGCATACGACGATGTACATGCCGTGGGGCACGTACAGGATAGTCAAGACGCAAGAGACAAGTGACAGAACAGCCCCAATGACGCCAAACACACCGAAGCCAACCACCAACGCCTCTGCTATAAAAAAAGCCAAACCAAGTACCAACAGCAACAGTGAAACGTTTATCATGTCCATAACAAAACCCTCCAGTCCTTGTTACTTGAAGGCAAGAGGAAACAAATAACGATCCAATTGGGCGGTCTATTTCGCGCGATACTGCGTCAGCAGAACCCGCCCATAGCGCTGCTATGAACGGAACCTGTTTCCTTGTACCGCACAAAATATCCTAGCCCAATAATTGAACAGTTATTTATTTCTACTTGCCTAGATGCTCTTCTAGTTTCCGTGTAACCAGTTCTAATACTTTGATGCGTGCATACTTTTTGCAGTTTGACTCGACCACAACCCATGGTGCGTACTCGGTGTCGGTGCGCAGAAGCATTTCATCCACGGCTTTCTCGTAGTCATCCCATTTTTCTCTGTTTCGCCAGTCTTCTTGGGTGATTTTGTACTGTTTCAATGGGTCGTCTTGTCTGGAATTAAAACGCTTTAACTGCTCTTCTTTGTCGATGTGCACCCAAAATTTTAAGATCAGGGTGTCGTTGTTGGCCATGTGCAGTTCCATGTCGTTTATTTCTTTATAGGCACGTTTCCATTCCGTTTCGGTGCAGAAGCCTTCAATGCGCTCGACCAACACCCGCCCATACCACGACCGGTCAAAAATAGCCAAATGCCCATCTTTTGGCATCTTGTTCCAAAACCGCCATAGATAATGGTGGTCTAGTTCTTCCTTCGACGGCGCCGCAATCGGGATCACGCCATACCCTCTCGGATCAAGCTCCTGGGTCAGCCGCTTGATGTTGCCGCCTTTGCCGGCCGCATCCCACCCTTCATACACAAGCACAACCGACTTGCGTTTGCTATACATCTTATATTCCAACTCTTGCATTTTCTTTTGGTAAAATTTTAAGCGTTCTTTATACTCATTGTCGTCTATTTTCATCGATAAGTCAACATGATTTAATATGGAAATGGGCGCTACTTCCTTGACTTCTGTATGGATTTTGGGAAGTGGTGCCATCTGATCTTGGTTTGTTCGTTTTTCGATCTCTGTTTCTAGCTGATGGATGAGCACTCTAAATACTTTTAACGTAGCGTACTTGCTGTCGTCACCTTCTATTATGTTCCAGAGGCTCGATTCGTTGTTGGTTTCGAAGATCATCGTGTCGAACAGCTTCAAATACTTGTTGTAGGATTTGTTTTGCTTAACGTCTTCGTCATCGACCCGCCATTTTGTATCGGGGTTTTTCTGTAGTTGCTCGATGCGCTTTTTTTGCATGTCTCGGCTGACATGGATAAAGTATTTGATGAGAAGGGTGCCGTCGTCTGCCAATTGCTGCTCAAAGGCGTTGATGTCATAATAAAATCCTTCTTTTTCTTTTTCGGTGATTTTCCATGTATCGTGCCCTTCGGGCAAGGTCACCCGGTGATAGCTTTTGTCTAAAAGGACGATTCGCCCTTTCGATGGCATTTTTGTGAAGTAGGACCAGAGAATGGGGCGCATGAGGCTTTCTTCTGTGACCCGATTCATGGTGTATACGTTAAATTGTCTTGGGTCGAGAGAGTACAACAGCCGACCGATCAGTGTGCCTTTTCCAGACGCGCTCCACCCTTCAAACACCAGTGCAACTGGTATGCGCAGTTGGTTTATGGTTTGTTGTAATTCACTCAGCTTTGCTTCTAACACCTTAATTTCTTTTTTGTACTCGCTTTTGGATATTGTCTTGGTCAGGTCGATCTTGTCTAGCATCGTTCAAATCCTCCTTAGGAACGTTCAGTGACGTATGTATCGAATATTTTTGTAATGCCTTCACACAACCCTTCGGCCGCCTGCTGTCTGTAGGCGCGATCGCGAAAATGGGTGGCTTCGTCGCGGTTTGAGATAAAGCCAAGCTCTACCAGAACGGCGGGTATGGTAGACTGTCGCAAAACGGCATACGATTCGCTTTTGGTTCCCCTGTCTTTTGCATGTAAGTGATCTACGATGGCCGTGTTTAGGATGGCCGCCCGAGATTCTAGTGGGGCGGCAAAGGCGGCGTCGGCATCTGCCGGGCGCAGGTAGTAAAACGTCTGGCAACCGTGTA
>JAVBJY010000159.1:0-3842 GCA_031546735.1 Eubacteriales bacterium
TTTTACCTCTGCCACTAAGACACCTGTCATAATGAGTATGCACCCGATGCCCATGCGCAACGTCAGTTCGTCGTGCAAAATCAAAATAGAGAGCAACGAGCCGAAAACAGACTCTGTGCAAAGAATAATCGCGGCTTTTGTCTCGGTTGTATATTTTTGGGATATGGTTTGCAATAAAAAAGCAATCGTCGTGCTAAAAATACCGAGATAAACAGCAGACAACAGCCCTTTGGGGCTCACCAAAAACATCGAGACAAATTCGCCCTTTATGATGACCATGCCCAACGAAAGAACAGCGGCGACAATCATCTGCACAACGGTCAGCCCGATGGCGTCAACGCCCCGATTTAAAAACTCGCATGTATAAAAAATATGCAGTGCAAACAGCACCGCACTGCCAATCGTTAAAACGTCACCGATATTGATGGATAGATCATCTCGTATAGACAAAACTGCAATGCCGACAATCGAACACAGCGCACCCACAAGCCCATAGCCGTCAAGCTTTCGACGGTACAAAAAAAATCCGATAAAGGGCACAATGATGACATTGATCGCCGTTAAAAACGCATTTTTAGAGGGGGTTGTGTATTTTAGACCGACGATTTGGAGTGTAAACGCAACACACAAAATCGTGCCGAGTATGCAACCATAGCGTATGACCATTTTATCCATCGTCTTAAATTTTTTGAAGAATACGAGCGAAATCAAAACAGAGCTAATGAGAAAACGAAGTGCCATCACTTGGTATGGCGTCATATAATCTAAACACACATCGCTGGCGACAAACCCCATGCCCCATATTACGGCCGTAATAAAAAGACCGATTTCACCTTTATATTTCATTTTATACAAACATCCTTTGGTTTTTACTTTTACGCTAACAGCGTCACGCTTATCCTCGAGCGAGTTTAAGCGTGACGCAATGTAATTTGAACGTTCCTTAGTTCATGGAGTAGTCGTCAAAGTATCCCTGAATCAAGATAACAGGTGTTCCTTTGTCGCCACTGCCGCTCATTAAGTCACAAAGGCTACCCAACAAGTCTGCAAATTTTCTTGGGGTGGTACCTTCTGCAAATCCGGTTTGGCTTGATTTTTGCTTGATAAAATCGGTAACTGCCTTTTGTTTGTCTGTTGATTCTAGATCCGAGAAATTATTGTCTACTAGGTATTTTAATTTTACTTCACTTGGCTGTCCGCCGAGGTGTGCCGTGTAGCCCGGTGAAACGACAGGGTCTGCCAGTTCCCATATGCCACAGATTGGGTCTTTGAAAGCGCCATCGCCGTATACCAAAACTTCAATGTTTTTGCCAGTGCGGCTGGCAACCTCTGCTTGCACTTTTTGTACGAAGACATCACAGTTTCGTGGAAAAAGCTTCAACCGATCGTCTGTCGAAATATTCGAGCCAAGTACGCCATAGTCGCTGTTAAAGCCGCTGCCGTCGATAGAAGACGCCAAAAGATCAGACAACGTGTATACCGTGGAAGCACCTGCTTTCAGCAGTCTCTTTTTTAGTTTAAAACGCGTATGAATTTCGCCTACAAGCACATTCTTCGTCAACTTCAAGATATCTCGTGGATCGTTAGAAAAATGAACTTCGATATTCGGAGAGACGCTTTTGTATAGGTCGATGTAGTTGACACCCGTAAACGGATGTACATAGTTATTGCTCATTTTTCTGAATTCGTCTTCATTCAACATCTTGTTGTTTAGCTCATCGTACAACTCGTCATACAAATCGGGATCCATAATCGGATTTCCCACTTCATCATTCGGGAATTTTAGCAAGATGTGTAATTTTTTCACGCCACCCGCTACACCCTTTAAGATGTTTAAAAATCTGTTTCGGCTTAAAATCGGATACACGATGCCGAGTTCACCGTCTGGAAATTTTGCTTCAATATCTTTCGAAATGGCAGAAACGGCTGCAAAATTGCCTTGCGCCTTTGCAACGATTGATTCTGTAATGCCCAAAACATCTTTGTCATTAATTTGAAACGCACTTTGTTCAGATGCCTCTAATAAAGAATCCACAACGATCGATACCAAGTCGTCGTTAGGCGAAATAATAGGCAAACGGATACCTCTTGAAACTGCTCCTACCATTCTCATAAATAACACGTCCTTCTTAAAAGTTTTTTTGTATGCACTTGCTTTTGTTGCAAAAAAAGTATACCATATGTTGTAGTATAATAAAAATTGATGTTACTTATGTATGCCATAAGTAATATTTATGCGAGGTGCTTGCGATGTTAGACATACCGCTAGATTATTATAAAATTTTTTGCAAGGTTGTGCAGTCTGGGAGCATGACAAAAGCGGCTGGTGAGCTTTTTATCACCCAACCCGCCGTCAGCATGGTCATACGAGAGCTTGAAAATAAATTAAACGGACAGCTTCTAACGCGCACCCAAAAAGGCGTAACCCCTACCTACGAGGGCAAGGTTTTGTACGAGCATATTTCGTCTGCCCTCCAACTGATTGAACGAGCAGAAGAAAAATATACAAGTGTCAAAAGTCTGCATGAAGGAGAAATCAAAATCGGCGCGTCCGATACCCTCACAGACAAGTTTTTGCTCAAATACATCGAGCGTTTCAGCAAGCTCTATCCCAACATCAACATCAAGATAACAAACCGCATTTCAACCGAAACCGCCAAGCTGTTACGCGACGGCGAGGTGGATGTTGGCTTTGTCAATTTGCCGATTCAATGTGACAAAAGCGTCGAAGTGATTGAATGTATGGACATCCACGATTGCTTGATTTGCGGCAGCGCCTACAAACATCTGGTGCAAAAAGGCATCCACATCTCAAATATTGCCGACTATCCGCTCATCTTACTTGAAGGTGCAAGCTCTACCCGACGCTTTTTGAATCAATATGCACTAAAAGCAGGCATAACGCTCAACCCAATCTTAGAGCTTGGCAGCAGTGACCTTCTATTAAAATTTACAAAAATTAACTTTGGCCTTACCTTTGTGATCCAAGAATTTTCAGAAGAGCACATTGACGATGTCCATTTGTTCTCAGTGCCGCTCACACCAAAGCCGAAGACCCGTCACATCGGCATGATCAAAATAAAAAATGTAGAGTTTTCAGATGCGACCAAGGCCTTTACGGCGATGATACTCGCCTAAGAAGCATTAGTGGGCACTCCCCTGCCATTTCTTGCATTGCTCGATACGCTTGCCATTGTCCCCTTGCTCTTTGTCATAGGCAAATTGATGCAACAAGTCACAGGGGAATTCTTTGCATTCGCCACAATGCGCAAGCGTCTTCTCCTCACAACAGCTCTTTACTGGGCAGACCTCTCCCCAGAAGGGCTTGTCGATATGAACACACCCGCTACAATTTACTTTTTCTTGATATGTACATTCGCTACATAGGATACCGCATCTTGATTCAATCATTTTTACCACTCCTGTTCAATTTTTTTTATCTTATTGGTGTACACGATCTCCAAAACACGCAGAGCCAGACACAGGGTGGTTCGCTCGACGTATGACACACCCGATGCTTCTGGTGTGCCGGTATGAAAACCGTATCACCAGCGACAAGTGTCAACGTTGTGCCATCCTCATACGCAAGTACAGCTGACCCTTGTAGCAAGGCAACAAACTCGTTTTCATCTTGGTCGTACCAATCAGAGCAATGGCCTTCACTGACAATGCGTTCGATGCGGACGTTTTTTTCTTGCAACAAAATAATTGTGACTTCGTCCGGCAATGGAGACACCGGCAATTCAAATAAATTAATGGTACTCACGCTCCTTATGCCTCAACTCTCCATTATACAAAATGCGATTTTCCAGACGTATGGGCGGCATACGTTCTGAAAAATC
>JAVBJY010000022.1:0-11940 GCA_031546735.1 Eubacteriales bacterium
TCATATGCTTTCTGCAACATGGGGCTTCGTTCTGCTAACATTGTGAATTCCTCCTTTCGTTTGGCTTTAAAAAACTGTAGCCAATAAGATAAATCTGTGTTGTCGCTCAATTGTGGCAATTTCATTAGTTCCAACGTGTGAATTTCTAAAATATCAGTGAATGTTGTTTTGGTGTCCTTGTCATGCAATCTAAATATATTATGATATTGGTCGTTTTCCTTGATCAACTCAAAATCAAGAATGACAATGCTGATTACTTTTTTTATTTTCTCGTAGTCCTCGCCTTTGCCTATCTGTTCTGTTATCATTTTAGACGTGTAAAAGACAATTCTTTCCCTAAGTTCGGAAGAAGGCGCGACTTGCACCTCGACGTCAATAATTTTGCCGCTTTTCGTGTATACCTTAACATCAAGTATACCGACTTTATCATCCTTTTCTTCTGCCTTTAAATTCGTATCGGTGATTTCTAAACTATCAAAATCTTTATCGTCAATATTTAAAACTGACTTTATAAAAGCAGATAAGACATCAGTATTTTTAGGATTCGCAAAAATAGCCTTGAAAATAATATCAACCAACGGACTTAATAACTCTATGCTGTCCATGGAAAACTCCTCTGTACTTTTTATGCTTATAGTATATCACTCTTTGCGCAATTTGATAAGGATTTTTCGGTTTGTAAGGGAGGTGTTTCATAAACCCCTTTGCCATTATAAAGTTTAGGGTCAAGCCCTTTTCAAAGGGCTTGCGGGTGGTGGGCAGCGCCCACGGTCTTATCTTTTAACCCCTAAGACAACACCACCTGTGGCTTAAACATATCCCGTTCTCTCTGCTCACTAAACTTGCCAAAATTCTCCACCGCACGGCCATGAAAAATAAGCTGTGAGTGGATCTTCTGCTTGCCGCGTTTGTCTACGCGGTCGTAAGAACCGTCTTTGTTTTGGATGCGCGCCTTCACCGTGTCTTTTAATGTAATGTTCAGCACTTCAATAATCTCTTGCTTTAATGCCTCATCCTCTACGGGGAAGGCGACCTCTACGCGTCGCAAGAGGTTGCGGGGCATCCAGTCGGCGCTTGCCAAAAAGATTCGCGGGTTGTGGTTGTTCTCAAAATAATAAATGCGGCTGTGCTCTAAAAATCGGTCGACGACGCTGATGACCGTAATGTTCTCGCTAATCGCCTCTATGCCAGACTTCAAACAGCATATGCCGCGCACAATTAAGTGGATTTTAACGCCCGCCATAGACGCCCGGTATAACGCTTGAATCATGTCCACATCTACAAGGGCGTTCATCTTGGCAATGATGCGTCCACTGCCGTTCTCTTCCGCTATTTTTGTTTCGGCTTCGATGTAACGCAAAAACGTCTGCTTTAACGAGATAGGTGCAACGGATATCTTGTTCCAGTTATGGTTTTCAGAATAGCCAGTGAGCACGTTAAATAGGGTAGAGACATCCGAACCGAACGACTCCTTGCAGGTAAACATACCAAGGTCTGTGTAGATTTTGGCGGTTTTGTCGTTGTAGTTGCCGGTGCCCAAATGCACATACCGCCAGATGCCGTCGTCCTCTTTTCGTACAACGAGACAGGTCTTGCAGTGAATTTTAAGGCCGACCAAACCGTATACGACATGACAACCCGCCTTTTCTAATTTTCTTGCCCATATGATGTTGTTCTCTTCGTCAAATCGTGCCTTTAACTCGACAAGCACGGTGACTTGCTTGCCGTTTTCGGCCGCTTGGATGAGCGCATTGACGATGGGCGAATTGCCCGATACGCGGTACAGCGTTTGCTTGATGGCAAGCACGTGTGGATCGTTGGCCGCTTCACGCACAAAATTGACGACACAATCAAACGAATCGTAGGGATGGTGCACCAAAATATCTTGCTTCTTAATGGCGTCGAAGATATTCGTATCGACAAAGGCCGCCACCGGTTGGGGTATCAACACTTCATCTCGCAGGTGGTCACAATTGGACAAAGACGAAAATGAAAACCACATCGTCAAGTCAAGGGGACCACTGATGATATAGATATCGTCGTTCTCGAGCTGTAAGTTTTCTTTTAAGAACTGAAAGCTGTTGGCGCTTGTGTCTTTTTCGATTTCAAGACGAACGGGCTCGCCCCATTTTCGGCTCTTGATCGATTTTTCAATCTCGGCCAACAAGTCATCTGAATCTTCTTCGTGAATGTCCATATCGGAGTTTCGGGTGATGCGAAACGTAGAACAGCTACGCACTTTGTGCCCGATAAACAGTTCTTTAATAAAGTGGGTGATCACATGTTCAAGCAAGATAAAATTGCGCCCGATTGTAGACGGCAATTCGATGATGCGCGAAATAACCGACGGCACTTGCACGAGGGCATACAACGGCTCATCGGCGTCCATCTCGACGATGATATTGACGCTTTTACTTGACAAAAGAGGGAACCGACGGCTCTGGTCGATGGCCATGGGCGTCAACACGGGAAAAATGGTCGAATTAAAATAATCTTTCAAAAATATTTTTTGCTTCTTGTCTAGTTCGTCGTAGGTTAAAAATAGAAGTTCGTTCTTTTTCAGCTTGGGCAGGATGGCGCGGTTTAAACAGTTGTACTGCTTGGTTGTAATCCGGTGCACCTTTTCCGTAATGGCGCGCAATTGCTCCAGAGGGGATAGACCTGACGGGTCGGTGCGGTTGAAGCCCGCCTCAATTTGCTCGATAATGCCAGACACCCGAACCATAAAAAATTCATCCATGTTGGAGGCGGTAATGGCCAAAAATTTCAATCGCTCTAACACAGGGTTTCGTTTGTCGAGTGCCTCTTCCAGCACCCGTTCATTAAATTCTAACCAGCTTAACTCGCGGTTGAAGTAAAACCGGGGGTTGTTTAAATCAGTCATTTAATTCACCTTCTTTCTGATGGTTGCTTTGATGCCGAACACTTCGTTGAAGAACAGTGCCTTGTCATAAAATGACCAGTGTTCGAGTTCTATATTTTTTGAGGTTTGTACGGTGATAATCATTTCGCCCGATGGGTGATCCATCTTGACGTCGATGTCGTCAAACTTTGTGTTGTGGCTTTGGTTTAAAGAATTGGCAAGCCGTATAATCGAGCAGAGCTTTGATACGGTGAGCCGGTCTTTGGTTTTTAAAGACGCAAAGTGTGTGTCAGACGGCGACGGCGTAAGTTTGGCATGGTAATAGCATACGTTGGCGATGATGGCGGTTTCGGCTACATTGACGCCTACGATATCGATGCCGTTGATGATGTTTAGAGAATGGAGATGGTGGTTCTTCACGTTGACAAACTTGCCAATGTCGTGAAGAATACAGCTTGCTTGCAAGTAGATGCGCTCCCGTTCGCCCAAACCATGTACTTTTTTTAATTTATCAAATATTTTTAACGCAAATTTTTCGACAAGGCGAGAATGTTCTTCGTCATAGCCAAAATGCTCTGCAATGGAAATGGCTGATAAAATAATATTGTTTTCAAAGTTATGTGAGATTTTTTTGTGCTGTTCGGGGAAGAGCATTTCAAAGAGCAACGCATCGTTTAAGAAGACTGACGACGTCATGATTTTATCTGATTTGGTCATCTTAAACATCTTGTTAAACACAATGAGAGACGGCGTTAACACCAATGCGCGCTCTTCCGATAGCCCATAGTCGGCCATAATCGCGTCGATTGGCTTGCCCTTGATCTCTTTGTAGACCTGTGCAAAGCTTTGCTTGGTGATGACATGTTGATCTACGCTGTCTGCATCGACGCACAGCTTGGTAATGACTTCAATCTCATTGCCCATGGCGATGAAATGCTGAATGCCTTTCGGAATATGATCTTCAATAAACTTGATATACGATTTTAAATATTCTTCTAGCACGAGGCTATAGTTGCTGGACGAGTTCATGATGTCTTCGAACAACTCGTAAATGCGAAGAGAGCCAATGCGAATCGTATAGGTCGAAACGACATGCCCTTTTTCAATCACCGAGATGCCGATGCTACCTGAGCCCATGTTCACCATTAGTGCCGACTGGGTATACTCTTGGTCTAACCAGTCGATGACGAATTGATCGATATAAATTTTTTCTTGCTTGTCGTCAATGACTTCAAATTCAAGCCCTGTTTTGATTTTGATTTGGTCTAGGATGTACTCTTTGTTGGTTGCTTCGCGCACGGCTGTCGTGGCAATTGCCCTTATTTTGGTTACGTCATATTCCGAAATGACAGTCAAAAAGTTTTTGATGGTTTGGCAAGTGATGTCTACCTTGTCAAAGCTGATCTTCCCTGTGTTAAACGTGTCGCGCCCAAAATTTAGCGGATAGACAAGCGTCTCTAAGGTTTTGACAAAATCCTTTTGCCGTTCGGAAATTTTTAGCCGAAGTTCGCTTGACGCGATATCAATGACCGCCGCTGTTTCACATTTCTTGCCTTGTTTTGCCATTGTTCAAAACCTCCCTTAAACATTCTATCTACACTCTATTGTTTCATAAAATAGATCATAACACAAGATTGAATGTAAAAAAATCAAAAAAGTGATGCCTAAAAATACGATAGGCGTATTTTTAGGCATCACACAAAACATAGCATGCAGTTGCATGACCGGTTTTTTGGTTTTTACGCCACTATATTATCCGCTAAGCAGTCTATATGGCCGCCTTTGGCATTGCAGACGTAGATGCCGAAGGGCTTGCAGATGTCTGCACCGACGGACGAGCCGACGCGTTAACACCACGATTTGCAGTTTTGGTCATTTTACCGGCTACAGCCTGTTGTCTTCTAGGCGATTGCACGCTTTGACCATTCGTGTTACCTGTTGTTGCGGTGTTGCCCATTGTTGCCGCGTTACCTGTTGTTGTACCCGTTGCGGTGTTTCGAGTCGAGCCTGTAGCAGGACTTGTTGTAACACTCGTTGTGGGGCTTGTTGTGGCACGTGCCGCTGGGCTTGTTGTTGCGCCCATCGCAGGTGTTGTCACTACAGCCGACGTTCTAGGGGATGCCGTCATAGCAGAAGCCGAGCTTCTTGTGGCATCTCTTCCGGTTACGCCAGTTGCATTTGTTGAAAGTCTAGGTGCCATCGATGCCTTTGGGCTTGCCATTGCAAGAGAATAGCTTCCCTTTGTGTTGCCCACGGTACCTCGTGTCACCGCACCGCTGTTTGCGGTGATTTGTTTGCTTATGGTGTTGTCATTATCAAGGGCACGGTTGTTGTAGTAGCCTACATCACTATCCGTTGTGTATGCCTCAAAGTCGTTGATGCTTGCATCTCGTTGCACTTTGTAGTTATACATGTTTTGATCGCGTACACCATACGCGTTGCCGTCAATGTTTACGTCGCTATCGTATGCAGTTCCATTGCGGGACAGATCGTTATCTCGGTTCCCGATTACGTTGTTATAATCGTTTTGTTCAAGGTTGCTTCTGCCTGTTCCATAGGATTTGCCTGTAGCGGTTTTGTCGTAACCATAACGTGTGTCATTGTTACGCGTCAACGTATCCGTTGTATAGGCATTGCCGTTCGACCGATAATCGGTATCCGTATAATAATCTGTAGTTCCGTTCACACTATTGCGAACAGAACGGGAAACGTTATTCGCCAATTTTGTATTCGTTGATTTCTCAGTTGTGTCATACATGCTTGCGCCACAGCCTGTCGAAACAAGACTGACGCCTAAAACACATGTAGAGAGTATCGCGTTTAGCTTCATAATTTTCCTCCCTAGATATTTGGCGTCTAATCGGTGTAAACCGAATTTTTTGGCACCAAATGTTTTTAACTTGTACATTAACCCGATTTCAAACACCATATAAATTATGTCTACCTGCAGGGTCACATTGACTCTGCAGGGTCACATTGACCCTGCAGGGTCGAGTTGAACCGCCGCGAAAAAGAATTTATATTGGCTTGAAAACAGATTAACGTTATTTTGCGTTAAATGCGAAAATAAATACTGAGGTACGACTGGAATAAAATCAAAAAAATGACTATATCGTTTTCGATTGAATAAATGCCCTATGTGAGGTATACTGGAGCAAACATACAAAAACAGCAAAGGGAGGAAGTGGAATCAATGGGAAATAATAGAAAAGCAGGCGTTTTGGCTCATGTTACAAGCTTTCCCAGTCCATACGGCATCGGTGATTTGGGAAAATCGACGTATGTGTTTCTTGATTTTTTAAAAAAAGCAAAACAGAAAGTGTGGCAGATTTTGCCCCTTGGGCATACGAGTTTTGGCGATTCTCCCTATCAAAGTTTTTCGACGTTTGCGGGTAATCCTTTGCTCATCAGCCCAGACGAACTGCAAAAGGAAGGGTACTTGTGCCAGAGTGATTTGCAAAATGTGCCCCTCTTCGACCATACCTCTGTGGATTATGGTCGCGTCATCCTATACAAAACCAAGCTATTTCACGAGGCACACAAGACATTTACCCAAGATGCAACAAACGAACAACAAAAGAACTATGAAAAATTTTGCAAAAGCAACAAAGACTGGCTCGACCACTATGCACTCTTTATCTCTTTAAAAAATTATTATATAGAAGAAAGACGGTATGCATTTGAGTCTGAGGAATATAAACGCTACCGATTGGAAAACATAAAGTTCTTAACAGAAAACCAGATTAACGATTGTTTTTATGGTGCCGTGTGGAATTCGTGGGATGAAGACATCAAGACGTTACAGCCTTCTGCCATTGCAAAATGGGAAAACACCTTAGCAAACGAAATCAGTTACTACAAATTCTTGCAGTATGAATTTTTTAGACAATGGGACGCGGTGAAGCAGTATGCAAACGAAAGCGGCGTTGAAATCATGGGCGATATCCCGATTTATGTAGCGTCAGACAGCGCAGACGTGTGGGCAAACCGTGACTTGTTTGAGATGAGCGAGGGCGTTTCGCCAAAGGAAGTGGCTGGTGTGCCACCCGATTATTTTAGCGAAACGGGTCAACTGTGGGGCAATCCGTTATACAAATGGGCAGAACATAAAAAGACCCACTACAAATGGTGGATCAAGCGCATCAGCAAAATGCTAGAGATGGTGGATATGGTGCGGATTGATCATTTTCGCGCGTTTGATTCGTATTGGGCAATTCCCTACGGCGAAAAGACAGCCGAAAAGGGGCAATGGCGAAAAGGACCAGGAGAAGGATTTTTTGCCGAGGTGAAAAAAGCACTGGGCGACATCCCCATCATTGCAGAAGACTTGGGCGATTTAAACCCCGAAGTGTTAACCTTGCGGGATACCCTTGGCTTCCCCGGTATGAAAATATTACAGTTTGCCTTTGACTCAAGTGCCAATGACTATTTGCCACACAACTATAAAACGTCGAATGCCGTCGTTTATACAGGCACCCATGACAATGACACGGTGCTTGGTTGGTACACCGAGACAAACGCCGCAACCAAGGATCTGTACAGGCGCTATTTGAACGTATCGGGCGACAACGTTTCGTGGGATTTGATTCGACTTGCCCACAGCGCATGCGCTGACACCGCCATCATCCCCATTCAAGATTTGATGGGTCTGGACGGACGCGCACGTACGAATACGCCGAGTGTGGCCAGCGGCAACTGGAAGTTTCGGTATACAGACGATATGCTGTCAGACGACATTGCCCCACAACTTTTGTATCTGACAGAATTATATAACCGCGTTTAGGATAAATAGAAAGAGGCGTTTGGAAATGATAAAAAAAGCACTGATTATTGTAGATTATCAATACGATTTTGTCGCATCCGACGGAAAGTTGACAGCAGGCGTGGCGGCGGCGCGGATAGAGAAAAATATTGCCCATCTGGCATCGCAATATGAAGAGGAAGATATTTATTTCACGCTAGACGCGCACACCGAGGACGACTGGGCCAGACCAGACATATACAAAGAAACAGGGGCGTTCCCGTTTCACTGCATCAAAGGCACAAAAGGATATGAGATATACGGCGACATCAAAGGCAAGGACAACACAAACCACCATATCGAAAAAAACGCTTACTGCCCGGGGCATCATTTTTTGATGAAGATGGCAGAGGGCTATGACGAGATTACTGTTGTTGGCGTTGTGACCGATATTTGCGTGTTTCAGACGGTGGTCGGTCTTTATACTGTTTCGACGAATAGTGGCATTCCGCTACAGTTGACGGTGGACTCGGCATGTGTCGCGTCGTTTAATGAGGCGCGGGAGCAGTTGATGTTGGCGTATATGAAGGATATTTTGGGTGTGACGATTTTATAACGACGTAAAGAAACACCGTAGACCGAAAGTTAAGAAATATAAAATGGAGCCTATTAGATAGACACTTGGAAAAGTCTGTCTGAGTAGGCTCTTTTTCTGCATGTTTTAACAACATGGGCGGCAATCATCGTGGGGCTATTCGTCACAAAAGAGTGGCAGTCATCACGAGTTTGTTGTATTTTTGCAAAAAAAGAGGGGTAAAAAGTCGAGATTATAAGGGGTCTAACCAAATATTTGTAATACAATTTTAGACAAAAAGTTAGGCCACTGTACGATCATCCAACAATGCGCGATGTTTACGCTGATCGCCGTTTCTTCCAGTGTGGGCGCAATGAGTGACTTTTTGGTAGAATCAAGCTTGATTTTATAGCCTTGTTTGGTTTTGACGTTGCTTTTTATTGATTTAATCCATGCACCACGCTTCAGACATAAGCCAGTCAAATCGAACTGTTCCAATCGCTATATTTCGGTATACTTCGTCTAGAATGTCGACAGACACATTTTTGCCAAAAAGGCACTGCATGGCGCGCTCGGCGCAAGTTTCATATTTGTCACAGAAGAAAGATTCATATGGAATGCTATAGCCCATGTGAATGGTAGGGATAAAGAACGCGGGGTCGATATTGGGCAGCATCTCAGATTCTTCTGAGGAATCGCCAACATAAAGATAGTACAACGATGCTTTTTGCTCAGATTGTGTTTTGCGAAGAATACGCCCAAGACGCTGTGTGCGATGTCGGTTGCTTGCTGTAGAGGATACCACGATGCCCACGTCTGTGGCGGGGATATTAAGCCCTTCATCTAACGCCTTGCAGCTTACCAATATACGCAAGCTACCATTGTCATATTGTTCTAAAATGTTTTTTCGATTTACGTGGTCGATTTTTGAATGGTACACGCCCACTTGGTTGGGATGGACGCTCGCCAAAAATAATAATCTTGGCGGTTTCGGGCAATCGCTGAATGATATTTTTTACGCAGTTCACCTTTGCATTTGTCATGTACACAATTTCTTTGCGCTTGTAGGCGAGAAAGCAAATCATTCTTGCCAGTTCGGCAAGCCGGATGTCTGATTTTTGACGCGCCAGCTGTTCGAGCTTAGCGAAGAAAAATCTTTTGTGTGTTTTCCGGATGCTAGGATACAGGTTCTTCAGTTTTGTAATTGCTTTGGACAGGTGGTCGGATAATTCTGCATATTCACACCGTTCGTCGTCATTAAATGGCACACTGATATTAAAAATCACAAAATCACTAATGATATTCTCTTTGTGAGCTTGGCTAAAACGATAGCGATAAATCTCTTTGCCTAAGCCCGTGCCAATTTTATCGGCATGACGATCCATATCGGATGTGGCAGACAGCCCCAAGGCGCAGTAGGCATGCTCGTTTTTTATATAGGGAACAAAGTCGAAAATTCTACAATTTTCATCTGTGCTGTAGTGATGGCATTCATCAGCGATCAGCAGTACGGGGTGTTGGTGTTCCAAAAACCCATATTGCGCGGTTTGAAACAAAAATAAATTATAATTGAACACATCAGCTTGCTGTGACATAAGAAAGTAAGGTGTAGCAACACATGGGTCAGAATCCATTGGCAAATATGAAATAAAATGTTGATTTTTTCTAGAAATTTCTTTATACTGTAGCTGTGCGTGGTGACTCTTGTTGCGAAAGGATCACGACGACATGTTTCAAAATAAAGTTGCGTTTTCTAAACTTGAAGCGCCAACAGGGCACCTTTGTAATTGCGCTTTTGTTTGGGAATGTATTTTTTTCAAGGAGGGATGAATGATCTTTTTTCATATTCTTACGAAAGCTTGAAAAAGCGACGCTACAACCAAGAATATGACAGTAACAAAGACGCAAACAATATGAGACAAAAAGGAGTGAATGTGTTACATGAGAAATTACAAAAAGTTAATTGCATTTGTACTCTCTATGGCGATGCTGTGTTCATCGGTTTCGATTCCTACTTTTGCGGATGACAAAGCGTTGTTTGACTTCATCAAAGCCATTGATGTACAGACAGCCGACACCGGCGAACAAACGAATCCAAGCGAAGCAAACCCGGAGATCGTTCCGCCGGCTGTGGATGCAACGGTTGTAGAGGCACCGGCTGTAGAAACACCCGCTACGAATGATGCAGCAGAAACGGTTGAAGCCGCTGTTGCAGAGCCTAGCGCGATTCCAACAATGGATGAAGTTTTAAACCCTGAAAGCCTTGCGGCACCAGATGTTGCGGCTGATGGCGTGCTAGAACCACAGGAAGTTTTATCTGAAATGGATTTTGGCGCAGAAGTGGTTGCTGGGACACTTACAGCCTCGGCGGTGCCAACAGCAGGAATTACAGTAAATGGATTTACCCTTTTCACGGGTGGATCTATCTCTACGTCAGCGCCTCAAGCAACCTTTTCGTTTGCTGATGGCACATCAAAAGGCGGATTTACAGCGAGATACTCATTTGGTGGAAAATCGGCTGGTACGGTTAGTGCTCCAACGAGCAGAGCAATATCATTTGTTGCACAGCCGGGTAGTAAGATCGAAATGGTAACAGGCTCATCAAACTCGACGGCTGTAACGGTGACCATAGCAGACGCTTCTGGTTTTGTGCAAACGACATCGGCACCACAAGCAATAGCAGCGCCATGGGCGGTGACATATACAGGCACTACAGCAAAAACGGTATTTATTACTGCGAGTGCTGGTGGCTATGTCTACTATATAAAGATGAGTTCACCTACTGCGGCAACACCAACACCAACACCAACACCAGTAGCGCCAACGGCAACACCAAGTTCTGGTCTTCCAGAATTCAAATTGGTAGGCAAGGATGCAACGATGGTTGCAACCAACACATACCAATATCAGTTTGTTCCAAATCAAGAGTTCTATGTAGATTTTGTCATTGCGCCAAATTCAGGATTTATCGCTTCAGAATTTCTTGTGCCATTTAACGCGGCGGTTGTGGCGCCTGTGAATGTTGCGGCAACAGACTTGAAGGACATTATGAAATACAATCTTGATGGAGAACCCTCCGCAGCCTTCTTTGGTATGTCGCTTGTGAATGCGGCAATAACCAATATACCAGCCAATAATGGTAAGATTAAGTTGGCGAATGCGCCTACGACCGAAATTTCTGGCGCAGACGGAGGCACAATTGCACGACTTAAATTTAAGATGATTGCAGAAGGCGATACAGGTATTGCCATCCAACCAACGGATTCGGAAAATAAGTATTTTGGCATTGGAGACAATACAACAGTGCCTGTTAATGTTGTTCCGGCAACCATTACACTTACGCATGATGCACCTGTTGTGTCAACGGCAATACCAACGGCAATACCAACTGTAACACCAACTGTAACGGCAACACCAGTAGTAAGCGCAACACCAGCAGTAAGTGCAACACCAATAGTAAGCGCAACACCGGCAGTAACGGTAACACCAGCAGTAACAGCAACACCGGCAGTAACAGCAACACCAGTCACGACAGCTACACCAGTTGTAACATCGACACCGGCGTCAACCGACGCACCGGTTGTAACCCCACCATCCACATCCCAATTGCCGATCACATCGGCAGATAAAACGTGGGATTTTGGTAGCGCACCATGGCCAGTGGCGACAGCATCTGCAAGCGTAACCTATAACATCGGTAGCACTACTGTAGTGAGTGGTTTGACGATGGTAGCAGGCGATGCAAAACCACTCGTCATCGAC
>JAVBJY010000173.1:0-16774 GCA_031546735.1 Eubacteriales bacterium
CTTTTGTTGGCGTATTAATTACGACCACTCGTATATCATTAGACTCTTTTTCTCATTCTGTATTCATTACCTTAGCCATTCAATACCACCTACCATAAAAGTTATAGTAAATGTATATTGGAAACAGCTTGTTTATAATTCCTTGTCTTGTAAAAATCTGAACAATAATTAAAGAGGGAATTGTTAAAAACCAAAAACGACTATCTAATTATAAAGCAGATAGTCGTTTCATCATGCATATACTACTTCTTTGTTCTCTCCAAAAGTTCTTCATTTTCCCATGATTTTACAGAATCCATTCCAAGAAACTCTACTGAAAGTTTCAACCACTCGTAATACTCACGATTAGTATTTGCGTGATATTCTGATGATTTTATTTTTTCCAATAATTTAGGACCTTGTTCCGAGTTGGGGAATTCATCATTAAATTTTTCAAAGGTTAATAAATTACCTACAGTACTTAAAGAATCATGATTAAGCCATTGGAGCAGGGATTGAGTCAGCCCCATGATAAGCACAGAGGAACTCATATTTGTTTTTTCAATAATTTCATATATTCTATTTTTTAAATGTAACTCTAATTCCTCTACCGTTGCCTCTGAACTACCAATAAGAGATAAATCGCCAAGTTGTCCTGTCAAAACTAACAATGTTGATGGATAATCCCCACCTTTTCCTGTCAATGAATATCCCCACTTTGAAAGAGTATTCATAAAAGTTTCGATACTTGTTTTCATTTATATTCCTCCTTAAAAAATATTAGTAATTTATTATAAACAAGTATATCATGGCTTGGATAATGTTTCAATGGATTTGATAGTATTGTACATTTCAAAGTAGGCCTTTTCAGTGTTTATAAGTATACCACAAACAACAGATTCACCTGATGATGGGCTTGCTTTAATATAGAGAAAGGAGAGGACAAAGTTTAAAAATTTCGTAAGACACAAGAAACTATTTAGAAAAATTTATGCCCAACTTAGATACTATCTGTAATTTAATAAATATAACAAAAACGTCTCTTATAGTTGACACCACGGACTACTCAAAACCGATACCGAAAAACCGCATAAAATCATTCAAATATGTAAACAAAATTATTCACACCTTTTTGTTTGCAAATATTAAAACGGAGTTATTCTATATACAACAAATTACGAAACGAGGTTGTTATATATGGAATATGGTTATTGTAGATGTTCGACGAATGAAAGTAAACGAGATGTTGATAGGCAAAAGAGAGAACTAAAACAAATCGGCATAAAAGAGAGCAATATATATTTTGAATATGAGAGGGGGACAAAGACCGACAGATTACAACTCAATAGATTGTTAGACACCGTAACCGTTGGGGATACTATAGCAACAACCGAAGTATCACGCTTGACACGCTCAACTAAACAGCTACGTGAGAGATTATAGAGCTTGCTAAAGAAAGGCGTTTAAAATTGATTATAGGCACATTTATAATGGATTGTACAAAGGAACTCGACCCAATGACACACGGAATGTTAACGATGTGGGGCGTATTCGCTGAAATGGAACGTAATATCATTTCACAAAGGGTTAAGTCTGGAATGGCTAACGCTATCTCTAAAGGGGTGTATTTTCTCTATAGAGAAAGCCCCCTTTAATTCAATCATTATTAAAAACATCTATAAATATCGGCTCTACACCAAAATCGATGCTCGAAGGGTTTGTCAAGTAAAATGTGTAAGTCAAAAAAAATTATTGATACTTTCTAATCCTAGCCTGTAAAAGAGGGTCAATGTCAAGCTGGTTATGGATTAGTGACCAGTTGGACACAGGTCGTCCATTCCATTTACTGTAAAGTTCAGTAATTCGCAAAAAGAGCACTTTCAAGAGCATTTGTTGTGTACATAATCTTTCTACTCATTTACACCACCTTATTTTTACATCGATCACAATATAAATTACCAATTACTATAAAAATATTCACTCCCCAAACTTTTAGCCACAGCTGGTCGCGACTAGGAATAGTGCAAAGCACTTTCCTAGCCGATAGAAATATAAATCCCCCGTATCCTCTTAGACAGAGGGCACGGGGGATTTATATTTTTATTTTATCTCTTTCGTCGCCATATATTTTTAATCTACTCCGTTACGCAGTATGAAGTATAAATCGGTTTCCCTGTCCTTGGGTCTATGATGATATGGGCGTCGATGCCATAAATGATTCTCATGTTTTCCTTCGTCATCACCTGTTCGGGCGTCCCCTGTGCCACAATTTGCCCTTGCTTCATCCCAATCATGCAGTCTGCAAACCGAGCCGCATTGTTCAACTCATGCAGAACCATGACAATTGTGCGCCCCTGTTCCTTATTTAATTTTGAAAGGAGAGAAAGCACATCCAACTGGTGCGCCAAATCTAAATACGTTGTAGGCTCATCCAGAAGCATCGCCTCTGTATTTTGGCATAGCGACATGGCGATCCAAGCGCGTTGTCGTTGCCCGCCAGATAAATCTTCAAGGTTCCGTTCTTTATATTCAAGCATACCCGCTGTTGCCAAGGCATGCTCAATCATTTCAAAATCTTCCTTGTTCAGTGCGCCAAACCCTTTTTTATGTGGAAATCTTCCGTATGCAACAAGTTCTTTCACTTTTAACCCCAAAGGAGCTTTTGGGCTTTGCGGCAACACGGCCATTTTTCTTGCAATCTCGTTGGAGGACACCGACTTAATGTTGGCACCGTCGATAAATATGTCTCCGCGATGGGGTTTTAGTATTCTGGCAATACTTTTCAACAGCGTCGATTTTCCACAACCGTTTGCGCCGATGATAACGGTCACTTCGCCCTTCGGTATGTGCGCATTCATATTTTCTATTATAGACTTGTCTCCGTAACGCACGGTTAGGTCTTTTGTCGTAATAAAGTCCATGGTTCCATCTCCTAATTTTATGACAACTCTTAATATCCTATTTCCGCACCGTTCCCGTTCCCAGATAAAGAAAGTAAGGAACGCCTATAATGGAAATGACAATGCCCAAATGAAGTTCGATTGGCGCAAATAAATTTCTCGCCACTGTGTCTGCCGCTACAACCAAAATCATACCGACCAGCATAGAGGTAACGATCAGATATTTATGCCTCGGCCCTGTCAATCTTCTTGCGATATGTGGCGCCAATAAACCCACAAAAGATATACTACCCGCGACAGAGGTAGCCGTTGCGGCCAGTACCACTGCCAACAAAATCAGCAATATCCGTTCTCGCTCGACATGCACGCCCAGCCCACAAGAGGTTTCGTCGCCAAGGTTAAAGATGTCAAGATAACGTGCTTTGTACAACGCCAAACAAGTGAAGACAACAATAATGGGCGAAACGGCCACGACGTATCGCCAGCTCGAACCCCAGATGCTTCCGGAAGTCCACATCTGGATTGTGTTAAAATCTTGGTTGCTAGAACGGAGTTGTGCCACGACAATCATCGCACTAAATGCGGCATTGATGGCAATGCCCATCAAGAGAAGCCTTGTCGAATCAATGCCATTTTTCCACGCTAGCATGTAGATAAGACCCGCCGCCAACGCACCGCCCAACAGGGCAACGACAGGCATCGTATACACGGCAAAATCGGCCATCCCATAATAGTTGTTCCCATTGGTCAAATAAATAAAGATGACGACAAACAGCGCCGCACCAGTGTTGATGCCAAGAATACCCGGTTCTGCCAAGTCGTTGTTGGTCACACTTTGCAAGATGGTTCCGGCGACGGCCAATGCCTCCCCCACGAGTATGGCCATGACGATTCTTGGCAAGCGAATTGAAAAAAGTGCAATCTGTTGCTGATTTGTGCCGTTGCCGACAATTGTTTTGATAAACGCATACGGGCTTATGGGCAATGTGCCAAGGTTCATGCTGACAAGTGCCACAATCGCAAGCAAGACGCCAAGTATAGAGATAACGCAGACAAAGTGCTGTTTGTTGTATTGGTTTGCAATCTTCATCGGTTCCCCCTCCGTACAAGATAAATGAGGAAGGGAACACCAATTAGCGATGTGATCGAGCCAAGCGGAACCTCCAACGGTGCCGCAATCATTCTGGCCACAATATCACTATAGACAAGCAAATCGCCACCCAAAACCATTGCCACCGGAACGACAAGCCGATAATCTGTCCCCACGCACATCCGCGCGATGTGGGGAATGATTAAACATACAAAGCCGATATTGCCACCAACCGCCGCCCCCGCGCCACTCAAAAGCACAATGGAGACAAAGCTAATCAGCCTGATCCTGTTGGGATTTTGACCAAACCCGATGGCAACGTCGTCGCCAAGGCTCAGCACGGTTACCTTAGGCGAAATCGCTATCGCCATTGTCAAGGCAATCACCGCCACCACAGACAAGACAATCACCGCTTCCCACGTTACGCCGCCCAAGCCCCCCGCGATCCAAAATGCCAAGTTCTTCGAATTGTTCGTTAGCAGTGCCAACAACGACGCAAGCGACATAAAGAGCATGCCCAAAGCCGTTCCGGCCAATATCATTCTTGTTAGGTTAATGTTAGACTTTTTCAAGCTCACTAAAAATATAAGTATCGAACTGATCGACGCGCCCATAAAGGCACAAAACATTTTTCCAAGCGTGCCCGAAACCGGATGCATCGCCATATACACAGACACGGCCAACACCGCCCCTTGCGTAATGCCTAATATAGACGGAGATGCCAAAGGATTTCTGGTGATGCCTTGCATCATCGCGCCCGACGACGCCAAAAAGCAACCAATTAATATCGCCGCCAATGCCCGTGGCACGCGGATGCCCCTTATGATTTGTGCGTCTATCGTGCCATTATCATGCCATATCGTCTTCATCACATCGATAAAGGAGATATCTTTTGCCCCGTATGAAACGGAAAGAATCAACCCGATAAAGGCGAGGATAAGCCCTATGATAATGATGACCGATGCAACAGCCATCTTGCTACTCTTTTGCCCCATTGATTTTTCCACCTGTTACACTCTTTTCTTATTTTTGAATCAGCAACGTTTTCAGCTCATCTACAAGGGATGATTTTCCATACACACTGTATGCTTGGTTAAAATAAGGCGATTGCGGAAGCCAAATGACATGCCCTTCCTTCACGGCTCTTATGCTGTTCCATACCAAACTGGCTTCTAATGCGGCTTTGTCTTCATCAGAGGCAAGTACCACCATGTAGTCGGCGTCTATTTCGGTAAGCCCTTCAAGGGACGCCGTTGGTAACGTGATGCTGTCTTGCGCAGGCAATGCTTTCGGCACGCCAAGCCCCATGTCGTTATAAAAAATATCTCCGTATGCGGCACCTGTAAACAGGTAGTAGTTGCCTCCCCCTGTCAAAAACGCAAAATATGTGCGATCCTCGCCATTGGCGGCTTTGATGGCTTCCCCTGCCGCTTTTGTTTTTTCTTCATAGTCGGCAATGTATTTTTCTGCTATTTCCTTTTTGTCAAATAATTCTGAAACCATTCGTAGGTCTGCCCGCCAATCGTTAACGTCTGGATTGATCACGATGGTCGGCGCGATTTTGCTGAGTTGGTCAAAGGCTTTTTCTTGTCTCGGATTAATGATAATCAAATCTGGAGACGAGGACAAAACGCCTTCGATGTCGACAGCCTCCGACATAGGATAACCCACAATTGTCGCACCCGCCAATTCCTTTTGCAGATAAACCGGAAACTTCGTATGGTCGTACGCATCCGAATCGGCCGTAGCCACGGGTTTGATTCCTAGTATGTACAGCATATCGCTGATGCCTGATACGTCTGCAATTCTTTGTGGGTTGGCTGGAATTTCCACATCCCCTCTTGCGGTCTTGACGACTCTTGTCTCGGTTGTTGCCTGATCCGATTTTGATTCTGTAGATGGCACCATCAATGCTTTTTCTGTTGATGAACCACAGCCAACCATGAGTAACGACATGGTGACCATACATAAAAAGCTAAAAATAATTTTTTTCATATCTAACTCCCCTTTTGCTATATTCAAACAAACAATGTTAGCATAAGCTAACTTTTTGAAAGTTTAACAAAGATACTTTTATATGTCAAGGTTTATTTCCGCGATGGCTTGCGGCGAGATCGTTCATTTATGCCGATTTTGGGATGTATTTCCAATTGCTTTAAAAATGGAAACCCATTGTTTGAAGGGTTGATTTTTGATATACTATACGAGAATTAAAATGAATGAGTAGAGAAGAGGGATTAAACGAAATTGAATGGACAAAGTAAATCGAATATAAAAATCGGCGCAGAAGTGGATGTTGTGCTAAAGAAGGATCAACCCACAGGAAAATTAACGAGGGGACATGTGAAAAAAATATTAACCAACAGCCAGTCTCATCCTCATGGCATCAAGGTGATGCTTGTTGAGGAGAACATGGTGGGTCGGGTACAAAACATTGTTGGTCAGGCATGAATCGCTAGGTGACAGCCGTGTTTCATCCCAAGAAAGGATAGTGAACTGCTTTTGATCAAGATACATAAAAACTACGCGTTTGCTTTTATACTCATCTTTATACTGGAAGCTCTGATTGCATTATTTGTGCACGACCACTTTGTCCGCCCACTGTTAGGAGACGCTTTGGTGGTCGTTTTGCTTTACTGCTTGATCCGCTCGTTCTACGCACGCCTGAACAGGTTGCTGCCGCTTTATATATTTATTTTTGCGGCTTTGATCGAGGTGGCGCAATTTTTTAATTTGGTTGGCATGCTCCACCTTTCTGGTAACGTGGCCGCCCGCGTGGTCATCGGAACGACATTTGATCTGAAAGATATCAGCTGCTATGCGGTAGGGTGTCTTTTTCTTTTGGCTTGGGAAATACGGGCGCACAAAAACGTTCGGCGCTAAACAATTGGTGCAAGTTGTTTAGCGCCGAACGTATGGCATTTTCTATGTTTGAGAAGCACTACTGGGGATCGGTGCCCCTATGATATCGCAGGATAAACGAATCTAAGACCTTACTCACAGCATAAATATCACCATACGGCGCCTTGCTTTCGATTAGATGGTTTAAAATGCCACGATATTTTTCAATGGTGCTATTCAAATTTTCCAATGTTTCATCCCCCATATGAATTGTCTCCTTTTTTACGACTGCACCCTACAGTTGTATCTTTTGTATGCGATGCAAAAAATAGCGGTTACAACCAGTATCGCCGAAAGCAGACAGGAAACAGGTATATCCGTGTGCCCAATCAAAAGTTGGTCTGTCCGAAGTCGTTCAATGAAGAACCGACCGAACCCATAGCCCAACAGATAGAGGAAAAAAATCTCACCCTCAAATTTCTTCCTGCCTTTGTATGCGTTTAACGCCACAAATAGCCCGATGTTCCAGAGCGATTCGTAAAGAAAGGTGGGGTGTACTTGGATATAGGACACACCGTCCACGAGGATTTGTTTGTCTAACACCGATGCGGGGATGCTCACCACTTGGTCTTTTACATAGCGAAGCGCCAACAGCGAATCTGTGTAGCCGCCAAACGCCTCTCGATTGACAAAGTTGCCCCACCGTCCGATGGCTTGCCCAATGATCAAGCCCAAAATAGCGGTATCGGCGAACAGAAAAAAGCGGATGCGTTTCACTTTGCAGTATATCCATGCGCAGGCGATGGCTGTGAGAACGCCGCCATAAATGGCAAGCCCGCCTTCGCGAATGGCAAAAATTTTGAGTGGATTCTGTTGGTAATAATCCCACGAGAATATGACATAATAGACCCTTGCGCCAATGATGCTGGCGATAATGGCGATGAACGCATAGTCAAGATACAAATCTTGCTCTTGCCCTGTGCGCTTGGCTTCACGAAGTGCGAACAACAGCCCACAAATGAGGCCGAGGCCGATAATCATGCCGTACCAATAAACGTCGATATGAAAAAACGTAAAGGCAACGCGGTCAAGCGTCTTTATTTTTAATCCCATGTGTACGAACCAAGCTTCAGATGCCAAAAGAACCCCTCCAGTGTGTTAATGCATCGGTAAAATCAAACTCGTCACCATGTTTGCCTCGACAAAATGGTCTTTGAGCCGTTGTGTTATGTCGTCTATCGTCAGGTATACATAGCTATCAATGGCGTCCAATATACCCACATTTTTCGAAAAGTAGTCAATCCCACCACTCGCAATGGCATCAATCGAGTTAAAGCCCTTGATGAACCGTCCGATATGTTTTCGCTGTATTCTTAAAAAGGTATCATTGTCAAATCCGTTTTGCGCATAGCGATGAATCTCTTCTAATAAATATTTCTTTACTTCCATTACATTGTTTGAAAAACCAGAAAATATGCTACAACCATAGGTCACCCCATTGAAATATTCGTAAGAAAAGGAGCCATCAATGAGACCTTTTTCGTATAGTGTCTCATACAACGGCGAACTCTCCCCTGCCAACATATCCAGTAAGATTTTGGTCGCCGATGATTTTTTAAGTATCAACGTAGAAAAATCCGTGTCTTTAAACCCAAAATGAAACAGTGGGCGGTCGATGTTCATGGTCATTTCTGTATGGTCGTTTACAATGGTGTCTGGTTCTTCGCCGTACACCCGCGTAATCGTCTCTTCGGTTGGCTTGATGCGCAAGTGTTGCTCGGTCATGTCATAAATCTCGTTGGGCACGATATCGCCAACACAAAAGACAACCGCGTTGGAAGGTGTGTAAAAATTTTGGTAACAGTGATACAAGATATCTTTATGGATGGACTGGATAGACGGAATGGTGCCCGCGATGTTTTGGCGTACAGGATGCACATGGTACATCGCCTCTAACATGTTAAAATAGATACGCCACATCGGATTGTCTGCATACATATTGATTTCCTGCGAAATAATGCCCTTTTCTTTTTCCACATTCTCATCCGTAAAGTACGGGTTTGATACAAAATTCATAAGCAGTTGATAATTCTCATGAAACTTTTCTGTCGTATTAAAGTAGTAAGCGGTAGAACTAAAATTGGTAAAGGCATTGACACTGCCGCCAAGCGCGGAGAATTTGTCAAAGGCATTGCCTTCTTTCTCTTCAAACAGCTTATGTTCCAGAAAATGCGCCACACCTTCGGGCGATTCGACGAGTTTGTCCCCCACGAGAAAGCGATTGTCTGTCGAGCCATAGTTTACGGCAAACATCGCTTGCTTTTCCACAAATCCTGTTTTAGGGATTATATAACATTTAATGCCCGATGACAACACATTACAGTGGACATTTTCATGTATTAATTCGTTATATTGAATGGTTTCCAAATTATTTACCGCCTTTCAAAAAATAAATGGTGTCGGTTTGGATATTTTGAAACGAGTTCTGAACGTCTTCTTTGCGGACGGTCTTTATTTTTTCGACAGCGTCTTCGATCCCGTTGGTGTCGTTTAAGATAAATTGCGTCAGGTAATAATCCATCGTGGCCGACGGATAGTCTACTGTGCTGACTAATTTTTTGATGATACTTTGCACGGCATTGTCAAACTCAATGTCAGAAATATTTCCCTCGGCGATGGCACGAATCTCGTTTTGGATGAGCGACACAGCCTTCTCGTAATTGGCTTCGTCTACCCCCGACTGAATCATAATGGACATTTTAAACCGATAGATAAACGAATTGATGTAATAACAGAGGCTCTCTTTTTCGCGAACGTTGACAAACAACTTCGAATTGGCCCCACCGCCCAATATCTCGCTTGCCACAAGCAAAGCGTAAAACTCGTCTCCGACAGGCGAAATGCCCGTGCGAAGCCCCATACATAACTTGCCCTGCGAAATATCCGCCTGCTCAAAGACAGTCTTGGCGTCACCCTGTGTGTTTGACACATTAAGCGCCGGCATCTGCACGATTTCCCCACGCTCGATGCAAAAATCATGACGAAGTTTTTCTGCAACCGCCTGCTCGTCCACAGCACCGATACAAATAAATTCAATCGGTGACGTTTTCAAAATGCTTTGGTAGTGTGCGTAAATATTGCATAGTCCGTCGATGTCTTCGGCGTAGCCGTCGCCGTACAGACCAAACGGCTCTGTTTTAAACATTTCCTCCACACACCGCAACTTCGCATATTCTTTCTTATCGTTGATCCGGCTGGCAATGATAGCCTTCAAATTCTCTTTCTCAACCGCAATCAGCGCCCCATCAAACTCACCGTCTACGACCAAATTTCGAAGGGCAATCTCACCTAGAAAATCTATGGCTTCATACACCAAGTCGTCTTTGTTCAACACTTCTATAAACAACTGAATAATTTGCTCTTCGCCTTTTTTTAAAACAACGGCGTCAAAAATAGCGCCATACATAGACTCAGTTTGTTTGTATACATCCCCAAGCGTTTTGTATTTGTTAGAACCATGCTTGAGCAGGCTCGGAATGAGGGTGTTGATCGTCACTTCGTCTCTGTTGAGTGGACGGCGTATGAGCATGGCCATCGATACGGTTTTGAATTTTTCTGTTGGGATGATGTGCAGATTGATGCCATTTTGTATGTTGATTGTATTCAAATGATACTCCTCCTGATTGTTTGATATTTGATGCGCAATAGATGTAGTATTCACCAAAATAAGCCCAAAATGCGTTGCGTATTGATTATTTTTTTCAAGTAACGTATACTGTACCTATACACACAAAAGAGAGGAAGAATATATCGTATGAAATTAGGGATTGTTGGCCTGCCCAACGTGGGCAAGAGCACATTGTTTAATTCACTCACCAAAGGCGGGGCCGAAGCCGCAAACTATCCGTTCTGCACAATCGACCCAAACGTGGGCATTGTACCCGTGCCGGACGAACGCGTAAAAAATCTAGCAAAATTATATGATTCGGAGAGCGTTATAAACGCGGTCATCGAGTTTGTAGACATAGCCGGTCTTGTAAAAGGGGCTAGCAAGGGCGAAGGGCTCGGCAACAAGTTTTTATCGCACATTCGCGAGGTGGATGCGATTGTCCATGTGGTACGATGTTTTGAAGACACCAACATCGTGCACGTAGATGCAACCGTAAACCCAATCCGAGACATCGAAACCATCAATATAGAGTTAATCTTTTCCGATTTGGATATTTTAGAGCGACGCATTGCAAAGACGACGAAAGTGGCCAAAGGCGACCGCAAGCTAGAAAAAGAACTTGAGATGATGACCACGATACAAGCGCACTTAGAGGGCGGAAAGCTTGCCCGTTCGCTAGAATTTGATACGGAAGAAGAAAAAGAGTTTGTCGAATCCCTTAATCTTCTCACCTACAAGCCTGTGTTGTACGCCGCCAATGTCCACGAGGACGATTTGGCAAATGACGGCGCTACCAATCCATTTGTGCAAGCCGTAAACGAATATTCCGCATCTGAAAATTCAAAAGTATTTGTCGTTTGCGCAAAGATCGAAGAAGAGATGGCAGAACTCGACGATGACGAAAAAAGTATGTTCCTTGCAGACCTCGGCGTCACCAAAGGCGGCCTCGAAAAACTTGTCGCCGCAAGCTACAGCCTACTCGGCCTCATCAGCTATCTTACGGCAGGCCCAAAAGAAACCCGTGCATGGACGATCACCGAGGGTACAAAAGCCCCCGGCGCTGCTGGCAAGATCCACAGTGATTTTGAACGTGGATTCATCCGTGCTGAAATTGTGAATTACGATGATTTGATTCGAATTGGGTCTTTGACTGGCGCGAAGGAACAGGGCCTCGTGCGGAGTGAAGGTAAGGAATATGTGGTAAAAGACGGGGATGTTGTTTTGTTCCGGTTTAATGTGTAACGTGATTTTGGCGGCTTAAAAACCGCATAAAATAAGGCTTTTGTCATTTTGACAAGAGCCTTATTCTATGCCTCCACCCCTACCTTACCCCTACCCATAAAATTTTGCTAAATGTCGATGGTATCTATCAGCTTCATAATAGAGTCTTTCTTCTTTTCTGGTAACACATGCGTATATAAATCTGCGGTCATTTTTATACTGGAATGCCCAAGAAGCTCTTGCATCACTTTAAGCTCTATGCCGTTTTCAAGTCCCCGTGTCGCAAATGAGTGCCGTAAACAATGAATATGTACATTTTTATCTAATTCTGCCTTTTTCATAATAGAGGCAAATGTTCGTTGCATATTGCGTGGGTCAAGAGGACGTCCCAAATATGTTGAAAATACAAGATTATTATTTTCAAAAGCCCCGTCAAGTTTTTGCTTCAGCTCGTCTTGATTCAATCTAATATTTTTTAACATGATTATCAAATTAGGGAGCAGTGGAATGCTTCTGATGCTAGATTCAGTTTTTGGCGAACCAAACGTCTTTTGCCACTTCGACTCTGCATCATCATGATTTTTGGTGATGTTTAAGGTTCTGTTGACTTTCAAAATCTCTTCATTAAAGTCAATATCGGCCCATGTAAGCGCAAGAAGCTCTCCGATTCTTAATCCCGTCCCTAAGTCTAGAATAAATATTTCGCCCATATATGCTGTTTTAGCCGACTCAACAAATGCTTTCTGCTCTTCCATAGAGAATACTCGAACACGACTTTTTTCTATTTTGGGCAACGAGATTTTTGATGCCAGATTTTTCGCTATGAGTCCATTGTCAACCGCTTGATTCAGTGCCGAATGGACAATATTGTAAATCCCTTTAATTGTTTCTGGCGCTAGCCCTTTGTCATTCAATCCGTTAAACATTTTTTGAATAACATCGGTACGTAAATCTTTTAGTTTCCACTCTCCAATAGCAGGCTTAATGTGTTGCTTTATTCTTGAGTAATAGTTCACATAGGTTGTTGGTTTGATCTCATTTTTCTTATATTCGCGTAGCCATGTATCAAACCAAGCACCAGTCGCCAATTTTGATGGTTCAATGTACTGACCGTTATTAAGCTCGTTCAATGACGCAGTCATCTTGGCTTGGGCTCCTTTTCGAGTCTTTGCATAAACTGATCTTCTTTTTTGTGTACCATTCGGATTGATTCCTACTGTAAACCGTGCCTCCCATGAACCATCTAATCTTTTTCTTATAGTCCCTTCACCCTGTCCGCGCTTTTTAGACATTTTCAATCATCTCCTTATGCAATTGAATAACGAGCGAGCGCATCAAATTTCCCACAAATATGATACACTCGCCACAAAAATATGTAATCTATTTTTTTATCTTACAGTAGTTATTCTATTGTCCATAGAAATAAATCGTTCAAGCGCTTGCTTGGGAATCACATATCGTGACCCTAATTTTATTGCAGGTAATTCTTCTGATTTTGCGAGACGGTAGCAAAGGCTTTTGCCAATTCCAAGTACCTCTGCCGCTTCAGGTATCGAAAATACTAACTTTTCCACTTAAATTCTCCTCTCATAAATGGTTTTCTACCAAAATAATATATAACTGTTATTTACTACTATACATTTGTGGTTATATCCCATAAATTTTCTGGGAGTATCTTTGCGGATAATCTCTGATAATCATCTGAAATCCAATGTTTTTGTTGATTCCCATCTGTCCCAGAAAAAATTAAACATACTATTGCTAAAAACCTGTTTCTTGCCAAGAGAAATTGATTTTCATTTATTTCCTCTAGAAGTAAATATACTTGGTTCATTTCTGCATACTGTCTTCAATTTACGCTGGTTATTGGGATTAAATATGTCTGACTCGGTTCTATCAGACACGCCTTCTTCAATTTTATTCTCGTCTGATTTACAATGGGTTTCAAATTCGTTTAAGAGTAATTGCAATTCTAGATTTTTGGAGTATTTAGTTCTGAGTTCGGTATAAAGTTTATCTGTCAGTTTTCTATCGTAATCACCGTCTTTACAAGCCTTAACCATTCTGGCAAATATGATATAAGGTCTATAGTATTGTGAGATTTCGGTATTATAGATTTGACCTAGTTGATTATAATAATCCCCAACATTTTTAATATTTGAGATTATGCCATTTTGAGGGTCATCCTTCAAATAAATCATCATCAGCCATACCAACGATTCCCATAACATACTATCCGCACCTTTTCTGAAATATTCAATGGCTCGCTTTGTATCGGATTGTATCCCGATACCATAGTAATATATTAGCCCAACCAAGTGATGTGGTGCATCTGTATCCAATGCATCTCCAATTCTTTTAAGCTCCATAGTAATGTCATTTCTTTCATTGGCATTTTTTTCTTTGGCGTCAAAATATTTTTTTAGAATTTGTTGCTTAAGATCTATAAACCAAACTATATCATTCATGATTGACCTCCATTCCAGTATAAAAATTCTGAATTCTAGTTACATCCAATAATAGAACTCTCATCTTACTTCCATTAATTACTCTTTTGACAGTAACCGCCTCGCTGCTATCTGTCACCAATATCATTTCTTTTTGAAGAGAACTATAAAGTTCCTTTTTTGACCAAGGAAAGATATTTGAATTTGTGCTGTAAAACTTGCATATTCTTTCGAAAAGAATATTTGGGAGAAAATAATAGTATATTCCATCATAAAATCCTGCAACATTGGAGATAATTTTTTTCTCAGTAAAAAGTTTGTTTTTTTCTTTTTTGAGAGTGTGAATGACGATTTGATTTGATAAAATCATTTGATTGAATGCATCTACAAACAATCGAATGATATCATTGTCGAGAGCAAATTTTTCTTGCTCTTTTGAAGCTGCGATTAGAATATCGAAACACTCTTTTTTCATTTCATCTGCCCTCCGTTTTTCCAAATATTTTTTTTCCACTTGGTAACATAGAAACATTTCAAACGACGTCATTAACCAAGCATTCGTAGCAATGAATCTACCGTGGGTTTGTTCTGCCTGTGTCTGTTGGAATTTTGCTCTATTCTGGACAAAGGTATTTTTAAATTCGTTCATAAAATCTTCATCTAGACAAATGTATTGAATGTAATCGGTTAGAAAAGTGGTATAAAGTTCTTTATTGTTCTGCGCCTCAGTTAACTTTTCAACATTAATATTTTCCCTCAATACACCTGCAATAAACAATCTGGCCAATGTCGATGGTGTATTGGTAGGCACGTCCTCTCCAGTGAAAACGATTAGTGCATTCACCTTGAGTTCCTGCTCCATGTTGTAAATCATTTTCAATCTTGCCGTGGAATCACCTGTAGCTCTTACGATTTTTTCAAGTTTGTCATCACGTCTTTTCTTTTCTGCCTTGTCCATGATGGGCGCAATGTCATCAATAAGCAATGTAGTGTCTCGGAAATTGACATAAAGTCGCTCCATCGCAGCAAGGGTTGCTTGAAAATTTATGGGGACATTATCCGCATATTTTGCATACATATTAAAAAATAATTTTCCGATAGTCGTTTTCATTGACCCACTTTTGCCGAGTAACATATACACAAAATCTGGTTTAAAATTCCAATCATCAAACCGAGATTTTATTAATGATAATAAAGCGAACGACAGCGCGGTATATGTGACTTCATGATTAGATACCTCCAACAAAGTTTCCAGAATATACTTGTTGCATTCAGAAGCTTGAACATCCTCTCTTCTAATGAATGTATAGCCTTCCAGACTTTTATGAAATGATATCTTGTCTGAATCGAGATTGGATTTTAAATCAGATCCAATCGTTTTACCATTCAATAAATAGCGCCTAGAATTAGAATTAACCTCCCAACCCAAATAATTGTAAACCTCTTTACATCTACCACTCTCAAGCGATAGTACCTGTATTAAGTATCTCAGTGAATGATAATCATTAGAGCTACTATACACAATGCAATCAAATCCCCAATGATCGAAAATCCATCTCGAATTCGAGAACATTTTCGAGTTCAAGGTGACTGGTTGCAATATTGTGTATCCCCTGATGCCAATCACTTCAACTTCATTGCGTTCAGATGTTGTAGTTTTGTATATAATTTTGTTAAGTGTTATAGGGACAAAATTACTAATACGTTCCCACACATCCATATAAAGCATAAAAACGCCATGCTCACTTAACTGAAATCCATGCTCACCATTTGCATCAAGAGTCTTACTTGCCGTCTTTAGAAACTGATAAATCATTTTCGACTCGTCCTCCCTCTTCATTTCGTTTTTTTCATTGGTTACGTTTTTTGACTGCATAATTGCACCATACCTTTCGATAAGATTTTTTGTTGCTTAACTACAGTTTATCTTAATAAAAGTGTAAAAGGAAGGGTACGAATATAATTGATTTATAAATATTTAATACTTGTCTTAATAAAATTTTATGATATTATTGCATTTCTTAAAACTGTAAATATAGTTTTTTTATATAATTTTTTTAAAATAAAGTTGTTCTTAAATTTATGAAACGTGTGTTTGTTATATTTAATTCTAAAGAATCTGTGTTGTATTTATTAACAGATCTTAGAGTTGGCTATAAAAATTGTTTTAGCCCGTCTTTTGACTAAATTTGCGCCTAAGGTGTATAAATCTGGGAAAACACTACAAAAGTTTGTCACTACCTTCTTCATAATCACATTAGGCTCGGCAAACATATTTTTTTTGTGGATAATTGTAATTGCTACCAGTAAACTCCTGAATTTCGGCCTTTTTTTAATGGTTGAGAAGGTAGCGACAAACTTTTGTGAAGATCTGGCTCGCATACTGGTATTACAGGCTATTTTAGTCGAAAGACAGGCTAACATAAAAATACCAACATTAATCAAGAATACTTATTCTCAATAATGCTGGTATTTTTATGTTTTTATGTCTTTCTCACATATACTGTTTTAGGTTTCAAAGTGCATACGTAGAAAAAGAATCCGCACTACGAATATGCATCCATTAGACATCGAAAGATTTCCAATACTTCAAATCCATTACAATTCCCATAAATATATTTTATAT
>JAVBJY010000063.1:0-6033 GCA_031546735.1 Eubacteriales bacterium
CTTCATCTTGGATAAACGTTTTCTGCGCCGAATCTTTAAAATAAAACCCGGTCAGTATGAGGCTATCATCTGGTAGGCTTTTGATTTTAGAAAGCAAATCAGCGAAAGGCACATCCTCGTTGTACTCGATGTGTACCGCGCCCTGAACGTTCCCTAGCTGCTTCTCTATATCCCCGCGCCATTTTTTGCCCGAATCCGTGTAGTCATTGATCACAAAAATCGTTTTTGTTTTAGGAAACATGTTTAACATCTGCGTCACGGTATCTTTTGCCGCAATCTCTTCGGTAACACCCGTTATGCTGTTTTCAAATCCACTGATATCATTTTGTGTAAACCCATTGATGCCACAAAAGACCACAGGTGACCCATTAAACGTACTATGATAATATGTTTCGACGAAGGTAAGTGCCTCGTTGTCTGCCACCACAATAATGTCCGGATTTTTTTCGAGAAAGTCTGTGTGGATCATATCTGATGTGACTTGCCAATGGTAGTCGTTGTTTCCAAAATAGAGGGCGTTTAAGTTCACCCGAAATAGCTCAAACGGCGTATTGTCTTTAAAATTTTCGCATAACCCATCCATCAATTGCTGTTCCCAGAGGGTGTCGCCCCCATAAGAAGATATAAACAATACAATTTTATTTTTTGAGTGATTAAACGTTATTTCACCAGACATGATTTTTTTCGACGTGCCATCTTGGTTCATCTCTCGTAGCACCGCCTCCAACTGGGGTACCAACGCACTGTACTTTTTATTTAAAAACGTATATGACGGCAGTTTCTCAATGATGCCGTTTTGCTGTGTCCCCTCTATGACGAAGGGATGCGCACCGCCAGCAAGGGGATTGACCGCAATTTCAATTTCACCGGCTTGCAGTGCCTCCATCAGATCGTTTAAGCTGTCGTATTTTGTAACATACGCTTCCTTCGGCACGTGTGTTTCTATGTATGGTTTTTGCTGTAAAAACCCTACCTTTTTTCCCGAAAGGTCGGACCAAGATTTAAGGGGAATTGATTTGCCTGTTTGTGTGTATGACATAAACTTTACATCAGAAATAGGTTCTCCAACTTGAATTAAGTTTTTATATGTCGCCTCTACACCAGCGAGGTTGGCCAAAAAACCATCAGAAAACCCTGAGTCAGCGGAAACAAGGGCGGATACCATGCCCTCCACTGTCAGGTTCATTTTGTAGCCCAGTTTTTGAAGGGCATAATAAAGCAATCGGTCAAGATAAACCGTGGTGTCTTCTGTTTGGGTAATATTGATGACTTTTTCTTGATGACCGGGCTCTTGGTCGGCCATTGCGGTAACAAAAAAGTTCGTCACGAACAAAAACAGACATAACGGTACAAAGTAAAATTTGATCTTTTTCAAAATCTTGACCCCCCTACTTCATATTTGCAATTCACTCTTATCAATTCGAACGTGTTCTTTCAAAATTGTACCATATATTTGAGCATATGAAAAGTATTTACAAAAATGTCACTCTTGTCTTTTGTGGTTGCACGCGCCCCCGTGATTGTTCTATGCACAAGGGCAGGGCATGCCCAATCCCTTTTCTGCAATCAAAGGATTATGCACGCCCTGCCCTCGTTCTGTTTCTCTGTATACGTTGTGCCTAATAAAACCCGTCTACATCTGTTGCTCCTGCAACACAATGGTAAAATCCATCTTGTCATCATGAACCAATTTTCGACCAATGTGCTCTTCTATGAAGTCGAAGTATCCGCTTATCCCATATTCTTTCGTCCATAGCTCAATTGATTTTTCTATCCGTAATAAACACATGATCGGTATTGCAAAATATTTTTGCAAATATGTGATAGAGTTTAAATCACGCTCTGTTTCAAGAACATGTCTGAGTTCTTCATTTGTAAATGGATCAAAGCTCATTAAAAGCCCTTCTGTGTACGCAATATTTTCATTTGTGATATAGTCGCTAAGATCATATTCTGTTTCCGTTAAGTACCCGTGCACGGTAAACAAACAGATATGAATGGCTTCGATCGCACGTCTACCATTATTGATCTGTGAATTTCGATTTTTCTTCAGTAAGTTGCTTTCCATTGGAAGCAACAATTGGTTATACGCCTCTTCTTCTCCTTTCCTGATTGTACCAAATTCTCTTGCCATGTTGGATGAAATTCTTTCAAAAGCTGAATAATTGACGCTTTTTTTCATCACGCATCGCCTCCCTCGAATGATATATTTTATGCCATATGGCTTAGATTTCATCTAGCGCCCGTCGCACGCCCTCCACAAAAGCCCCGACTTGTTGTATCTTGTCTGCGTTGTTTTCATTGTCTGCAATTAATTTTACGATGGCGCTACCGATGATGACGCCGTCGCAAAACCCTTTGATCTGCTTGGCTTGCTCGGCGTCTGAAATGCCAAAGCCGATACAAGCTGGCGTGTCGGTTACTCGTTTGACGTTGCCGATAAAACTTGCAAAATCCGTTTGAAAATCGTTTCGCATGCCCGTGACACCCAAAGACGATACGCAGTACACAAAGCCTGTAGCACCTCGCGCGATTTTTTCGATTCGTTCGTTTGACGTGGGCGCTACCAGTGCAATTTGAATGACATTGTGCTGCGTTGCAATGGCTGCAATCTCGTCTCGTTCTTCGTAAGGCAAATCGGGCACAATGATGCCATCTACACCGCACTCGTTGCACCGTTTAAAAAATCTTGATGGCTCATATTGCAAGATGCTATTGAAATAGAGCAGAAACACAATCGGCACTTGGGTATGTACACGCATGGCGCGCACGCATTCGAAAAGTGTCTCGATGTTTGCGCCGTTTGCGATGGCACGTTCGTTGGCGGCTTGTATGACTGGTCCTTCTGCGATCGGGTCTGAAAAGGGCACACCGATTTCGATGATATCTGCGCCCTTGGCCTCCATCTCGTAGACCAATGCTTTGGTCGTCTCCATATCGGGGTCGCCGCCCGTTACAAATGTAATGAGCGCTTTTTTCCCGTTTAATGATTTGAATGCTTGATTGATTCTATTTTCCATTTTCAGCACCTCCCAAATACGCCGCTATCGAATCCACATCTTTGTCGCCACGCCCCGAAAGGCAAATGACCATCGTTTTGTCTTTGCCTAACGTGGGGGCAATCTTTTTCGCCAGTGCGATGGCGTGGGCACTCTCAATGGCTGGGATGATGCCCTCGGTTTTGGTTAAATAGCAAAAGGCGTCAACCGCTTCCTTATCTGTAATCGGCATATACTGGGCACGCTTTTGGTCATGCAGATACGAATGCTCTGGGCCGATACCTGGATAATCAAGACCAGCCGAAATGGAATAGACTGGCATAATGTTTCCGAATTCGTCTTGCAAAAAGTATGATTTCATCCCATGCAATACGCCAACCGTTCCTTTTGTAATGGTGGCGGCGTGTTGATCGGTGTCTACGCCCTCGCCTGCCGCTTCTGCCCCGATCATCTGCACCGCTTCGTCCCCGATGAACGGATAGAAAAGCCCCATGGCATTGCTACCGCCGCCGACGCAAGCGATTAGACAATCGGGCAATCGGTTTTCCTTTTCAAGCATTTGGCTCTTCACCTCTTGCCCGATGACACTTTGAAAATCGCGAACGATGGTCGGATACGGGTGCGGCCCCATGACGGAGCCGATGCAATAACACGTGTCGGAGACACGAGACGCCCATTCTCGCATGGCTTGGTTGCATGCGTCTTTTAATGTGCCCGTGCCGGAGGTAACAGATGTCACCGTCGCCCCCAACAGGCGCATACGAAACACGTTTAACGCCTGTCTCTTCATGTCTTCTTCGCCCATAAACACTTCACATTCCATGTTAAACAAGACCGCCGCCGTTGCTGTTGCCACGCCGTGTTGCCCCGCCCCTGTTTCGGCAATCAATCTTTTTTTGCCCATTCGCTTTGCAAGAAGGGCTTGCCCGGTCACGTTGTTAATTTTATGTGAGCCGGTGTGGTTTAAATCTTCCCGCTTCAAGTATATTTTTGCGCCGCCTAGTTCTTTTGTCATGCGCTCGGCATAATACAAAAGAGAGGGTCTACCCGCGTACTCTTTGTTGTAAAACGCCACTTCTTTTAAAAATTCTTCGTCATCTTTGTAGCGGGTGTAGGCTTCCTCTAGTTCGCGTAGTGCGTTTGCCAACGTCTCTGGCGCGTACTGTCCGCCGTATTGTCCAAAGCGACCTTTTTTTTGTGTTGCCAATGTCTTTTCCATTTTTATCCCTCCATTTAGTGTTGTGAACCATCCTGTACCAATGAAATGATCTGCTTGATTTTTTCTCTATCCTTCATGCCGTCCGTCTCCACACCGCTACTGACGTCAATCATAAACGGTGTAAACTGGCTTAATTTTTCTATGATGTTGTCGCTACTGAGCCCGCCTGCCAAAATGATATTGTTTCGTCCACGAAACGGCTCCATCAAATGCAAGTCAAAGCTTTCGCCGATACCCCCGTACCCTTTCTCTGAATACACATCAAACAAAAAGTAATCCGCGTCATACTGGTTTAGGTCGGCTTCTGTCATTGGCGCCCTCATGCGGATCGCCTTTATAATCGGCAAATCTGTTTTTTTTCTTATGCGCCTGATATCGTCTGGCGTTTCGTCACCGTGTAGCTGTATATAGTCTAGCCTTGCCGTCTTGCAATCAAGGAGCATCTGGTCGATGTCGGCGTTTACAAAGACGCCTACCTTTTTGATCGTTGGCACCAGCCCTTCTGCCATTTCTCGTACGGCTTCAGCGGTGACTTGCCGCTTGCTTTTTGCAAATACAAAGCCGACAAACTCTGGCAGTGCTTCGTTAACCGCATCAATGTCGGCGGTCGTTTGCAACCCACAGATTTTTACCTTTACCATGCCCACGCCTCCTTGCTATACGCCACGCAGAAAATCCGCTGTTTCTTTCATGTTTTCGCTTTTCATAAACGTCTCACCGATGAGTACGGCTGAAACCCCTGCTTGCTTTAGCATGTTGATTTCATCCGGCGTTTTGATTGCGCTCTCGCTGACGACGATTTTTCCTTTTGATATAAACGGCAACAGGCGAATCGTCGTTTGTATGTCTTGCGCAAAGGTTTTTAAATCTCGGTTGTTGATGCCGATAATGTTGCCGCCGACCTGCTCTATTTTCTTAATTTCTTCTTCGTTGTGGGCTTCGCATAAGCAATCAAGCCCCAAGTTTGTGGCGATATCAAAAAACGTCTGAAACGTCTTTTCATCTAATATCGATGCGATTAAAAGCACCGCATCCGCACCCAACAGTTTGCTTTCATACAACTGGTATTCATCGATTACAAAATCCTTTCGAAGAAGGGGTATGGGGCTTACCTTGCTGACTGCTTCTAAATATTCGGGACGACCCAAAAAGTAGTCTGTCTCTGTTAAAATCGAAATGGCGTCTACATGGATGGCAAAATAGTCGTTTGCAATGCGAAGCGGATCAAAGTCTTCTACCAAGATCCCTTTTGACGGCGATGCTTTTTTGATTTCGGCGATGATGGCCATATGCTGTTTTTGACTGAGCGCATCAAACAAACTTCTGCCCTTGCCCTCCATTTGCTCTAGCTTATGCCTTATTTCTGTTAGCGTTTGCTTCTGCTTTTGCGCGTGTATGTATTGCTTTTTGCTTTCTACAATTTTGTCTAAAATCATACCCTTCACCCCACCTTGTTTGTCATGTCAATCAACTGGTTTAATTTATGCAGTGCCAGCCCTTTGTCTAACACTTCGTTGGCGATTTTGACGCCTTCCACAATGCTTGCGGCACCTTTGCCAAGATAAATCGCGGCACCCGCGTTTAACACGGTAATGTCTCGCTTTGCACCTTTTTTTCCATTAAAAATTTCCATGGCGATCTTGGCATTTTCTTCTGCTACACCGCCCCTTAGCTCTTCGGGCGTGCTCCGTTTGAACCCAAACTGCTCTGGTGTAATTTCATATGTGAGAATGCCGTTGTCTCTAATTTCACAAATCGTCGTTGCATCTGTTGTTGTGATTTCATCCATGCCATCTTTGCCATTCATGACGAGTG
>JAVBJY010000113.1:0-12020 GCA_031546735.1 Eubacteriales bacterium
ATATTGCGCTTCATGCCAGCACCCAAATGACAACAAATGATTTGGCGTCTGTGCAATATTTAGAACGGGCAGGATTTGACCGTGTGGTGTTGAGCCGCGAGGTATCATTAGAAGAAATCGAACATATCACAGCCAATTCGAATGTAGAAATCGAAACCTTTGTGCATGGGGCGTTGTGTGTCTGTTATTCGGGTCGATGCTTGATGAGTAGCTTGATTGGTGAGCGAAGTGGCAACCGTGGCCGTTGCGCACAGCCATGCCGCCTAAAGTATTCATTTATGAAAGACGAACATTGCCTAGAAGAAGGATACTTGTTAAGCCCAAAAGATCTGATGACATTGCCGCTTTTGCCTGAGATCATTCGCGCAGGTGTGCATTCGGTGAAGATTGAAGGGCGCATGAAAAGCCCAGAATATGTGGCGGCGGTTACGAAAGCCTACCGAAAATATATAGACCAATATTATGAAAACGAGAACGACAATTTTGAAATAGATCTGCAGGACGAAAAGGACGTTGCCCAAGTTTTCAATCGGGGCGGCGAGTTTACAAACGGATACTACACGACCTACAGCCATAAAGACATGATGAGCAAGTTTCCAAGGAGCACTGGCGTGTATGTAGGCGTCGTAAAAAAATATAGCGAAAAGTTTAGCAAATGTGACATCGAGCTTACAGAAGAACTTGTGCCCGGCGATGGCATCGAAGTGTGGACACAAAAAGAACCCCATACAGGCACGAACATTTCAAAACATGCGGCGGCACAAACGACCATCACGATTACCTTGATTGGCGACGTGCAAGAAGGGGACAAAGTATTCAAATCCTTTGACAAGCGATTGTCGGACAAGCTGAAGGCGTCTTACGTACAGGATACAAGAAAAATACAAATAGAGGGAACCTTCCGTGCCAAGCGAAACGAGACGTTGTATTTAAAATTAAAGGTAGGCGCAATCGAAGCGGAAGGATCAGGCGGCGTTGTGTCGGAAGCAATGAACAAGCCGTTGTCTCTTGACGACTTTAAAGCCAAATTTGAAAAAACAGGCAACACACCGTTTACAGTGAGGTATGCCGATTGTTTTGTAGACGAAGGGGCGTACATTGCCATCAGCGAAATCAACAACTTGCGACGCACCGTTGTGGCAGAGCTAACCGAAAAATTGGTGAAAAGTTATAAACGAGAGGCGATCGCGTTTCAGGCCGACTTGCATAAACAACCGGTGGCACCGTCGGGTATCTCAAAACAGCTAACGGTATCGGTGTCTAGTGCGGCGCAATTTGACGCGGTGGCGGCATGTGCGTCGGTCAAGCGTATCTATGTCGAGTTTCCTCATTATAAGCAGATCGATATTGCGAAAGCACAAAAAGACGGCATACAGGTTTTTGTTGCGTTGCCACGAATTTTACGGGAGCACGACCGAAAACATTTTGATAACGAACTGGCGTATCTTGAAACGACAGAGATAGACGGGTATCTGCTCCGAAATCTAGAAACGATTGAAACGAAAAAAGAAATCGCATTGGATTATACCATTCATGCCTTTCATGCATATGCGCTGAAATTTTTGCAAGAGATGGGGAGCACGGTGACACTCTCTCCCGAATTAAACATGATGGAAATTAACGCACTGGCCGACAGTCGGTCGGAGGTGCTTGTCTATGGCAAACTGCCACTGATGACGACAGCGCTGTGTCCAATCGGCCTGTACGACGGCAAAAAGACAAACAAGCGTTTTTGTACATTAAAAAACAACGTGAAAGACGGGCAGTATCACTTGCGAGATCGAAAAGGCGTTCATTTTCCGGTGATGCCAAAGTGCGATTTTTGTTATGCCGAAATTTTAAATGCAAGCCCAATTTTTATGTTGCACAAGCTTGACCAGATTATAAACGCAGGCTATTTGCGCGTGAGTTTTACAGACGAATCCCCAACAGAAGCCTACGATATTTTATACGCATTCGAGAAAAGTCTAAACAGCGATATCTATGACGAAACCGTTCGCCAGGTGACAGAAGCCGCAGAGAAGAACGGATTTACGTACGGTCATTTCTTCAGAGGTGTTTTATAGCATGTTTCAGCTCTTGATTGTCATTTCACGGTATTTATTTTTGCTTTATATGGCATTCTTTTTATATGAAGGTTTACAGTTTGTGTTGCGTGAGCGTAGGGGCGAAGACGTCTCTACGCTTTCGCGCAGACAGCAAATTTGCATTTTGCTATTTGTCATCACGGCGTACGCCATTTTGATTTATGCACTGGCGCTGTCGCCTTATGTAGCAAGAAACGGTATCGTGTTCACAACCGTAGATGGCATCAAAAACGGCGTCGCTGTCGTTGTCTTTTTACTCTTTGCTTTTGTTTCGTCTCGATTTTTTTATAAGAAGGGCTGTCCGCTGTTATGGAACGGCGTGTTCTTCTTGTTGGCGATCGGTCTTGTGATGCTCCAAAGGTTGAACCCCATACTTGCCCAAAGGCAAATCATATGGTGCTTTTGCGGGTATAGTAGCATCCTCTTAATTTTGCTCGTGTTTCGGCTGATTAAAAATTTAGATCGGTTGCAGTATGTGTATTTGGTGGCGGGTTTCCTGCTTTTGATCTCGACGTTTGTCCTTGGGCATAAGCAGGGAGGTGCCTTTAACTGGATCGTCATACATGGCATTAGTGTGCAACCGTCAGAGCTTGTGAAGTTTTTATATGTATTTTATTTGGCGTCTATCCTCAAAGCGCCGCGCACAAACAAACAACTTATCATGCCCATCATCACCAGTTGTGTCTTTGTCGTGTGCCTTGTGGCACAAACGGATTTGGGGGGCGCACTCATATTTTTTATGACGTTTATGGTTATCTTATATATCAGCACATCAAAAGAATATTTATTTTTCTTGGGGATGCTGGCCATGTCATTTGGCTCGTGCGTTGCCTACCGCTTGTTCCATCATGTGAGAACGCGGGTCGCCGTGTGGCAAAACCCGTGGTATGACCCGACAGGCGGCGGCTACCAAGTCATTCAATCGCTATATGCCATTTGCACCTGGGGCTTTTTTGGTGCCGGTCTTACGAGGGGGCTACCCGAGAAAATCCCGGTTGTCGAAAGAGATTTTATTTTTTCGGCTATATGCGAAGAGTTTGGCGTATTGTTTGCCATCGGCATCCTCCTTGTGTTTATTATGATTTTTTACAAGGGAGCACGGATCGCCCTTCAGTGCCAATCGCGATTTTACAGCTTGGTTGTCGCGGGTTTTACAAGCATGTTGGCATTTCAAGTGTTTTTAATTGTCGGGGGCACAATCAAACTCATTCCGTTGACGGGTGTTACACTCTCTTTTATTAGCTATGGCGGCAGTTCGATTATGATGAGCATGCTGATGATTGGTGTTTTGCAGTGGATTCATAATGACAATGAAATCAGGAACGGTGCCACGACAGCACACGTTTTAAACGATAGGGTTGATGATGTTGGATAGAATGCGTAACAGTATCAAGCGTGTATTTTGGTTATATTTTGTTTTGTTTTTGGCGGCGATTGTCTACTTGGTGGCATATGTGGCGGTAAAGAGCCCCTCTATCGTCACCAATACAGGCAACCCAAGAATGAGAATCGCGACACACAATCCGAGTGTACGAAAAGGCGATATTGTAGACCACAACGGCACAGTTCTAGTGACGACAGATGCAAGCGGTGCCAGAGATTATCTCGATCAAGACCTGTTTTGTCATGTCATTGGATTTGAACGAAACGGCGTATTTGATACAAAGTGCATCGAATCGGAGTATTTTTTTACACTGCAACAAGTACACAATGAAATTTATCAGCGCGTGCGCAATATTTTCGACAATACAAAGCCAGTGCAAGGCAATAGCGTCGTCCTCACCCTGGACAAAGGCATCCAAACACTGGCTTATGATTGTTTAAAAGACACGGGGTTAAAAGGTTCGATTGTCGTGTTAGAGCCGTCTACGGGGAAGGTGTTGGCGATGGTGTCAAGCCCCGCCTATACACTGGCCGACATTCCAGATATTTTGTCCACCGAGCGACAACAGGCAGGGGACGCCATACAGGACAGCCCGTTTTTAAACAGGGCAACCCAAGGGCTGTATCCCCCCGGGTCTGTTTTTAAAATTATTACAGCGGCGGCGGCAATCCAAAACATGGGAAACTGGAAAGAGTTCACCTATGACTGCACCGGTAGCGATGTAATCGGCGGTGTCAAAATTAGATGCTTCAATGAAAAGGCGCACGGAAAAGTGGATATGTATAAGGCGATGGCGGTGTCGTGCAACGGCTATTTTGCCAAGCTTGGCGAAACGCTTGGGGGCGGGAAAATGCGTGCGGTGGCAGAAACATTTTATTGCAACAACGCCGATTACTATGCGTTTCCGCTAGCGAAAGCAGAGAGCGAATTTTTAAAGGGCATGAACCAAAATACGGAGCACGAAAAAATTATCAAGGCGGCCATCGGGCAGGGCGACACATTGGTGACACCGCTACATATGGCGATGATTTTTTCGTCTGTCGCCAATAGTGGCATTATGATGACACCCTATATCGTCGACCACGGGCTGACAAACGGCGGCGCGATTCAGCATAAGTATATGCCGAAGATGATTGGGCAGGTTTGCACCCCAGAGGTGGCGTACGAATTAAAGAATATGATGGTGGAAGTGGTCAACACAGGCACAGGCGTTCGGGCAAAGATCAACGATGTGTCGGTGGCAGGAAAGACAGGTACGGCGCAGATTACGGCGACAGATACGGTGTCTGGTGACAAAGCATTAAGAGACCATGCATGGTTTGTCGGGTTTGCACCGGCAGACAACCCCACGGTGACCGTGGCTGTTATGCTAGAAAATGGCGGAAACGGCAGCGAAGCGGCACCCATTGCGAAAAAAATCATAAAATTTGTTTTGGATCAAAAGTAAGAATTTATATACGAAGGAGGAATCGACATGGATTGGAAACTCGGAAAAAAATTGGCGCGTTCTAAAAAAGAAAGGGAAGAGTGTCTGCAAACACTTGATGCCGTTTTGAACCTCGTAGAAAAAGCAAAGAAAAACGGCATCTGGTGCTTAGAAGAGGACATTGAGTTTGAGACAGATTTGTTTAACCGCCATGCGTTGATGCTACTGGTAGATGAGATTGAATACGACACGGTCAAACATGCACTAGAGACGAGAATGCTCACAAGCAACCTAAGCGGCAAGCAGTTGTTAAAACGGATGTTGTACACGGAGGCGGTGTTGCTTTTGAAAAGAAACAACAGCCGCCGGGTCATTCGAGAGGTGCTGTTCTCATACTTTGGGGAAGAGCTTCTTGAATTTTTAACAGACAAATATGACTGCTCGGCAGAAAAGATGCAGAGCAGGGCAGACAAATACTTTGACGATGCAAAAAAGCGCAAGCCAATGTCGATTGCAACGTCACTTCTGGAAGAACCTGTTTCGAGACTCAGCAACAAAGAGTTAAAACAGGCACTTTCGTCCGTGGATAAAAAAGATTTGATCTACGCCTTAAAGGGCGTAAGCGGCGAAACCGAAAAACAAATTTTGTATACAAAATCCTTCTCGGCTCGCGTGTTTTATATTGATGAATTGACCCATTTGGGGCGCGTCTCGATCGACGAAATTACAAGAGCGCAAGACGTGGTATTGTCGGCGTTACGAGATGTGATAAAATGATTATTTAAACCGTGGCAACAAATCGGCTTTTTGGAACGCCTTTATGGTGACAACTGTGATAGGCCCCAATATAAACCCTAAGACACCAAACACTTTTAGCCCAATATAGATGGACATGAGTGTGACGAGGGGATGGATGCCGATTTGCTCGCCTAAAATTTTTGGTTCGCAGATTTGGCGCATCACAAGAACGACGAGATATACAATCACAAGGCCCACCGCCCGTTGATAATTGCCAAGGGCAAGGCAAAAAGCCGCCCAAGGCAACAGGGTGATCCCTGTGCCGAGGATCGGCAACGCATCCACAATGCTGATCAATAATCCCACAAACAAAGCGTAGGGGTATTGTAAAAGCGTCAGCCCAATGATACAAATGCTGGCGGTGATGGACATAAGGATCAGTTGAGCCTTGACATAACCAGCCAGTGCATTTGAAAGCCCCACGCGCATGACGCGTATGCGTGACTTCGCGTTGTCTGGAAGTTGTCGGTTCAGAAATGCCTCGATTCGTTTTTTATCGCGAATGAGAAAAAACGAAGAGACAATGCCCAAAACGATGATTAAAATGGTAAGCGGGAATCGCTTCATCACACCGACAGAACCTGTCTTTACACCCGAACCCAAGACAGAGGTAAACCAAGAAACGAAATTCGTGTGAACAGACACCCAAGAGTGTTGTAGCCCTTCGGGTAGCAGGGTCATCCAGTGATTGACGAGGGTGTTCCATTTGTCAACCACGGCCAATGCCTCTTTGGTATAGAGCGGGATATCGCCCATAAACAGCCTTGCTTCAAAAATAACACGGTAGATGAGGCTGATGCCAAGTCCAATGACAATGAGCAAAAACACAATGATGGAAATGAGACTGGCGGCACTATTTGAAAATTTAAGCTTGGTTTGCAACAGGTGCGAAAGAGGATATAAAATGAGACACAAAACATATCCCAAAACAAAAGGTGCCAAGTAGGCAATAAGGTAGTTAAAAAAGAGATAGATAAAAAATACAAACAATAGGAAATATAAAATTTTATACAGGTTGTCTTTGTTCTTTTGATAAAATTCGGGCACAGAGCATCCTCCTTTGACACGGCATTTGTATTGTACAACTTCGTTTAGTATACTATACAATTAATGTTTCAACAAGATTTATGGGTAAATTGAAAAATATAAACAGCCTATCCCATAAAAGTTCACAGAATAGACATATTTTATTCAAAAACTTAGGGTATACTCATTTCATGGTCATGAAGATGTGCGGGGGTTCAACCCCAAGCACGATAAAAAAAATGAATATGGAGGTAATGGCTATGGATGAATATAAAAACACCAATGGAAACGCAAATGACAATGACAACATCGAGCTAGAGAAGATTGTCGTAAACGATATGGACACATTCAGTAACCCATCACATGTAAACAGCCAAACAGAAGATTTCTTTGCAAGTCGTGGCGAGGTGTTTGAAGTGACACCAGAAGAGAGATCCATGGAAGAGGAACAAATCGAGATCACAGCAGAAGAATTGCAAGACGTGGTGCTGACGACGCGTGGCACTGATACGGAGACAGATCTACGACCATATGTAGCGCCTTCCGAATCAACGGCGTACAAGCCAGAATTTGAAGTGTTAGAAAATGCAAAGAAGAATAAAAAGAGTCGTGGCAAGTTTAAGCGTATGGTGCCGGTTGCGTTGGCGGCGATTGTGCTCGGCTGTTCCTCATTGGGGGTTGGGCTTGGTCTTGGCGTCAAGCTATCAGATCGGATCATTTCAAAAGCAGCACCCCTTCGCTTTCAGTTTGAAGGCACATCCGCGTCGGCGGAGAACGAGTTAAGGCCGACCTTTGTCGCCTCTACCAATGACATATCGGGTATCATCAAGTCGATTCAAGATTCGGTGGTCAACATCTCGATGATTTCTACCGAGCGGGCGTTCCTTAACCAGACATTTGAAGCCGAAGGATCTGGCTCTGGCGTTATTTTTAAAGAAGACAACGAAAAAGTATACATTGTCACAAATAACCATGTAGTAAACGGCGCAACATCTGTGAGCGTCACAATTGGTGAAGTTTCGGTACCCGCAAAGCTCGTGGGCAAAGATGCAACGGCAGATATCGCGGTTATATCGGTTGCCAAAAAAGATTTAAAGGATGCCGGTGTGGCACAGGTAAAGATTGCGGCCTTTGCAGACTCAGATAAAATTGAAGTGGGCGAGCAAGTCATTGCCATCGGCAACGCACTTGGCCAAGGCAAAACCGTGACATCGGGTATCGTTAGCGTGAAAAATAAAAAAATCAACATCTCCAATACCGTACTAGACGTGATTCAAACAGACGCGGCCATTAATCCCGGCAACAGTGGGGGTGCGCTTGTCAACGCCAAAGGCGAAGTCATTGGGATCAATACGGCAAAACTTGCCAGTGCAGAAGTAGAAGGCACAGGGTTTGCTATTTCTTCAAACAAGGTAAAAGAGGCCATTGATCAATTGATGAACCAATCAAACGGCGACAGACCATACCTTGGTGTGACAGGCTTTGAGATTACGAAAGAATTTAAAGAGACCTATAACGTAGACATCGACGGATTTTATGTAGAATCGGTGAGTGCAAACAGCACGGCTCGTGCGGCAGGCATCGTGCCATCCGATATTATCGTAGGGTTTAACGGGGCGAAGACGCAAACGTTTGACCAGTTGTCAAAAGAAATTCAAAAATGTAAAACCGGTGATACGGTGACAATTGACATCATCAGAAACGGTACCGAAAAAATGAGTTTACATGCTGAACTTGTGGCATTAAACCAAGAATTTTAATCGGGAAGAGACGGGTGAATGAAGATGCGTAAACTTAAATTTTTTCTTAAAGGCGCAGGAATCTGTGTAGGTAGCATTTTATTTTGTTTCGTGATGGGATTGGTCGTGGGGGTTATTTACCCCAGAATCCCCCAAATCGCCGAATCGTTTCAACGCAATACGCATGCAAACGATGCGAAGTCTGAGACGGATATGGTCAAAGAACTATCCGATTTGAATGTGGCATTAAAAGCAGGAGACACAACGGGAGAAGTATATGTGATTAAAAAGATGGACCCTTCTGTCGTTGACTTAAAGATAAAAAAACAAGCGCAGGATTTTTTCAACGCAACATATGAATCGGATGAGGATGGCACAGGCATCATCTTTTACCAAACCTATGACAAGGTGTATATCGTGACAAACCACCATGTCGTCGAAAGTGCGGAAGCCGTGGCGGCGTCCATCAATGGCGGCGACTATGTAAACGCAACGCTTGTGGGCAAGGATACAAATTCAAATTTGGCTGTGCTTTCGATATCGAAACAAGATCTTCCGAAAACAACAGCACAGCAGATCATCGTACCGAACTTTGGAAATTCAGATGACGTTAGCATCGGCGACCCCGTTATCGCAATCGGCAACTCCTTTGGAGACGGCAACGCCGCGACAAAAGGCATCGTCAGTGCAATCAACAAAAAGGTGCGCATACAAAACCGCTACTTAAACGTGATTCAGACAGATGCGGCCATTAACCCCGGCTACAACGGAGGCCCTCTCGTCAACCAATATGGCGACATCATCGGCATCAACACAGGCAGGATATCGTCAGATGAGTCAATCGAAGGCACAGGCTATAGCATTTCCTCCAATGATGCAAAAAAAGTAATCGAACAGATTATGAACAATGAAGGAACGCCGTTTTTGGGCATACATATGTCAAACATCACAGAAGAAATGGCGGCGCATTACAATGTTCCACAGTTGGGCGTGTTTGTGCAAGACGTCGTAGCGGGAAGTAGTGCGGCAGATGCAGGCATTTTGCCCGAAGATATCATCACAGGGTTTAACGGCAAGCCTATCTTTTCGGCAGAGCAATTGATTGAAGAGGTAAAAAACTGTGTCGTTTCGGAAACAGTGGAGATGAAAGTAATTCGGCACGCAAAAGAACCACTTACGATAAAGGTTGCATTGAAAGCAAATAAAGATACAAGTTTTTAGATAGAAAATTTATAGAATACAACGATAGAGAGGAGAAAATTTCCTCTCTATTTTTTTATCTTTCTTATTGACTTAAAGCCACTTTAACATGCTATACTCCATTCATGGATAAACGTTTTTCTATAAAAGAAGTTTCAGCACTTACAGGACTATCCCCATCAAATATCCGTTATTATGAAGGTGAGGGATTAATTCAAACCATAGACCGTGATGACAATGGCATTAGACGGTTTAATGAGAAAGGAATCGAATGGATACAATTTTTGGGCAAAATGAAAGACATGGAAATATAGGAATTGATAGTATAGAAAGCCTTGGGGATTTAGGTGTTTAGGAGGAACATGGATAATGAATAAAAAACAACAATTTATTAGCAAGATACTTACAATTTTGATTTTAACATTTTGCATGTCTTTCATTTTGAGTTTAGTTAACATTGGACTGACTGCGTTATTAATAAAAGCATGGTTAAGGGCATGGCTTATTGCGTTTTTGGTAGCCACACCACTATCCATGATGATACCAATACTAACCAACCGAATCGTTAGAAAATATATAAAATAAGAGGAGTTAAGAAACATGGATAAAAGCTGCTTAATCAATAACATTGATGAGAAAGATTTGAAGAGCCTATACTATTGCACGGCTTGTATAAAAGTAACGGAGGGCAATGATTACAATTATGTTTATGATGAATTTATCAAATTTGTAAGGCAGACGATCTCGGAAGAAGAAGGCTGTGTAGAATTTTTTATCGTTCCGGGTAATCGTGAAGCAGGAGAGTTTATCCTTTGGGAAATTTGGAAAGATGAAGATGCTTTTCATTTCCACCATAATGCACAGCATACGAAAGAATATTTTGGCAAAGAGTTAACTGAAATCAAATGGCTCGAAAAAACAACATTGTCACAATAATTTTGTTAAGTTCACCGCTATGGCGGTGAAGTGGAAACTGAAAAGAACAAAAACATAGCAACTCCTTCACAATGAAAGGGAAACCCAAAATTGTAAAGGGGTTGTTTTATTATGACCAAGCAAGAAATATTAGAGAAATTAAAAACCGACTTTGCGCTACTCGCAACGCACCTTCTTCTATATGCAACTTACCAGCCCGAATCAGCAACACACTTGTAACCCTATTGCAATCATGATTGCGACAAAGTATTGTAAGAGTGCAAACAACATTTCAGGGGAGTGAGTAGCAAATGCATAAAATAATTGAAATCGAAAAATTGAGGAAAAGTTACGGAAACATAACAGCAGTCAACGAAATTAGTTTTTATGTGGAGCGAGGACAGTTTTTTGCTTTGCTTGGTCAAAATGGCGCGGGGAAGACCACGACAATGGATATACTTTGTACCCTAATGACACATGATTCGGGAATTGTAACCATAGACGGGCTTCGATTGGGAAAAGATGATCAAAAGATTAAATCAAAAATTGGGGTTGTTTTTCAAGACAGTGTGCTCGACCCACTTTTGACGGTACGGGAGAACTTGACGATCCGTGCAAAGTTTTATTTTAAAAATAAAGCGAATGCAAAACAAGCTGTACACGACACTGCATTGGCAGTAGAGGCGATGGAATTTATTGACCAACCGTATGGAAAATTGTCTGGAGGACAACGCCGAAGAGTTGATATTGCACGGGCTTTGCTTCATAGACCGGACATTTTGTTTTTGGATGAGCCTACGACAGGGCTTGACCCTCACGCCAGAAAGCTGGTTTGGACAACGATAAAACGGTTGCAGCAAGAAAGGGAGATGACCGTTCTACTTACAACGCATTACATGGAGGAAGCCGCCATTTCCGACTATATTGTTATGCTGAACCACGGCAGGATAATTGCAGACGGAACGGCAAGCGAGTTGAAGGCCAAGTATAAGGCAAACACGTTGGATGAAGTATTTATCAATCTATTCGAACAGGAGGCTACCCAAAATGAGTAATATTATGACGAGAAATTGTATGATTTATTTTAGAAACAAACGAGGTGTGTTGGTGTCTCTTATTGGCGCATTGATTGTCGTTATCGTATATGTTGTTTTTCTTAGCAGTAATCTAAAAAGCAGTTATCCCAACCTAAATGGACTGGATTATTTGGTGAATAGTTGGGCGACAGCCGGGTTGATTGCTGTAGCGTCCATCACTACAACGTTAGGTTCATTAAGCATTATGCTTCGTGACAGGGTAAGCGGCAGAAGAAAAGATTTTCTGTGTTCACCTGTCAAACTGGGAACGCTTGCCGGGGGGTACGTGACAAGCGCTTATATAGTAGGTGTCATTATGAGCGCAATCACCTTTTTCATATCGGAACTATACATTGCAAGTAGTGGCGG
>JAVBJY010000087.1:0-7974 GCA_031546735.1 Eubacteriales bacterium
GTAACGCCTTCTTTCCGCAGAGGTATTGATTTTTATATGCGAAATACGGTACAATATGGTATAATGATATGGACAGCAGAAAATAGCGACGCATCAGAGCGAAGCTTTTTTCACTGTTCGTATATACGGCTTTCAAAACACAGGGAGAGTGGTTTTTGTGGACGCAGACAGTTCGCAGCATCTATTGATTTTGATTTTATTATTGGCAGTGGCCGCTTTTTTTTCCGCTTCGGAAACGGCGCTTATCTCACTCAGCAAGATGCGGCTTCGCAACATGGTGGATGAAGGGATCAAAAATGCCAACCTAATCAAAGCCGTTTTAGACAAGCCGGATCAACTGTTGACGTCTATCTTAATCGGGAGCAATCTTGCCAATGTCAGTGTGTCTGCCCTTATGACAGTCGCGGCAACAGAGCGGTTTGGCAGTAGCGCAATCGGCATTGTGATGGGTATTTTAACCTTGCTCTTGCTGGTGTTTGGAGAGATTATCCCCAAAACGTTTGCGGCGCAACATGCCGAAAAAACTTCATTGCTTGTGATCAAGCCGATTTATGCTTGTGTATACATAATGACACCGCTTGTGTTCATATTGAATCTCATTACCGGTTCTATCGTGAAGATTTTTGGCAAAGCGTCAGAACGGACACAACTGATAACAGAATCAGAGTTTAAGACGATGGTGGATGTGAGTCACGAAGAGGGTGTTTTGGAAATAGATGAACGGGAAATGATCAACAACGTGGTAGACTTTGGAAATTCTAACGCAAAAGACGTCATGATCCCGAGGACGGATATCATCGCCATTTCGGCGGACGCCACGTTTGACGAAGTGAGGCAAATGTTCAAAGAAGAACAATTTTCGCGGGTACCTGTCTACAACAAAACGATGGATGACATCGTTGGCGTCCTGTCTGTGAAAGATTATATGTTTTTGGCACAAGACGAAGATTTTAATGTGACAGACTATATGCGAGAGCCGTTGTTTACATATGAGTCAAAGCCCTCTGCCGAACTGTTTTCCCAAATGCGCAAAAAAAGAATCGCCATGGCGATTATCTTGGATGAATACGGCGGAACGTCTGGCCTTGTGACATTAGAGGATTTGCTAGAAGAAATCGTAGGGGACATTTCCGACGAGTTTGACGATGCAGAAGAAGAAATTGAAGTCGTAAAAGAAAATGAATACATCGTGGATGCCACCACAAAAATCGACGACGTCAACGAGATGATCGGTACTCATTTCGAATCTGAAGATTTTGATTCGATTGGCGGGTATGTAGTGGGGATACTCGGACGGTTTCCGTTATGCGGCGAGGAAGTCGAAAAAGAGGGCACGCGCTTTATTATTGAAGAAGTAGGGAAAAACCGAGTGGAAAAATTAAGAATATTAACATTGACTTCGTAAGACAATCGGGTATTCGATTCGTATATATTGTAACGCACAAAAGACTGTGGGTGATCATTATTTTTTTGGTTATATGGAAGTTGTTCGTTTCGTTTTTTAAAATTGGTATCTTTAGCTTTGGTGGCGGGTATGCCATGATTTCTTTGCTATCTCACGAGGTGGCGCGCCAATCGTGGATGAGCCCTAAAGAATTTACAGACGTTATCGCCGTGTCGCAGATTACCCCCGGCCCCATTGCAGTCAATCTTGCGACGTTTGTGGGGTTTCGGCAGGCGGGTATTTTGGGTGCCATTTTTGCCACGGCAGGGGTTTGTCTGCCGTCATTGATGATGGTGTTGGTTGCGTTGCAATTTCTGAATAAGTTTAAAGATTCTAAAATAATACAGTATATTTTTTTCGGGTTGCGTCCGGCGGTAACGGGCTTGATCTTTGTTGCCTGTATGCAAATTGCCATGACGGAGTTCTTTCCTTCGTTTTCGATGGAGCAGTTTCATCTGCAATCGCTGGCGTCTGTTGAGATCATGTCTGTGGGCATTGCCGTTGTGGCGTTTGCGGCCATGTTTTGGGGCAAGATAAACCCGATTTTTATTATTATCGCATCTGCTATTGTCGGTGCTTTGATTTTTTGACTTATGGCACACTTACTTTGTTGAAATGAGGATATTGTATGTTAGATGTAGCACTACTCGGGACGGGCGGCATGATGCCGTTGCCCGGTCGTTTTCTCACCTCATTGCTCTGCCGATTGAACGGGCATCTTGCAATGGTCGATTGTGGGGAAGGAACACAAATTTCTTTAAAAATGTTGGGTTGGGGTTTTAAAAATATCGACGTCATTTGCTTTACCCATTATCATGCGGATCATATCGCGGGTTTGCCGGGGATGTTGCTGACAATCGGCAACTCTAACCGAACAGAGCCGCTAACCTTAATCGGCCCAACAGGGCTTGTAGACGTCGTAAACGGCCTACGAAAGATCGCGCCAGAGCTTCCGTTTGAAATTATTTGTAAAGAAATCCCGCTCGACCCAAGCGCCACAGCAGAGGACATGACGTTTCATATGCCGGACTATACAATTCAAGCGTGCTTTGCCTCGCATGTCATCCCTTGCGTCGCGTATCATTTTTCGGTAGACAGAATCGGAAAGTTTGATATCCAAAAAGCAAAGGCACTGCCGATTCCCGTTCAAATGTGGTCGGCGTTACAAAAGCAAAATGACGTAGAATATGAAGGAAAAATATACACCAGTGATATGGTTTTGGGCGAAACAAGAAAAGGCATCAAAGTGAGTTACTGCACAGACAGCCGCCCCACAGACAAACTTGTCTCGTTTGTACACCAATCCGATTTGTTTATCTGTGAAGGCATGTATGGAGAAGATGAAAAGCTTTCGAAGGCCGTCGAAAACAAACATATGATATTTAGTGAAGCCGCGCGTATGGCAAAACAGGCTGGCGCAAAGCAGTTGTGGCTAACCCACTTTAGCCCGTCTCTTACAAACCCTGAACAATTTGTAGACGTGGCGGGGAACATATTTCCAAACACAGTCGTTGCATATGATAGAATAACGACCTCGGTTTTTTTCGAATGATAATGGTCGTTTTCTGGCATACCGTACCGTATAGAATGGAGTGAAGGCAATGAAGGCAAGTGCAATTGAAATGTCTGATTACGAATTGATACAACAATGTTTAAAGGGCAATACAGCATACTACGAAGAACTGGTAGACCGATATAAAAATCTTGTCTATTCCATCATTTTGCGGATGATAACAGACAAAGAAGAGGCCAATGATTTGGCGCAAGATGTATTCATGAAGGTGTATCAAAATTTAGCCAAATACTCAACCGAATTTAAGTTTTCGACATGGGTGATGCGCATTACGACCAATCACGTCATCGACTACAGGCGGAAGAAGAAACAAGAGTATGTGCCCATGGAAGAAGTGGGCTTTGATATCGCGGCCACAGACTCGCCAGAGGGTGAATACATCCAGAAGGAGCGGAAGGAAAGTCTGCAAGGATTGCTCAACGACTTGCCCGACATGTACAAGGTGCCCATTGTTTTGTATCATCAACAGGGATTGTCTTACCAAGAAATCGCAGAAAGTATCGGTGAACCGTTGTCAAAGGTAAAAAACCGCATCTTACGAGGCCGTAAAATCTTGAAGGAAACTATTTTTAAGATGAAAGAAGGTGGTAGTTTTGAACTGTAAAAAGACTGGCGATATGATGATGAAATACATGGAGCACCTATTGGCAGGCGACGAGGCGCTCAAATTCAACCTTCACTTGCTAGATTGTAAGGCATGCAGAGATGATTTTTCGATTTATCAAGCGGTCATGGGCGAGATGGATATGCAAGAAGAGACCATGTGCGCACCAGATGATTTTGTGGCGGGCGTCATGGGAAAAGTGTATGGGGCAGAAGCACTGCAATCGTGTTTGGAAGATAAATTGGAAGGGTTACTCTGCTTTATGTGGGGCATCACCAGTTTGTTTGCGGGCATGATGGCGTTTATCTTGTTTAGCCCAAAGTTAGTCGCTTCCTATGCGTGGGCAGGCGCGGCTTACGGTGTTTATTCGCGTGTGTGTGAACGGGCGTTATTCTATGCCGACTGGATGGCGACAAGTGTTAATGGTGTTTTGTCTGAACTGAGCGTATCGTTTGCAAATGGAGCAGAGGCGCTAAAATATGTAAATTTATCGATCGTTGTCATTTTGGTTTTGACGCAGTTTTTTATGTATAAGCGCGTTCGTGTGGAAGTATAGTATGAAAAGAGGATACAAATGAGTTTGGAATTCAGACAGGTTTACCCAGATGCAACCATATTGGCGATTGAAACATCTTGCGATGAAACAGCGGCGGCCGTTGTAAAAAACGGTCGCCAAGTTTTGTCCAACGTTATCTCATCACAAATTAACGTACATAAAAAATACGGCGGTGTCGTGCCAGAAATCGCATCGCGGAAACACATTGAAATGATTGACGAGGTAGTAGAACAGGCATTGGTGGACGCACAGATGGAGATGGGTCAGATTGATGCGGTTGCGGTTACATACGGGCCGGGGCTTGTGGGCGCATTATTGGTGGGGCTATCGTTTGCCAAGGCCTTTGCATTTGCGGCAAACAAACCACTCATCGGCGTCCACCACATCGAAGGGCACATTGCCGCCAATTATATCGAAAACGAAGCGTTTGCCCCTCCGTTTATTTGCCTTGTGGTGTCGGGTGGGCACACACATCTTGTGCACGTATCCGATTATCATGTGTTTGAGGTGATTGGGAAGACGCGCGATGATGCGGCAGGGGAGGCGTACGACAAAGTGGCGCGGACAATCGGCTTGCCATACCCGGGTGGCCCCGAAATTGAAAAGCTTGCGAAATTAGGGCAACCGAATATCAAGTTTCCGCGGGTGTTATTAGAAGAGGATAGCTTTGATTTTAGCTTTAGCGGTTTAAAATCTGCTGTTTTAAATTATGTCAACAAGTGCAACATGACTGGTGAAGCGTACGAGCGTGCAGACGTGGCGGCATCTTTTCAGCAGGCGGCGGTCGATGTACTGGTGGCAAAGGCAATCAAGCTTTGCAAGCAACGTGGCCTTAAAAAAATTGCGCTCGCAGGCGGTGTTTCCGCCAATTCTTTTTTAAGAGAAGAGATGCAGAAGGCGTGTCAGTTAGAAAACTTTGAGCTTAACATACCAAAGCCGATATTTTGCACAGACAACGCGGCGATGATTGGTGCGGCGGCTTATTTTGAGTGGATGCAAGGGAAAACAGCACCCCTTGATTTGAACGCATATCCCGGTCTGAAGTTGGGGTATCGTATTTGATTTTGGCAATCTTATTGAAAAACAATAAGGAGGACACTGATGCGCCGTAAAGAAGCAGGTTCAACCAAACCAAGCACCAGAAAATGGTCGGCAGTCGCGATTGCGGCTTTCTGCTTATCGTTGGCGTTATGTCTTAGTTTATTCGCCATCATGATTCAAAACAAAAGTAGCATTGAGCGGATGTCTATGGAACAACTGATGATGGAAAAGAGCGTTAAAATCAATGAGGTCATTTCCAAGCTACTCTATAAAACCCAAGCACTCTCGGCCCTTGTTATACAAAACAATGGTGAGTTTGGGGATTTTGAGCGGGTAGCGGCGACCATTATGGATGACCCCGCCATTCTTAACTTGGTCATTGCCCCTAACGGGGTCGTATCCAATGTGTATCCTTTGCAGGGAAACGAGCCCCTCATTGGGTTTGATTTATTAGGAGAGGGTGCTGGCAACAAAGAGGCACTCGAGGCAAAAGAAATGAATCAGCTTGTATTCGGCGGTCCCTTTCAGCTAATGCAAGGCGGAGAGGCCTTGGTGGGGCGGTTGCCGGTATGGGTGGATGCGCCAGACGACCGCAAGCGCTTTTGGGGGCTTGTATCCGTCACGCTAAAATACCCGCAAGCGTTAGATGGCGCGGGGCTTGACGTACTGAAAGCCCAAGGATTTGCCTATGAAATATGGCGGGTCAACCCAGACAACAACGAAAGACAAATTATCGCCAACAGCGAAGGCATGGATACTATTCATACGCGTTTTATCGAACAGTATATGCCCATTTTAAATGCCGATTGGTATTTTCGCATTTCACCTGTCCGCATGTGGTATGAGCATCCTGAAAATTGGACGTTGATCTTCATTGGGCTTTGTGTCAGCGTCTTGATTGGGTTTATTGTGCAGAATAACATGGAATTAAAGGCTGTAAAAGGTGAGTTGGAAAACATGGTGTGCACAGACCCATTGACCGAGTTGAAAAATCGAAAGGGACTGTTTCATTCATTAGAAACGTTAATGGAGCGGCAAGAAAGATTTCAGTTATACTATATCGATTTGAACCATTTTAAGCAAATCAACGATACATACGGACACAACATCGGCGATTATGTGTTGCGAGAGTTTAGCAAAAGGATACAAAAGCATTTGGATCAGAATTTTCTTTGCGCGCGGATCAGTGGTGACGAGTTTGTCATTGTCCATGTGGGCGATCAAGCAATTCAGGGGGAAGTAGAGTATGTTTGGAGCAACATTTACCATGAACTTGAAGCGCCCATTGTACGTGTCGGTCACGAAGATGTCTTTTTGAGCTTTAGCCGGGGTATGGCGGCATTTCCTGAGGATGGCCAGTCGTTGGATGAACTCATACATTGTGCCGACACAAAAATGTATGAGCAAAAACGAATGGAGCATGCACAGAATTAGAGAGTTACACCAAAAGCGAACGCCCCATACCGGAACTTGGTATGGGGCGTTCGCTTTTTGGTGTTTTATAGACTGGCCAGCTTCACGCCGACTTGAAATGCATGTTGGCAATCCACCGGAAATTGCTCTTCTCGCCGTTTTGTTTTGGCAGCAACATCGAAGGCACTGGCTTCATATTTGCTGTAATCATCAAATTGGTATGTATCCATACTGCACAACAATTCAGACGAACCGAATATACGTGCAAGAGAATCGTTCATCTCGTTGAGTACTTTAATGGAACCTTGCTGGATGGCGAGGTTTTCTGGCGCACCCATGGTTCCAATGAGAGCCATTTTGACTTTCTTAGGGGCGATGGTAGAAAAATTTTTATCGTATACAAGATATTGGAAGATAAGCCGTTCGAGCAGGTTGCGCATGGTGCCAGTGAGGTTGCCAATGTAAATCGGTGAGCCAAAAATCACGGCGTCTGCCGCTATGATGCTTTCAAGGACAGGTGTGAGTTCGTCTCTCATGCCGCATTTGCCATAGCTTGCGCCGCCAAGGCGCTTGCATGAAAAGCAACTCGTACAGCCTTTGAAATTCAAATCGTACAGGTTGATGGATGTGACTTCGGCACCCTTCGACTCTGCACCGTTTAAAGCTTCTTTGAGTAACGTTGCTGTGTTTCCATTTTTTCTCGGACTTCCATTGATTGCGATTACTTTCATATCAATCCCCTCTTTCTGTGCTGTGAATATGTAGATGATTCATTTTATATCAAACCAATGCAAGCGTCTATCTATTTTCTGATCAATATCACCTTTTTATTTTTGCGATGGTAACGAGCCAAGCGTGCAAGCTTACTTGTGCATTTCAGTTTGATTTATAAAAGGTGCACATATATGGCGGCAAAAGAACGGCGCAATGAGTAATAAAAAATCGTGGAAATACTTTCATTGACAAAAAATGTATTTTCGTATATCATTATGTCGAACTATAGTTGTAAGAATAGATTTGTATTGTGTCAGGTATATTTTCACAGCGATAGTATCCATTACAAAAGGAGAACGGAGTATGAGAAAAAGAATTCTTAGTTTTTTGATGGTATTGTGCATTTGTTGTTCATCTTTATGGTTAGGACAGAAAGAGGCGCGAGCAGATTATTTTACACCAGACAGCTATAAATTTGGCGCTACATTGAATCAAGGAAGAGCGTATGTACAAACAGTTGAGTGGGACGGAATTGTTTATGCACTGGGAGGGGTGGTAGGACCAGATCAAACTATAAACGGCTATACGGCTTCTGTAGAAGCGTATAACCCTGCAACCAATGTATGGAC
>JAVBJY010000228.1:0-3636 GCA_031546735.1 Eubacteriales bacterium
CCGATGCCCATGCCGATAACCATAAACAGATTTTGCACGGTGCTTGCGATTTGAAACGCGCCTTGGGCGTCGGTGCCGCTAAACTTGTAAGCGACATTATAAATCGTCGTGCCCAGTGCCCAAAGAAACTCATTGGCGATAACGGGCAACGTGACAGCATAAAATGCTTTAATAAATTTCTTGTCTGCTTTAAAATAGCCCTTTAAATCAGAATAGATCGGCAACTTTCTCACCCTGACAATCGAGTAAAGAACCAAAAATTCTATTAAGCGGGCGATGACGGTGGCGGTGGCAGAGCCTTTTACGCCCATGTGTAGCACAAAAATAAAAACATAATTTAACACAACGTTGATCGTTAGCGCAATCAATGTCGTCAACATGGGCACAGGGGTCATGCCGATGCTTCGAAGGGACGTATTAAATGCCAGCGTAAATGCAATAATTAAATACGTGTAGCCGATTCGGCGCAGATAAATGACGCCAAGTTCGATAACGGCGGGGTCTTTCGAATAAAACGACATCAATAGGTCGGGACAAACCTGCGTGGCAAGAAAAAAGCAAAAGGCAACAAAAAAGCTAGAGAGAAAGCAAATGCCCATAACCGTATGGATGTTGTCTGTGTCTCGCTTGCCCCAATACTGCCCCATAAAGATAGAGGCACCGCTGTTGATGCCAAATACAATGAGTACAAATAGGAAGAAGATCTGATTGGCGAGGCCGACAGCGGTAATAGAAGCGACGCCCAACTGCCCAATCATAAACGTGTCTGTCATGTTAACAGATGCATTGAGAAGTTCTTGCAAGATGATGGGGACGGCAAGGAAAGCAAGATTTCTTAAAAATAGTTTGTTATTTCGTAGTATGTCCATGTAGATTCCTTTCGTTTGTGCTCCTTTTTATGCGATACGCATTCATGGTGCAAATGTGGTGGATTTTATTTACTTTTTCATATATACTAATGCATTATAGCACCATCAAAGAAAAAAAACAAAGGATACTACTTCCGCGTTCACAAGCTATGAAGTAGCATCACAAAACGGAGGAAGAAAAATGAAGATTGGTTCACACGTTTCGATTGCGGGGGGCTTGTTAGGCGCGGCGAAAGAGGCGCATTCTTATGGCGCCAATACATTTATGGTTTACACCGGTGCCCCCCAAAACACCATCCGGGTGCCTCTTGAAAAGATGAAGATAGAAGAAGGCCATCAGTTTATGGAAGAGAATGGATTGAGTGATTTTGTGGTGCATGCGCCATATATCATCAACCTCGCATCGTATAAAGAAAATATTGCAGAGTTGGCCACCAGTTTTTTAAAAACAGAACTTGAACGAACAGAAGCGTTTGGCTCTCGTTATCTCGTCTTGCATCCCGGTGCGTACACAGACAAAGATTTAGACTATGGCATCAACAAAATTGCAGAAGGCCTCAACATGGTGTTGACAGAACAGATGAAGCCGATCATATGCCTAGAGACAATGGCAGGCAAAGGGAGTGAAGTGGGTCGGAACTTTTCAGAGCTTGCCCGCATTATCGAGAAGGTCGAGTTAAAAGAAAAAATCGGCGTTTGCTTTGACACCTGTCACACCAATGACAGCGGCTACGACATCGTAAACGATTTTGACAACGTCATGAAGGAATTTGACGAGACGATTGGGCTTGAACGGTTACACGTATTTCATGTCAATGGTTCGCTGAACGCGAAAGGTGCAAAAAAAGACAGACATGCCAACATCGGTGCAGATGAGAGCAATCCAAAAGGGCGGGATAACATTGGCTTCGACGCCTTGTATCGGATCGTCCATTCTAAATACGCCAAGGATAAAATTCTAATACTTGAGACCCCATGGCTTGATAAAAATACGAATTTGTATAAGGAAGAAATACATTTACTGCGAAATGGGAAGAATGAACAGCATGAATAAAAAAGTGGCGCTCATTACAGGTTCATCACGGGGAATCGGCAAAGAAATCGCAAAAGAGTTTTTGAGGGAAAACTATGCCGTCATTTTGAATGGTCGTAGCCAAAGCGAAGCGCTTACACAGGCCTTTGCCGAATGTAAGGCAATCAGCCCCGATGTGTACATGATCCCAAAAGACATCTCCTGCTATGAACAGGCAACACAACTGTTTGAAGAAATCCACCAAACACACGCACAAGTGGATGTGCTGGTGAACAATGCCGCGGTGTCGTACGTAGGGCTTTTTAATCAGATGAAGCCGGAGGAATGGAACGACGTCATGCATACCAATGTGAACGGTGTATATAACTGCACCTATCATGCGGTGCAAAAGATGATAGGGCAACAGCAGGGGTGCATTCTCAACATTTCGTCGATATGGGGCACGACGGGTGCCTCTTGTGAAGCAGTATACGCGGCTTCGAAAGGGGCTGTAAACGCCTTTACAAAGTCACTTGCCAAAGAACTGGGCCCCACAGGCATACGGGTGAACGCCATTAGTTGTGGCGTCATCGAAACCGAGATGAATGCGTGGCTAGATGAGGAAGAGCGAGCAGGTTTGACAGACGACATACCGCTCATGCGGTTCGGAACGCCTTCCGAAGTTGCGGCACTGGCTGTGTTTTTGGCATCCCCGAAGGCCAGTTATATTTCAGGGCAAATCTTAACGGTTGACGGTGCGTACACGTGTATGTAAAACCTGTTTAAGGAAAGAAGGCCGACCATGAAAAAAATGTATATCCCTGAAAAACGTAAAAAAGAAATAAACTACAAAAGAAAATATAGAATTTTGTATGTTGAGTCTTTGTTGCTTTTGTGTGCGCTATTGGCTGTTGTTTATATTAATTTTGATTATATGCTGTTTAAGGTGCTAATCAGCGAAAATTATGTGTACACAGATACGCTTGACCAGATTTATGAAGAAGAGGTGGGCGTAAAGGCGAACACAGCCGGATACCTTCGATATTTTGATAAGTTGGCCATTGCCCTCATTACAGAAAAAATTGCGGATACGAATGGCGATGTCTATACACACATGAAGACGAAAGACCAGTACGCACGGTTGGACGCATACAAAAAGGCAGAGTCCAAACAGTGTGCATTGACAGATATGGGGCAGGGCACCGTATACGTAAAAATACCGAACATGAGCGCATACACACGAAAGTTTGTACAGAAAAACAAAAACAAGTTAAAAACCTATCAAAACATGATCATCGATCTACGGGGAAACCCAGGTGGGTTTTTGGATGACAGCTACAAGATCGCCGAATTGTTTTTAGACAAAGGGCAAGTCATCGGGTATGAAGACGCACGACAAGGCATCTTCACAAAAAAAGTTGTCGCCAAACGAAAGCCCGCGTTTACCTTTGCGCACATCGTCTTATTAGAAGATGAACACACGGCGAGCGCCGCGGAGACACTGATTACGGCGCTAAAAGAAAATTTGCAAAACGTGACAATTGTGGGCACAAAATCATTTGGCAAAGGCATCGGGCAGATAGAGTTTCGGTTAAAAGACGGATACTCTGCCCAAGCAACCGTATTAAAGCTAGAAACACCCCAAGGGCATTCTATACACAAAAAGGGCATCGACCCAGACAACGTATACACAAAAGAGGATATCATACAGTATGCAAAAACATTGATCGAGGGGGCAAAATAAAGTGATTAATT